>DBMG01000027.1:268-11411 GCA_002304785.1 Candidatus Accumulibacter sp. UBA704 | reverse complement strand
TCCATGCGCAGGTTGATCTCGTGCGGCTGCTTGAGCACCCTCGCTTCGGATTCGGAAGTCACCTGATGCACGGTTGCCTGGTGCGCCGCCTTGCCGCTCACGAAGGACTGACGGATGGCGTTTAGGATGCCGTTGTACAGGCCGATCGATTTACCGATCACCAGTTCCTGCGAGCGCTCGAGCGCCTGGCGGATGCCCTCGCCTCCGGGAACTTCGCCGATACCGGTGCGGCCCGCGCTGTCCTTCAGGATGACGATATTGCGCGTAAAGAACGGCCCGTGCGCTCCACACAGGTTGAACAGCATACTGTCGTGGCCGGCCACGGGGATCACCCGCATTTCGGTTACGACGGGCGTATCGCCCCCCTTCTGGTTAACACTCATCCCCATGCTCCTGTTTGCCTCCGTTGCAACCCGTGCAGAACATCCGTGACAAGTACGGCGACCGATGGTTATTATTTATCTTCTCGTACGTCGTCGTACGTCTGATTTCGCAGTATAATGAGCGCAAGAAGAATTGCAAGAGGCGGATCGAAACTTTTCTCTGTGACCATCATGAACCCGACCAAAGCCCCCGTACTGCCGCGCCGGCGCTCAATCAGCCTGGCCCATGAAGTCATGAACGACCTGACGGCCAAGATCCGCAACGGCCTCTATAAGCCCGGAGAAAAGCTGCCGACGGAACCGGAAGTCATGGCCGAGCAGGGTGTCAGTCGCACGGTCGTGCGCGAGGCGATCTCCCGCCTGCAGGCCGCCGGACTGGTAGAAACGCGCCACGGCGTGGGTACGTTCGTTCTGCCGGCGACCAGCCAGCCAACCCACCCGCTCGACTTCTCCACCGTGGTCACCATCCGCGACGTACTGGCCATGCTGGAACTGCGCATCAGCCTGGAAACGGAAGCCGCGGGCCTCGCCGCGGTCCGGCGCACCGACGAGCAACTGGAGCGCATGCGCCAGGCACTGCAAGCCTTCGAGGATGGCGTCAACCGGGGTGAAACGTCGGTCGAAGCCGACTACCAATTCCACATGCAGATCGCGCTGGCCACGCACAACAAATACTTCGAGGACTTCTACCGGCACCTCGGTACCGCCACCATTCCGCGCACCCGCCTCGATACCTCGCAATTCTCCCCGGAACCCGGCCAGAGCTACCTCTATCGCACCAACCGCGAACACGAGAACATCCTCGACGCCATTGCCCGCCAGGACCCGCAGGCAGCCAGCGCCGCCATGCGCATGCACCTCACCAACAGCCGCGAACGCCTGAAACGAGCCAGCGAAGCGTCAAACAAGAATTGACCGAAATTTGCCGGTTTCCAGTCGGTCGTCGTACGACTTGGCCGGAACGGCGCCAATCAATCGTCGAGCCGCCTCGATGACATCCCCGCAACCACGGGGAACACGGCGAAAGCCTTGAGCTCCCCGCTTCTCACCGAAGCCATCGGTTGCGGCAATCCAACATATCTCAGCAGTGCCCGCTTTTCGCCGAATTCGTCCCCCCACCATGGCCAGCGACTTCCCCTCTTCCCTTGCCGCGCAAGAAAACCATGTACGGCATGAAAGGGACGGTTTAAAATCCGCGCTTACCGAAATGGAACGCGAGTCCAAAAATGGCCAAGAAAGCTCCCTCGAAGTCTGCCCGTGTCCCTCTTGTCAGTGCGGCAGTGAGGGTTCTTGCCGTTCTTGAAAAGCTGTCCCAGCAGCGCACCATCGGACTCGAAGAGCTCTCCCGCGAAATCCAGCTGGCCAAACCGACCGTCTACCGCTTCTTGCTGACCCTGCAGGAACTCGGCTATGCGCGGCGCGCGGAAGACGATCGCTGGGCCATCACGCTGAAGATGTTCAATGTGGGATCCCGGGCTCTGGACCATCTCGACCTGCATGCCGCGGCGCGCCCGGTGGCTGAGGAACTCGCCGAAGAACTGGGCGAAACCATCCATATGGGCGTGCTGGATGGCGATTCGGCTGTCTATGTGCTGAAGATCGAATCCAAGTATCACATTCGCATGTATTCGCGCGTCGGACGGCGCATGCCTCTCTATTGCACCGCCATCGGCAAGGTGCTGCTGGCCTACATGACCAACGAGGAGCGCGACGCTGCCCTCAAGGGCGTCAAGCTTTTGGCCGTGACAAAGAACACCATCACCTCGCGCACGGCACTCAATGCCGAACTGGCGCAAATCCGCGAGCGTGGCTATGCCCTCGACAACGAAGAACGCGAGGAAGGATTGCACTGCATCGGCGCCCCGATACTCGATCACACGGGCCTCGTCGTCGCCACGCTTTCGGTCTCCTGGCCGGGTTTCCGCTACGAGCGCGGCGACGAGGCCGACAAGATCGACAAGGTCAAGGCCGCGGCCGCCCGCATTTCCAACATCCTCGGCTACGAGCCCTGAACGGCGCCGCCCAACCGATCTCGCAGAACAAGCGCAACATTCCCCCGCCAGGCCCGGTTTCGGGAAGAATTCATAAATGGAACATCGTTCCAAAAATATTGAATACGCCGCAAACTTGGTGTAAAGTCGCCTCTGTCAGGTGGTCAGGCCACGTCAATCTGCAGTTCCCAGGCCCTTGCCGCTCCTCCGCCCAAGCCGGCAATCATTGCCGACGAAGGGTGTCTTATTGAAACTGCGTCACTTTTGGATAACCAGAATGATGAGCACTTCTTTCTTTCACGACGCCGACATTGCTCTCGAAACCATCGAGGAAGGCCGCGTAACACGCAAGATCAAGGCCCATGGCGGCAGCCTGATGGCCGTCGAAGTCATGTTCAAGGCAGGAGCCATCGGCTACGAACATCGCCATGTCCATGAACAGGTCTGCTACTGCCTCGCCGGCGAATTCGAATTCACCATCGAGGGGCAGAAAACCCGCCTGAAGGCCGGCGATTCGGTCTACGTTCCTTCATCCGTGCTGCACGGTGCGCTGTGCATCAGCGAAGGCAGATTACTCGACATCTTCACGCCGCAGCGTGAGGACTTTCTTAAGAAGTGACTTGGAGGATTCCCCCAATGAAACTGGACATGCGTTACGGGCATCACCCGGAAGACGTCAAGCATTACGATACCGAAACCCTGCGCCGCCACTTCCTGGTTGAGAAGATCTTCGCCACCGGAGAACTGACGCTGGTTTATACCCACGTTGACCGCGTCGTCTTCGGCGGCGCCGTGCCGACCACGCAGGCGCTGGCGCTCGAAGGCGGCAAGGAATTCGGCACGCCGAACTTCCTCGACCGCCGCGAACTCGGCGTCGTCAACCTCGGCGAATCCGGCCGCGTGATCCTCGACGGCAAAGCTCATGCATTGGCCAACGGCGACGGTCTCTACGTTGGCATGGGCACCAAGACGGTGTCCTTCGAAAGCGACAACCCCGCCCAGCCGGCCAAGTTCTATGTGATGAGCTGCCCGGCGCACGCCACCTACCCGACGGTGCATATCACCCGCGCCACCGCCAACCCGAAGAAGCTGGGCGCGCCGGAGACCTGCAACGTGCGCACCATTTACCAGTACGTACATCCCGCCGTGTGCCAGAGCTGCCAGCTGGTGATGGGCGTCACCGTCCTCGAACCCGGCAGCGTGTGGAACACCTACCCGCCGCACACGCATGAACGGCGCATGGAGGTCTATCTCTATTTCGGCATGGCCGACAGCACGCGCGTCTTCCACATGCATGGGCAACCGACGGAAACGCGTCACATCGTGATGTCCAACGAACAGGCCGTCATCTCCCCGTCATGGTCGATCCATTCCGGCGTCGGTTCCGGCTGCTACTCCTTCATCTGGGGCATGGCCGGCGAGAACCAGACGTTCGAGGACATGGACACCCTCGGCCCCAACGATCTCAAGTAAAGGACAAAGTCATGAGTGGAATTCTCGACGCATTCAAGCTCGACGGCAAAGTCGCCCTCGTCACCGGATCGGAACGCGGCCTTGGCCGCGGCATGGCCGTGGCCTTGGCCCAGGCCGGCGCCGACATCGTCGGCGTCACCCATACGCCGGACGCCCCGGAAACGGCAGCCGCCATCGAGGCCACCGGCAGGAAGTATGTGCATATCCAGGCCAACCTGCTCAGCATCGAACCGATCGAGGGCGTGGTCGCCAAGGCACTGGAAGCTTTCGGCCACATCGACATCCTGGTCAACAATGCCGGCATCATCATCCGCAACGACTCGGTGGATTTTACCGAGAAGGAATGGGATGACGTGATGAACATCAACGTCAAGGCCGTCTTCTTCATGTGCCAGGCCGTCGCCCGCCAGTTCATTAAACAGGGTACGGGAGGCAAGATCGTCAACATCGCCTCGATGCTCTCCTTCCAGGGCGGCATCCGCGTTCCTTCGTACACGGCGTCGAAGAGCGGCGTGAAGGGCATCACCATGCTGATGGCCAACGAGTGGGCCAAGCACGGCATCAACGTCAACGCCATCGCCCCAGGCTACATGGCCACCGACAACACCACCCAGTTGCGCGCCGACGAAGCGCGCAGCGCCGAAATCCTCGGGCGCATCCCGGCGGGGCGCTGGGGGCTGCCGGAAGACCTGGGTGGCGCGGTAGTTTTCCTGTCGTCGAAGGCGGCCGACTACATCAACGGCTACACCGTGGCTGTCGATGGCGGGTGGCTCGCGCGCTGACGGCGGCACCCGTACGCGAAGCGCGCCCGGCGTTTCCACACAACAGAAGCCCCGCGTACATCGCGGGGCTTTTTCTATCAGGGCTTCACGAACGCGTGGTCCGGCACGCACGCCGGCCCCAAACCCACAGGTAGGCACACCCGCTCCACAGGGTCGTCAGCCCGGCCCCGTAAATCAAACCGGCGAGCAACGCCTCCGGTAGCGGGAACACTGCCTTGCTGAACAGCACCGCCGCGATCAACGTCAATTGCAGCAAGGTATTGAGCTTGCTGCTAAGAAGCGGTTTGGGCTTGAGCGGTTCGATCAGGAAGTGATAGCCAACCGCCAGGCCTACCAGCATCACGTCCCGGCCGACGGCCAGCGTCACCAGCCAGAGCGGCAACTCGCCGCGCCAACCGAGCACCAGCAGCGTCCCCACCACCAGCGCTTTGTCGGCGAGTGGATCGAGGATGCGGCCGAGCCGGCTAATCCAGTTGAAGCGCCTGGCGAGAAAACCGTCCGCCAGATCGGAGACGCCAGCAATCACGAACAACACTAACGCTTCCAGGTAGCGCCCTTCCAGCAACAGCCAGGCCACGGGCGCCGCCAGGATCAGGCGCAGGCCGGTGATCAGGTTGGGAAGATGACGGAGGTTCAAGGGCGATCCGGAAAGACACTTGCGGCAACGATGGATTGGCGTATTTTAAACATATGGAACCCTCCGATAGCTTTCTCGCGGGACTCGAAGCGCGCATCGGCAGCCTGCATCTTCAGCGGCGCCTCGGCGCGGAGCGCGAGCACGAGGCCCGGATCGCCGCCGATTGGGGTGCGCGCTTCGTTCACCATGACAACTGGTGCTCGATGCACGGCCTCATGCGCACCGTGCTGACTCTGGCGGGTCTCCACCGGCGCGGGCGCCACAACGTTCTGGATATCCGCCGCCGGGACAACGAGATACGGCTGTCCCGCCTGCCAGGCGCCTTCGAAGGATTTTGCGTGCTCCACCTGAGCGACTTGCATCTGGACATGAGCGTGCCCTACCTCGAACGGCTCATCGCGAGCCTGAAAGGAATCGTTCACAACGTCTGCGTGCTGACCGGGGACTTCCGCTTTCGCACCTTCGGCCCCTACCTGCCGGCGCTCGAGGCGCTGGCGCGGTTGAGGCCGCATCTTGGCGAAGCGGTCTATGCCGTGCTCGGCAATCACGACACCATCCGCATGGTGCCGGGCATGGAAGCCCTGGGCATCAACGTGCTGATGAACGAGGCGGTGCATCTTCGCCGAGGAAACGACTCCCTGATCCTGGCTGGCATCGACGACGCGCACACCTACCGCACGCACGACTTCTGCAAGTTGGAAGCGGCGGTCGGACGCGAATCCTGCGCCATTCTCCTGTCGCACACGCCGGAACCCTACCGCAAGGCGGCGCACGTCGGCTTCAGCCTGATGCTCAGCGGACACACCCACGGCGGACAGATCTGCCTGCCGGGCGGCCTGCCGATCTTCACCGACAGCGGCGCCCCGCGCGCCGTCGCGCGCGGCGCCTGGAAATACCACAACATGGTCGGATATACCTCGGTCGGCTGCGGCTCGTCGATCATCGACGTCCGCCTGAATTGCCGGCCCGAAATCACACTGCATCGACTGCACCGCGGCCCAACCGGCGCGGATTGAACGCGCGCACTCAGTAAGGCTGGTCGCGCAAGCCCATGCGGTAGAACAGGCGTGACGTCGGAATTTCGAGCACGAAGAAGGCGAGCGTAACGGCGGCGATCTGAACGGGCGACAGCGACAGGGAATCCGCGACCACCAGCAGGGGCACCAGCGCCTCCGGGATCTGATCCAGCCCGGTGGCCTTCGCGCTCGCCGGAATGCCGAGCCGCCGCTTGCAGAAACTCGACAACGCGTCGCCCAGCATCGAGTAGACCCCGACGATGGCCCCGAGGTACATGGCAAAGCCCAGCAGGGGCGACACGAGGGCCGACGCCGCAACGGCCGCCGCAACGCCGCGCACGGTCTTCGACGGCCCCAGCAACGGGCGGCGATCGAAGAAGTCCAAGCCGCCGTCGAGCCGTAGCCCCGGCCGTCGTCCGCTCAGGCGAAAGAGCAGGATCGGCGCCAGGTTGGCGATGCTCAGCAGCAGCAACAACCGCGCGCCCAGGAGGAAATCGTCCATGCCGTCGCATTCTCCACCGACCACAATGGATGCAAGTATAACGGCATGAACGACTGAAATCCGGCTCGCCCGGCTCTCACTTCGCTCTTTGACCGCAGTGCTTCGACCGGGAGTACACCGAGGGAATGGACGTCGGGGCGAACATGCGCCCACCCGCTGGATCACCCGTCGCCGTCACGGCGCCACACTTGAACCTGATTCTTGCCGGCGCGCTTGGCGGCATACAAAGCCAGATCCGCATGCTGCATGAGCATTTCCACGGTTGCCGCATGTTGCGGATAGAGGGCAACGCCAATGCTGCCGGAAATGCGCACCGCTCCCTGCGGCAGATCGAAAGGTTCGGCCAGGCCGGCAAGCAAGTCCGTGGCGGTATGCACGGCGCTCTCCACGGCCACCGTCCCTGGCATGACGACGGCGAATTCATCGCCGCCCATCCGCGCCACGGTATCGCTGGCGCGCGTCCGGATCTTCAGGCGCTGAGCCACCTCGCGCAGCAGGGCATCGCCGGCGGCGTGACCAAGGGTGTCGTTGACGGCCTTGAACCCGTCGAGGTCGATCCACAGCAGCGCCACCCCGCTCTCGTTGCGCCTGGCGTGCAGCAAGGCCTGCTTCATGCGGTCCCGGAACAGATGGCGGTTGGGCAGCTCGGTCAACGCATCGTGGTGGGCCAGCGTCCACAGCCGTTCATCGTGCTGACTGCGTGCGGCCGCATTGGTCAGCACCATGATCGTGCCCTCCATCGCCTGCTGCGAATGGCTCAGATTGATCCAGTGTGCGACGCAGCGCTGCTTGGTGCGCTCCATGCGGAATTCCAGCCACTTCACTTCGGTGCTCTGGCGATTGATATTCCACACGAATTCCACGTAGGCACGGTCGTCCGGATGCACGAAGTCGAGGAGCGAGCGCCCGTGCGCCTCCTCCTGCGAACATCCGGTCAACGCACAACCGTTGGCATTGATATAGCCGCAACGCCCCGCCTCGTCGAGTTCGATGACGCCCACCGGGGCCGCTGCCAGAAGCACCTGCAGGTGCCGTTCCTTGGTTTCCAGTTCGCTGACGATCTGACGCAAGTCTCGCGTCCGTTCGTCGACCTCCTTGACCAGGGTTTCGTTGTAGTTGCGGAGCATTTCCTCCGCTTGCCGGGATGGCGAAACGTCGACGGCGGTCCCGCGATAGCCCGTCAGTTCGCCCGCGTCGTCGAACAGCGGCAAGCCATTGAGTTGGATCCAGCGCGGCGCCTCTCCCGCGCTGCCCAACCGCATTTCCAGGTTGCGGAACGGCTGCCCCCGGGTCAACGCCTCTTCGAACTCGGCCATTCGCGCGGAGTGCTGCGCGAGCAGTCCCTGCCAGGATATCCCCCTGGAGATCGCCAGGAGCTTCGCCAGGCGCCCGCTGGCCACAACCAGTCGCCCGTCGCGGTCGATTTCCCAGATCAGGTCATTCGACACGTCGGCGAAGTCGCGATAACGCATCATCAACCGGTCGCGCGCTTCGACCGAGCCGCCCAGCCACAACCCCACCAGGGCGATGGCAACCATCACCCACTGGTATTGCAGCGCATGTTCCAACCGGCCGACCCACGCGATCAACAACACCAATCCGCAATCCAGAACCACCACCGCGAGTACCGAACTGCGCAGGCCGAAGCGCAACGCCACCGCCGCCAGAGGCAGCAAGAGCAGCAGCGCGAACAGCGGCAAATGAGGGTGCAGACCGAACGCCCAGGGAATCCCGAACACCAGCAATAGCGCCGACACCGAGATCGCGGTGGTCTTGAGGTCGACCATGCGTCGCACGCGCCTTTCGGCCACAGGCCGACGCCATGTGCCGTATTTCAGGTAGTGAGCGAGGCCGGGCCAGACCCGGACCATCAGCAGCGGCGTCAACGTGACGATTCCGATGAAATCGCCGATCAACCAGGCGGCGAAAACCTCGCCCCATTGGGCGCCGGAGATGTGGCCCAGGACGAGCAAGCGAACGCTTCCGGCCAGAGCCGCCAACGTGCTCGCTGCTGCCGCCGCCGAGGCCAACAGGGCGCTGTGCAAGGAACGCGACAGGTTCCATTTGCCGTGCATCCTTTGGCGCAGCGGCAGAATCACCAGCGCGTTGGCCAGCAGGGACACGAACCAGCCATAGATCTGCCAGAACGTCTGGATCGACAGGAGGTCGTGGAGGGTTTCTCCCCCGGTCGCCAGTTGCAGCAAAATCCATGCACACTGCGTCGTCAGTTCGACCAGCAATCCTTGCCAGCCGAAAAACAGCAGGCAGAAGAAGCGCAGCCCGGCCGGCAGGAACCACAGGCTGACGCCCGCGGCACTGGCCAGCAGCGCAGCGGAATACCACGTAGCCAACCACAGCACAAGATAGGTCGCCCCGAACAACAGGAAGCGCCGCTGCGGGGCGGTGATCGCTTGCGAGAGCGGAGCAGGCTTCATTCTGCGTATGACCGGCGGTGTTGTTGTTTTGCCGATGGACCAAAGCCCAGCGACGCTGCCCCGATTATGTTGGCCTTCCGGCATTTCGGTCAATGACGACTGCTTCGGGAAATCCGTAAAGAATCCGCCCCGTTCTCCAGTGTTGTAAGCGTTACACAGGTGACGACCGCGATCAGTGGAAATCCCGGCTGCTGGTCGGCAGGTGACCCAACAACGCCGTGTGGTCGACCAGGCGCTTGGCGATCAGGTGCACGACATCGCCTTCCCGCTGCAGGACGCCGAGCACGCCCAGGAGGCGCGAACCCAGCAATTCTCGGCGCTGCCGCTCGACAAGCCGGGGGTGGACGATGACGTTGGCCAGCCCCGTTTCATCCTCCAGCGTCAGGAAGATGACGCCGGAGGCCGTTCCCGGACGTTGCCGCCCGGTGACGATGCCGGCGCAGCGCGCCGGGCAATTGTGGCTCATGCCGCGTAGCGCCAGCGCGCTCACGTAGCGGCGCCGTTCGAGCTGCGCCCGCAGCAGGGCGAGGGGATGGCGGCCGAGCGTCAGGCGCAGGGTGGCGTAATCGGCGACGAGGTCATCGCCTTCGCGGGGTGCCTGCAGGATGGTGGGCGACTCCGCGGCAGGCGCCTCGAACAGCAAATCGCGCTGTACCGGCACGGCCGCAACGGCCCACGCCGCTTCGCGGCGATGGCCGGCCAGGGCTGAAAGCGCGCCGGCCGCCGCCAGCACGTCGAGATCATCGCGAGTCAACGAGGCTCTCCCGGCCAGATCGGCCACGTTGCGGAACGGCCGCGCGGCGGCGATGCGCTCTCCGCTTTCCGCCCCGAGGCCATGGATCAGATGCAGCCCGAGACGGACGATCGATGCGTCCTCGCCTTCCAGTACCGTCTCCCAGCCGCTGCGCTGCACGTCCGGCGGAAGTACCTCGACGCCGTGGCGGCGGGCGTCCTGCACGAGTTGCGACGGCGCGTAGAAACCCATCGGCTGCGCGTTGAGCAGACCGGCGAGAAAAGCCGCCGGTTCGTGCCGTTTGAGCCATGCCGAAACGTAGACCAGCAGCGCGAAGCTCGCCGCATGCGATTCAGGAAACCCGTACTCGCCGAAGCCCTCGATCTGGCGATAGATGGCCTCGGCGAACTCGCGCGTGTAGCCCCGGCCGAGCATGCCGTCGATCAGGCGCTCGCGCAGGTGGCCGACGCCGCCCTTGCGCTTCCACGCGGCCATCGAACGGCGCAGATGGTCGGCCTCGCCGGGCGTGAAACCGGCGGCGACAATAGCCAGTTGCATCACCTGCTCCTGAAAAATCGGTACGCCGAGCGTGCGCTGGAGTACCGATTTCACCGCCTCCGAGGGATACGTCACCGGCTCGATTTTCTGCCGACGCCGGAGGTAGGGATGCACCATGTCGCCCTGGATCGGGCCGGGGCGCACGATGGCCACCTCGATGACGAGGTCGTAGAAGCATTTCGGCTTCAGGCGCGGCAGCATGGCCATCTGCGCGCGCGACTCGATCTGGAACACGCCGACCGTGTCGGCGCGACCGATCATGTCGTAGACCACCCGATCCTCGCGCGGAATGTCCTGCATGCGGAAGCGCCGGCCGATCCGTTGCGAAATGCCGTCGAGCGCGCGGCGGATGGCGCTCAGCATGCCGAGCGCCAGCACGTCGACCTTCATCAGCCCGAGCGCGTCGATGTCGTCCTTGTCCCACTGGATGATGCTGCGCCCCTCCATCGCCGCGTTCTCGATCGGCACCAGTCGGTCCAGGCGGCCGCGGCTGATGACGAAACCGCCGACGTGCTGCGACAGATGGCGCGGGAAGCCGCGTAGTTGTTCTGAGAGGATCAGCCACTTCTCGACACGCGGGTTGCCAGGATCGAGGCCGACGGCAGCGAAGCGCTCGGGCAGCTGCTCGCGCTG
>DBMG01000027.1:0-198 GCA_002304785.1 Candidatus Accumulibacter sp. UBA704 | reverse complement strand
GTAGCTGATCACCGTGGCGGTCAGCGCGGCGCGTTCGCGGCCGTATTTCCCGTAGATATATTGGATGACTTCCTCGCGCCGCTGGTGTTCGAAGTCGACATCGATGTCGGGCGGCTCGTTGCGTTCCTTCGAGATGAAGCGCTCGAACAGCATGTCGGACTGTGCCGGATCCACTTCGGTGATGCCGAGCGCGTAGCA
>DBMG01000091.1 GCA_002304785.1 Candidatus Accumulibacter sp. UBA704 | reverse complement strand
CGCGAGATGCCCGGCCCCCCGTCCGGGTTGAGTCCGTTGAGTTCGAGGATATCGGCAACTGCCTTGGCCGTTCCCGAGGACGCCACCGACTCGGTCCAGCCATAAGCCCGGTAATCGTGCGCGATGATTTCTATTTCGCGCGCGGCGGCGACTTCGGCGTCGAAGAAGCGTTTCTTGTCGACCTTGCCATCCGGGAAGAAACGCAAAGAGTAGCTGACGCAGCCCATGAATAGCGATTCCATCACCAGCGGTTCGACCTTCTTGCCGATGACGAACTCGGTCGACCCGCCGCCGATGTCGACGACCAGGCGCTTGTGCCGGGCGGGCGGCATGGCGTGCGCCACCCCGATGTAGATCAGGCGTGCCTCTTCGCGGCCGCCGATGACTTCGATCGGGAAGCCCAGAGCAGCTTCCGCCTTGTGGATGAACACCTTGGCATTCTTTGCAACGCGCAGGGTATTGGTGGCCACGGCGCGCACGGTTTGGCCCTGAAAACCCCGCAATCGCTCGCCGAAACGGCTCAAGGTTTCCAACCCGCGCTGCTGGGCCTCGTCGTTGAGAATCTTCTCCCGCGACAGTCCGGAAGCGAGGCGCACCGGTTCCTTCAACGAATCCAGCGGATAGATCTGATCGCCGACCACGCGGCCAACCTCAAGGCGAAAACTATTGGATCCGAGATCAACCGCCGCTATCTGTTCATACCCCATGGCCAGCCTTTTCAAAATTCGGATTCAAAGAAGTATCGTCGGAAGATTCTATCACCGCGGCCTGTGCACCATCGGCCAAAGAACCGCATTCCGCAAGGGATTTCCGAACCTGGAGAGCCAGAAAACCAATGCTTGCGGAAGTTCCACTGCCGACATTTTCCTGCAACAAAAGAGTCATACGATCGCCGCTACCGCGCTCGCTCTTGCCCCACATTCCCATTCCTGATCCAATGCTGGCATGACAACACGAACAGCCCCCCCAAAGAACGGCGCGTTTCAGTATCCCGCCGAGAACTTCCTCAATCGCGAACTCGGCATTCTGGCTTTCAACAGTCGTGTTCTGGCACAGGCCAGAAACCCGAGAACCCCGCTGCTCGAGCGCCTGCGCTACATCTGCATCGTCAGCAGCAACCTCGACGAGTTTTTCGAGATCCGCGTCGCCGGCCTGAAGGAACAGGTCAAGCTCCATTCCCTCGCCACGACTCCGGACGGGATGTCGGCGCAAACGGCGCTTGAGCACATCAGCCACGAAGCCCACGCGATTGTCGAAGAGCAATACGCTCTGTTCAACAATCAAATCTTGCCCAAGCTGGCGGCGGAAGGTGTCGAGTTCCTGCGCCGAAGCGAGTGGAGCGAAGCCCAGCTCGAATGGGTCAAAGGGTATTTTTTCAGAGAGGTCATGCCTGTGCTGACCCCGATCGGACTGGATCCGTCGCACCCCTTCCCCCGTCTGTTGAACAAAAGCCTCAACTTCGCCATCGAACTGCAGGGAAAAGACGCTTTCGGACGCATGATCGACAAGGCCATCGTCCAAGCACCGCGCGTGCTGCCGCGCGTTATCCGTCTGCCGAAGGAACTGTGCAAATGCGAGTACAGTTTTGTCTTCCTCTCCTCCGTATTGCATGAGTTCGTCGGCGAACTGTTCTCGGGCATGGACGTACTCGGCTGCTACCAGTTCCGGGTGACCCGCAATAGCGACCTGTTCGTTGACGAGGAAGAAGTCAAGAACCTGAGAGCAAGCATCCAGGGTGAATTGCCTCAGCGCCACTTCGGCGATGCTGTTCGTCTCGAAGTCACGGAAAACTGCCCACAGGCCATGACGGAATTCCTGCTCACTCAGTTTGGGTTGGGTAAGACGGACCTGTACCGCTTCGCCGGCCCGGTCAATCTGGTACGGTTGATGCAGATTCCGGATCTGGTAAAACGCGCGGACCTGAAGTTCATGCCTTTCCAGGCGGGAACGCCAAAGACGGTCAAGAAAACCCGTTCCGTTTTCGATTCCATCCGTGCCGGAGACATCCTCCTGCACCACCCCTACCAGAGTTTCATGCCGGTCATCGAACTCCTCGACCAGGCGGCCAGCGATCCGCAGGTGGTGGCCATCAAGATGACCGTCTATCGCACCGGCACCGACTCGGTGTTGATGCAGTCCCTGCTGCGCGCGGCGCAGAACGGCAAGGAAGTCACCGTTGTGGTCGAACTGATGGCGCGCTTCGACGAGGAAGCCAATATCGGCTGGGCCACCAAGCTGGAGCAGGTCGGCGCGCACGTCGTCTACGGGGTGGTCGGCTACAAGACCCATACCAAGATGCTGATGATCGTCCGCCGCGAAGATAACCGCTCGGGCAGTTCCCTGCGCCGCTATGTGCATCTGGGAACCGGCAACTATCACCCGAAAACGGCGCGCCTGTATTCGGATTTCGGCCTGCTGACCTGCAACGAGGAAATCGGAGACGACGTCAACGAGGTCTTCAAGCAACTCACAGGATTGGGCCTGGCGAAATCCCTGAAGCATCTGTGGCAAGCTCCTTTCACGCTGCACGCCAACACGCTGGAAGCCATCCGGGCCGAAGCCGAGGCGGCCCGCGCCGGCAAGCGCGCGCGCATCATCGCCAAGATGAATTCCCTGCTGGAGCCCGGCATCATCAACGCCCTGTACGACGCGTCGCAGGCCGGCGTCAAGATCGACCTGATCGTGCGCGGCGTCTGCGCCCTGCGCCCCGGGATCAAGGGCGTCTCGGACCGTATCCGCGTCCGCTCGCTGGTCGGACGATTCCTCGAGCATCATCGGGTTTTCTATTTCTACGCCGGTGGAGCCGACAAAGTCCTGCTGTCGAGCGCGGACTGGATGGAACGCAATTTCTTCCGCCGCATTGAAGTCGCCTTCCCGATCCTGGATAAGAAACTCAAGCGTCGCGTCATCGCCGAAGGCCTGCTGATCTATCTGGCTGATAACCAGCAATCCTGGGAAATGGACTCCGACGGCAGCTACCACCAGCGCCGCAGCACGCGCGGCAAGCCGCGTTGCGCGCAGGAGGAGTTGATCGAACTGCTCAAGCCGTAGCCGCGATGGCGGTGGATCTATTGCTGCCGCAGCAGATTATGGATTGAAGCAAATGTTGTTGCGGCCGGCATCCTTGGCCCGGTACATGGCCTGGTCTGCCCACTTGATGATCTCTTCCTGCGTCGATTCGTGGTTGATGAACAGCACGACTCCGATGCTCGCCGTACAGTGATGCTCGATGACCAGCGGAGGTTCGCCGTCCCTTTCGACAGTCACCACGAATGGCTCGGCGAGGATGCAGCGGATCTTTTCGGCCACCCCCCGCGCCTGCGCTTCGGACTCTTCGCGGCGCTCGTCGAGTTCGCCCAGCATCACCACGAACTCGTCGCCGCCAAAACGCGCGACCGTATCTGTCTCGCGCACGCAACTGCTGATCCGTTGCGCCACCTGGATCAGGAGGAGATCGCCGGCGTAGTGTCCATACGTGTCGTTAAGCGGCTTGAAATTATCCAGGTCCAGGAACATCAACGCACCGTAGCAGCCGCTTCTTCGGCTGTTGGCCATGGCCTGGCGCAGGCGGTCGACGAGCATGCGACGGTTGGGCAACTGTGTGAGCACGTCGAAAAACGCCAGATTGCGGATCTTTTCCTCGGCCAGATAGTGTTCGATCACCAGCGCGGCCAGATTGGCGCAGCTTTCCAGCAGACGGATGTCCTCATCTCCGGGGCGTGCCGGGACGCGCTGATAGATGGCGAACACGCCGAGAACCCTCTTCTCTCGCCCCTTGATCGGCTGCGACCAGCAGGACTGGAAACCGGCGGCAGTCGCATGCTGGCAATACGCCATGGAGCACTCCGGGCTGCGACTCATGTTCTCGACGATGACTCGCTTTCCGCTTGACGCCGCATAGGCGCTCGAACTGGCTTCCTCACTCGCCAGCATGCCGTCGATTTCCCAGACGAACTGGCTCGGCAGACTGGGAGCGGCGACGTGGTGCAGTCGATTGGCTTCCACATCGAAGAGGAGAATCGAGCACAACATTCCCGGATGCAACATCTCTGCCTGCGAGGCCAGCGAATTGAGCACATCGGACAATTCCACTCCCAGATGGATCTGGCGCAGGATGCTGTTGTGCATTTCCAACTCGCGGGTTCGGCGCATGAGAGTCAGTTCGGCCTTCTTGCGGTCGGTGATGTCCTGCATGGCGCCGACCAGCTTGACCACCTTGCCATCACGATATACCGCCTCGCCCCGCGTGTATATCCAGGCTTGCCTTCCCGAAGGCATGGTCTGCAGCGACTCGTGCTCCCAGGGAATTCCCTCGCGAATGGCCCGCTCGTTCTCGGCGATTCGCAGCGGCTGCTCGTCCGGCGAATAGTGCTTGAGGTTCTCGTCGAACGGGATTTTCACGCCAGGTACCGACTCCCGAATACGTGCCGCTTCTTCCGTCAGGACCGTCGTCTTGCTGACAACGTCTCTCTCGAATCCGCCGACCTTGGCCAGCCTTCCGGTACGCTGCAGCAGGTCATTGACGCTGAGCAACTGCTCCTCGATCTGCCGACGCAAATCGATTTCCCTGCGCAAGCGCCGTTGCGTCTTGAACAGGTACGCCACGACGATGAGGATCGCGCCGATCACCACCCCCAGCGACATCACGGTGTTGCGCAAGCGCATTTGCCAAATCCGAGGATCGGGATCGTAGATGAAGCCGTCCAGGAACGCATCGCTATCCACCATGCCGCTGGATCTCAAGGCATCGACCATCCCGCGCCAACGGCCGGGATTCATGTGCCCGATCTCGACCAGATCGGGAAGAATCAGCGAGCGAGCCGTCTTTGCCTCGAATTCCAGGTGTTCGCGGGTCTTCTTGACTCGATACTTGTTCAGCAACAGATCAATCATTTCATCCGGATTGTCCATCGCGTAGCGCCAGCCGCGCAGGCTCGCCTCGCGGAAAGCCCGGACTCTATCGGGATGGTCGGCGACTTCGCGATCCGTGGTAAACAGAATATCCCCGTAGTAATCGATACCGTAGTGGCTGGGGTTGATCACCGTAAACTCAATACCGCGCTGTTTCAGGGCATAGGGTTCGTTGGTCAGGTAAGAATTAAAGGCATCGACTTTTCCGGCAATAAGGTCGTCTATCTCGTAGCTTGAGGGACGAATGTCGATGCTTTCCGGCCGGATACCCTCGCGCAGGAACATGGCGTAGAAGTCTGTATCGTGCCTGCCGCCCATCAGCATGACCTTCCTCCCGACCAGATCGTGCGGCGTGCGGATCCCGGAGTCGGCACGCGCCAGGAGTACCGATGGGGAATGCTGAAAAACAACTGCCAACGCCACCACTGGGCTTCCCTTGAGCCGAGCCAGAAGAACTTCGCTGTTGGCCGTACCGTACTCGGCCCGCCCGGCCGTGACCTCGTCGACGGGAGCTTTGCCGGGGGCGCCTTCATGGATAAGCACGTCCAGACCGGCATCGCGGTAGTAGCCCTTCTCGAGTGCGGCGTAGTATCCGGCAAACTGGAACTGGTGCTTCCACCGCAGTTGGAGATTGACGACTTCAAGCGGTGTGGTAGACGACAAGTTCTGAGCGCAGGCGGATATCGCCCAGAAAGCAAACATGAGTAGTTCGAAGAACCGCTGGTAAAACCGCATATGGCAAGATCCGGATTTCGGGACAACGCCAGCGATGGAATTCACGCGCTTCATTCCGGGTTTCACCTTGTCGGCTATTGGGAACGGCTTTTACAACTATGGTCTTTGATGGACAACAAATCAACACGACAGACACCTCCTGTCAACCTCCTTGACGCGCTGAACGAAACCATAGGCCGCTCGACCGGCAGGTCGTGCAACATAGCGAGCCTGAACGAAACCGGCGGAGGATCGATATCGCGTGCGCTTGTCGCAGAAGCCGGAAACGAGAAATGGTTCGTCAAGCTCAACGACATCGGGCTTCTCGACATGTTTGAAGCGGAGGCCGATGGCCTGCGCGCGCTGGCAAAATGCCCGGAGATTCGCGTACCGCGCGTGGCCGGAGCGGGATGCGCCGGCCAGCAGGCTTTTATAGTCCTCGAACATCTCGATATGCGTCCCCTGCGCGAGAACACTGCCGGCACCGTAGCCGGCCGCGCAGTGGCGGCCCTGCACCGGATCACGGGCAAGAGCTTTGGATGGAGCCGCGACAACTACATCGGGAGTACGCCGCAATCGAACCGCGCGCATCAGGACTGGCCTGTTTTCTTTGCTCGGGAACGCCTGCTGCCTCAACTCGACCTCGCCCGAACGAACGGCCATCCGGGATCACTCATCGACCATGGAGAACGCCTGGCCGAAAAACTGACTGTGTTTTTCTCCGATTATCAGCCAACCCCCAGCCTGCTTCATGGCGACCTCTGGTCCGGCAATGCGGGAATCGACCACAACGGAAAACTCACCCTGTTCGATCCCGCCGTTTACTTCGGTGACCGCGAGGCCGATCTGGCGATGACCGAATTGTTCGGCGGCTTTCCCGCCGCCTTTCATGCGTCCTATCGTGAAGCATGGCCGCGGGCAGCCGGCTACGCGCAGCGTCGGACGCTATACAACCTCTATCACGTACTCAACCATCTCAACCTGTTTGGCGGCAGCTATCGGTCGCAGGCAATACAGATGATTGATTGGCTGCTTGCCGAAGCGGGTTAGGTCTATTCGGTCGCACACTCGAAAGCCCTGCCGGTTTCAAAGAACGACCCCCCGGCCTGATAGTGAATGGTTCTCCGGGCGGTATCTGGAAAATGCCAGCGACCCCCGGAAAAAACCGCCGGATCAGCCCACGCCGCAACCACTTCGGCGATGAACAGATCATAGCGCTGCTGGTTGTGCTTCTCCTGAATCACCGAGCACTCCAGCCAGGCCACGCAGTCACGGACCAATGGCGATCCGATCTGACTGGCTGCAAACGTGGTGAGCCCGGTGAAGACGAATTTATCCGCTTCGCGCCCGGAAACACTGCCGGCGGCCAGGACCTTGTCGGCCATACGACGACAGGGCAGGCTCAGCGCAAATTCTCCCGACGCCTCGATCAGTTCGCGTGTGTAACTGCGGCCATCGACGACAATCGCCACCTTGGGAGGATCAAAATCGAGCGGCATCACCCACGACGCGGCCATAACGTTCCGACGTCCGTGAAACGCACTGCTGACCAGGACAACCGGACCGTGATTGAGCAGCAGATAGCTTTTCGCAAGTTCGACACTCTGAAGCCTGTCAAGCATGACACCGGATCTCCTTTCGAATCTTTGGCATCAGCATACAGGATAGGCTAGCATCCTTGCTATCGGAGGGTTTTCGGGAGAGATCACAATGCAGATTCTGGGGATTGATGTCGGCGGTACGGGGATCAAGGCGGCAGTCGTCGAGACGGCTGACGGCGAGTTGCTCAGCGAGAGAGTTCGCATCGAAACGCCGCGTCCGGCGACGCCTGCGGCCATCGGCAAGGCCCTGCAATCGCTGGTCAAGCAGATGGAATGGTCAGGACCAATCGGCATGGGATTCCCCGCCGCCATCCAGCACGGCATAGCCCGTACGGCCGCAAACATCGACAAATCCTTCATCGGCCTGCCGTTGGAGCGATTTTTCTCCGAACAAACGGGCTGCGCGGTCCATGTGGCCAATGACGCAGATGTCGCCGGAATGGCCGAGATGTGCTTTGGAGCCGGCCGCAATGTGCGGGGCGTGGTGCTGATCATCACCATCGGCACCGGATTGGGAACAGCGCTATTCACTGACGGACGGCTTCTGCCGAATACCGAATTGGGGCACATCTTTCTCGACAATGGCATTGAGGCCGAGCGCTACGCCGCCGAATCGGTGCGAGTTGCGAAAAAACTCAAATGGAAGGAGTGGGGGCATCGCTTTGACCATTATCTCGCGGCGATGGAAGGCCTGTTCTGGCCAGACCTGATCGTGCTCGGAGGCGGAGTCAGCAAAAAGCTCGAAAAATTCGCCCCGATGATTACGATCCAGACGCCCGTCGTCGCTGCCGGTTTTCTCAACCAGGCTGGCATCGTTGGCGCAGCGCTGTACGCCGAATCGAAAATACGCGAGGAAACCTAATCAGGCGCGACGCGCCCCGACGACGCCCTGAACATCGTGCAACGCGGCCAGCGTGTGCTTGAGCTGGGCCAGGTTCTTCACTTCCCCGGTAAAGCGCATATGCGCCGCGCCCTGCTTTGACTGGGTGCTGACGGCAGTCACGTTGATCTTTTCCTTGGTCAATACTTCCGACACGTCGCGCAGCAGGCCTTGCCGGTCGATGGCATCAACCACTATATCCACCGCAAATACGCCTTCGGTTTCGATACCCCATGCGGTTTCAATCACCCGCTCCGGCTGCATCGCCTCCATGTTGGCGAAGTTGGGGCAATCGGCCCGGTGAATCGAGACACCCTTACCACGCGTGACGAAACCCACGATCGGATCCGGCGGCGCCGGCTTGCAGCACCCGGCCAACTGGGTCAACAGCTTGTCCACGCCGACGATCAGGATACCTTTCTCGCTGTCGTCAGTGGACTTGCGTTTGCGCACTGGCGGCTCGGCAGCCAGTTTTTCCTCTTCCGCTTGCGCATCGACGCCGCGCACTGCCGTCTGAAGTTGCCGCATGTTCAGCTCGGCCCGCGCCACGGCGATGAACATGTCTTCGCTTTTGGCGAAACCCAGCCTCGACGCCAGTTCGTCCAGCTTGAATCCGGTCTCGCCCATGCGCTGCAGTTCGCGGTTGACGATGGCGCGCCCATCGGCCACGGATTGATCCAGCGCCATACTGGCGAACCACTGGCGCACCTTGGCGCGCCCGCGATGGGTGAACAGATACCCGAGCGAAGCGTTGAGCCAGTCGCGCGATGGCCCGCCCTGTTTGGCCGCAATGATTTCGACCCGCTGTCCCGTTTCGAGCTGCGTATTCAGCGTAACCAGCACACCATCGACCTTGGCACCACGGCAGCGGTGGCCGAGATCGGTATGCACGCGGTAGGCGAAATCGATCGGCGTAGCCCCGCGCGGCAGGTCGACCACCCGGCCCTGCGGCGTCATCACGTAGATCGTCTCGTCGAGTGCAGCTTCCTTGTAATTTTTGACCCAGTCCGAAGAATCGGAGACTTCGTCCTTCCACACCAGCAACTGGCGCAGCCAGGCAATCTTTTCGTCGTAGGTGGCGTCCGCGGAACTCTTGGCGCCCTCCTTGTAGCGCCAATGCGCCGCCACGCCGAGTTCGGCGTGCTTGTGCATCTCGCGAGTACGGATCTGCACCTCGAGCGACCGCCCGTCGGGACAGCTGACAGCCGTGTGCAGGGAACGGTAGTTGTTGCCTTTGGGATTGGAGATGTAGTCGTCGAACTCCTTGGGAATCGGTGACCACATGTTATGCACGATGCCCAGCGCGGTATAGCAGTCCTTGAGCTCGTCGACGATGACGCGCAGTGCACGCACATCATAGACTTCGGAAAACTCGACGCCTTTTTTCCGCATCTTGTTCCAGATGCTGTAGATGTGCTTGGGACGCCCGTAAACCTCGGCACCCTGGATGCCCACCGCTTCCAGTTCGCGTTTCAGACGCTCGACGGCGTCGGCGATGAACTGCTCGCGTTCGGCCCGTTTCTCGTCGAGCTGCTTGGCGACCTTTTTGTAAGTATCCGGATGCAGGAAGCGGAACGACAGGTCCTCCAGCTCCCACTTCAATTCCCACACGCCTAGCCGGTTGGCCAGGGGCGAGTACAGTTCCAACGTTTCGCGCGCCACCTGCACCCGTAGTTCGTCGGGGTTGTCAGCGTAGTGGCGCAACGTCTGCGTGCGCGACGCCAACCGGAGGAGGACCACTCGAATATCCTCGACGACCGCCAGGAACATCTTGCGCAGGATTTCGATCTGCGCCTTCATTTCAGCCAGGTTTTCCTGTCCGCTTTCAGGAGAATGTGCGACGAAACCGCGCGTGATAGGACGCATGCGGTTCAGCCGGGAAATCCCGCCGACCAGATGGGCCGTCGCCGCCCCGAAACGCTTCTCGATATGCTCCAGCCCATGCTCATCGTAGGTTGGCACGGCGAACAACAGCGCCGCCAGCCGGCAATCGACGTCGAGCCGCAAGCCGACGAGGATCAACGCCATGCCCTGCGCGTGATGCCATACGCCCTCGCCACTGCCGAGCGTGCGGTCGCCATAGATGGATTGCGCAAACTCGGCGGCCCGGCCAATCCGTTCGGATTCTTCAGGCGAAAGGCCGGCACAAAGCGTTTGCAAGGTATGTTCGATGCCGCTCTGGGCGGCGACGGAGTGCGTGACGGAAACCATGGCGTGATTATAGTGAAACGCAACCTATGAAAGATGAAAGGTGGAGAGTGAAATGTGGAAAACCGGCACGCTTCTGCATCTCACTTTTCGCTTCCCGTTTTTCCTTCAAGCATAATGTCGCCTTTTGCCCAGCGCATTGCCCATGCTCGCCCGCTTTCACCACCCTTACCTGCTGTTGACGCTCACCACTTTGTTCTGGTCGGGCAACATGGTCGTCGGACGCGCCATACGCGGCGAGGTTCCACCCTTCTCGCTGGCCTTCTGGCGGTGGGCCATTGCCTTCCTCCTGACCATACCGCTGGCTTTGCCACACCTGAAAGTCCAATGGCCGCTGCTCCGAAAAGGCTGGAAAGCCATACTCGCACTCGGGCTTCTCGGCGTCGGGGGATACAACACGCTGGCCTACATTGCCCTGCAATACACCGCAGCGACGAATGCCTCGCTCCTGAATTCCTTCATTCCGGTCGCCACCATCGCACTCTCCTGGGCGTTCCTGAACAAGCACCTGCGGCGCATCGAATGGCTGGGCGTGATCATCTCGCTCGGCGGAGTATTCACCATCGTCGGCCGCGGCGAACTGTCCACCCTCGCCGCCCTGACCTTCAACGCAGGTGATCTGTGGATGCTGGGTGCGGTGTTCGTCTGGGCCTTGTACACCACTGGCCTGCAGTGGCGGCCCGCCGGTGTCCATCCGATGCTCCTGCTCGCCGCGTTCACCACCGTCGGCTTGCTGGCGCTCGCTCCGGCCTACCTCTGGGAGTTGTCGCAGGGGCGGCACGTGCAACTATCCGCTGGCTCCCTGGCCGG
>DBMG01000197.1 GCA_002304785.1 Candidatus Accumulibacter sp. UBA704 | reverse complement strand
ATCAGGTCATCGTAGCTGCTCAGTTTCAGCCCGCTTTTTTCCTGCCCGGACTTGCCTTCCGCGTGGCATTCGAGGCAATGCCGAGCGATGATCGGCTGGATGTCGGAAGCAAAACTGACGGTCCGTTGGCCGCAGGCCACCAGCAAAGCGATACTGGCGCAGAAAAAGCAGAAATAATGCAAGGTTCTCATGGTCGAGGCTCCCTTTACATGAACGCCGCATGGCGGATACGCACCTGCCTTCACTATAGTGCGGAACTTTCCGCTGTGCCGGCCGAGCGCCGTGTCTGCGAGTCCTTGCAAGACACGACAAAGATTCACTCCCCCTGTTATTCAGGGCGGTTCTGGGATATCCTGCGCGATGGTTTTTTACCCGCGCAAGCGGCCTTCCGCTGGAGATCCCGAACGATGAAATGGCCAGTCGTGACTATCGCGACACTGATACTGGCGTCGAGCGCCGTGATCGCCCAGCCCAGAACGGTGACAATCGGAACCGGCAGCGCCACCGGCGTTTACCAGGCAGTTGGTGAGGCGATTTGCCGCCTGCTCAACCGTGAAAGCCCCCGTCACGGCATCCATTGCACGGTCAAGAGCAGCGACGGTTCGGTGCAGAACGTCAATGCGATCAAGGGCGGCGAATTCGACTTCGGCGTCGTCCAGTCCGATGTTCAATACCATGCGGTCAAGGGGCAGGGACTTTTCAAGGAAAGCGGGCCGGATAATGATCTGCGCGCGGTGTTTTCGGTCTACCCGGAACCACTCATGGTGCTCGCCAGAAATCGCTCCGGGGTTGAGAAGTTCGAGGATTTCAAGGACAAGCGCTTCAACGTCGGGAACCCCGGATCCGGCACCCGCGCTACCGTCGACATGTTGTTGAAAGCACTCAACATGAAACCCGGCGATTTCGCACAGGCCACCGAACTGTCGCCCGACGAGCACGGCCCGGCCCTGTGCGACAGCCGGATCGACGGATTCGGCTACGTGGTCGGCAACCCCGCCGCCAATCTCCACTACACGACCAAGACCTGCAACGCACGGCTGATTCCGCTCTCCGGGCCGGCAATCGACCGGTTGGTCGTGAACTATCCGTATTTTGCCTACACTACGATTGCCGGAGGAACCTATCCGGGCAACCGTGAGCCGGTTCGGACGTTCGGCGTCGTGGCGACATTCGTGACATCGGCCAAGGTGCCGGATGACGTGGTCTACGCCGTGGTGTCTGCAGTTTTCGATCATTTCGCGGAATTCAGGAAGCAACACCCGTCGTTCGCGCACCTGCAACCGACCGATGCGATCAACAGCGGACTGACGGCGCAGTTGCACAATGGTGCGTTCCGCTACTTCCGCGAAAAAGGCATCATTCGGCGCGGGGACTGATCGCTTGCGGAGAATATGCAGGCCCGGCCCCAGAGTGAGACAATAGCGCCCGCCCTGTTTCCGGAACCTGCCATGACCTTCACCGACACCCTCGCCGCCGCCTGGCAACACAACAACTCCCTGCTCTGCGTCGGCCTCGACCCTGACCCGGCCAAGTTTCCGGCCCACCTGAAGGGCAAAACCGATGCCATATATGAGTTCTGCAAGAGCATCGCCGACGCAACGGCTGATCTGGTGTGCTGTTTCAAGCCGCAGATCGCCTACTTCGCCGCGCATCGTGCGGAAGACCAACTCGAAGCACTGATCGCGCACATCCACGCCAACTGCCCCGGAATCCCCGTGATTCTCGACGCCAAGCGCGGCGATATCGGCAGCACGGCCGAGCAATACGCGGTGGAAATCTTCGAGCGCTACCGAGCCGACGCGATCACGGTAAACCCCTACATGGGGAAGGATTCCGTCGACCCGTACCTGGCCTACCCGGACAAGGGCGTCATCCTGCTCTGCCGCACCTCCAATCCCGGCGGCAGCGATCTGCAATTCCTCGACGTGGGGGGCAAGAAACTGTACGAACACGTCGCCGAACTCGTAGCGACAAAATGGAATACCACTGGCCAGTGCGCGCTGGTCGTCGGCGCCACCTTCCCCGGCGAAATTTCCCGCGTGCGCGAAATCGTCGGCAACCTGCCACTGCTGGTTCCCGGCATCGGGGCGCAGGGCGGCGACGTGGAAGCGACGGTCAAGGCCGGCCGGACAGCAAACGGTGCCGGGCTGATGATCAACTCGTCGCGCGCCATCCTCTACGCCGGCAAGGACGAGAATTATGCCGACGCGGCCCGCCGCGCGGCCGTCGAGACGCGGGATCTGATCAACCGCTACCGCTGACCGGGAGCCATCGCCCCCGGCACGCACCGGGGTCCGGTTCTTGAGAAGAATGTAGCCGGGTCGGATGAAGCCAAGCGAATCGCCGTTTGCTCAGCGAATTCGCGCACCTTCGCCTCTTTCCGGCCAAGTGCCCCGACCACTTCCATGTCGCGTTATCCGAGAGGTGCCCGTATCGCTTGCGCGTGCTTCGGAGCAATCACGTCCGTTCCGACGAGGCCGAAGCCGATCGTTCCCGTTACTCCACCCGTACGAATTCCCTATTTAGGGGCTGCCCCACCGCTATGCGTCGTGGTCAGAGGACGTGAAAAACCATTTCGGCTACCGACTTTGCACTGCGAAAGACGCGTCCTTCCTGTAGACTAGCCTGCCTGCCGCACACTCCTCCCGGTCGTATTTCGGATTGGCCACCAGACCAATTCCACTATTGCAGAATCGTCATGGAACTCGTATTTCGAATCATCAACATCATTACCCCGGTATTGATCATTTCCGCATTCGGCTACGGCTACGCGAAGTTGCGCCAGCCGGACATGACGCAGGTCAACCGCCTGAGCACGGATCTGCTCTACCCCCTGCTGATCTATACCGCTATGGCATCCAAGGATTTCCACATCCTGGACTATCTTCCGCTCATCGGCGGAGGACTCGTCGTGCTCCTCGGCTCGGGATTGATCGGCTGGTGGTTCGCCAGAATGCTCAACTACAACCGGCACGCCTTCATCCCTTCGATGATGTTTTCCAACGTCGCCAACATGGGCCTGCCACTCACTCTGTTCGCCTTCGGGCCGGAGATGCTGCCTGCGGCCGTGTCGCTGTTCATGACATTCAGCCTTGCGCATTTCACCTTCGGCATTCGCCTCTGCGCCCCTGACGCCAGCATGAAGGGGATACTCCGCGGCCCGATGCTCTGGGCCATGGTAGGCGGAGTCATATCCAGTCTGTTGGGCATAACGCTGCCGGATTGGCTGGCTTCAAGCACGAGAATGCTGGGCGATGCGGCGATTCCGCTGGGCCTGTTCACAGTTGGAGTCGGTTTTGCCGCTTTCCGCGTTGAACGGTGGAGCGTTGGAATAGTTGGAGCGATCCTGTGCCCGCTCTCGGGGCTTGTCGTGGCTTGGCCGCTCGTGCACCTGCTGCCTCTGAGCAAAGCCATGCAAGGCGTGCTGCTGCTTTACGCCGCACTGCCGCCTGCGGTCATGAACTACATTTTTGCCGATCGTTACCAGCAGGATCCGGGTCTGGTTTCGGCGATCGTGGTCGTGGGAAATATCGCGTCGATCTTCTTTGTGCCGTTCGCGCTCTATCTCGCCATCTGATTTTTCCGGCGCCTAGAGAAGGAACCGGCGCTTGCGGCTTTGCTACTCCGCTTCCAATCCGCGCGAAGAGTCGGTATACCGCTCTATCAACAGGGTCATCAGTTGGGGAATCAGTGCCATAGCGATGATCAGCACGGCGTACAGGGCTTGGGTCAGGTTCACGTTTCTTTCCTTTCGTAATGTGAATGGCAAGTGCATTTCACGAAAGGAATTCTATCGACCCCTGCCTCCGGACTCTGTTGCGTTATTGGCTCGCTTCGGTGTCAAGCTGTAACACTGTTCGACAACGCCAGAAAATACGCCCTTAGTCGCGCCCGCACAGCGCGTTGGGCTTCTTAAGCAAAAAGAGGTTACGGCCTAAGTCGTAACCTCTTCGCTCTTACCACATAATTTTGGTGGTGTAGCGTTTTCAACCAGAGCACTCGCTGTTCGGGCCAATGAGCGCTGCTTCGTATCGCTGCGGAAACGTGCTTACGCCCTTTCAATCACTCGCGCCACATCGCCGTGGCATTCGGCGCATTTGCCCACCAGCAGCAGATCGCCACCCTTGACGGTCCCGCTGAAATTGGTGATCGTCACTCCGTGGCGGCATTGCCCGCACCAGACGTTGGCCAGTAGGCGCTGACGGATATCGGCGGGGATGGACTCCCAGCGCTGGCGGGCGGGACGGGTGAACGTGGGGAGTGACTCAACGGTCACAATTCATTCCTCGGACAAGTTCGCATTGCTTCCTTATGGCCTCAAAAGCGCTTTGTAATCAGCGGGTCAGCAGATTGACGTAAGCCTGATAGCTGTAACTTCGGTTCTTCTTCTGCCCGGTTATCTCGGTCACGATACCCAACTCTTCCAGTACCTTGACCGCCGCCGTCGCGGTGGGGAAGCTGGTGTCCAGTTGCTGGCGCACGCGCTCAATCGTGAAGCGCGGCATCATCGGCAACATCTCGAACAGCCGGTAGCTCGCCGGGCCGGCCTTGCTGGATTGCAACAAGCGACTGCGGTCTGTGGCTACAAGGCTGGCGACTTCAATGATGTTTTTCTCCGCATCGACAGCAGCAGTAGCTACACCTTCTAGGAAGAAACTCACCCAAGATTCCCAATCACCCTCCGTGCGGATCGCTGACAGGCGACGGTAATACTCAGCCTGATGTTGCTTCAGGTAGCCGCTGAGGTACATCAACGGTTCGGACAGCAGTCCCCAATGCTCGAACAGGGCTGCGATCAGCAGTCGGCCAATGCGTCCGTTGCCGTCGAGAAATGGATGGATAGTTTCAAACTGGGCGTGGATGAGCGCCACCTTGACCATCGGCAGCAAATCCGTCGCCGTGTCGTGAATGAACCGTTCCATGTCGGCCAGCAGCGTGGGAACGTGCTCCGGCGGCGGTGGTACGAAAACCGCATTGCCGGGCCGTGTGCCACCGATCCAGTTTTGCGACCGACGCAGCTCGCCCGGTTGTTTGCCTGCGCCGCGGGCACCGTCAAGCAGGCGTCGGTGTGCCTCGCACAACAACCGCACGCTGATGGGCAACCCTTTGGGATCGCGCAGCTGCTCCTGCGTCCAGCGAAAAGCACGGAGGTAGTTGGTGACCTCCTCCACATCGTCGGTGTTGCTGACCTTGAAGCCCGCTTCCTCGTCGAACAGGTCGGTCAGCGTGGCCTGCGTGCCCTCGATCTGCGACGTGAGCAGGGCTTCCTTGCGGATGGCGCTGTACAAAAGCCAGTCCACCGACGGCACCAAGCCAGACACGCCCACCAAACGTGCGAGCGCTAGCTCGGCCTGCCTGTTGAGGTTGGTGAATATCTCGGGAGACAGGTTAGGATCAGACGGTGGCAAGGCGTGGGGCACGAATGCGCGCACGGATTCGCCCAGCGTCGTGGAAATCAAATAGGTCCCGGTGGTGCGTGTCATTGAAAGCTGCCTTGAATAGCGCGCTGACAAATTAAAGCATTCTTTAATTTGAGTGGCAACAAT
>DBMG01000158.1:14568-14774 GCA_002304785.1 Candidatus Accumulibacter sp. UBA704 | reverse complement strand
TCGTCGTAGAAGATCTTGACCGTATCGGTGTTGTCCATGTCCGACGACAGCGTGGCAGCCATGAATGCCGCGCAGTGGTGCGCCTTCAGCCAGGCTGTCTGGTAGGTGACGACGGCATACGCCGCGGTGTGCGACTTGTTGAAGCCGTACTCCGCGAACTTGGTCATCAGGTCGAACAGCTGTTCGGCCAACGCCGGATCGTACCC
>DBMG01000158.1:0-14527 GCA_002304785.1 Candidatus Accumulibacter sp. UBA704 | reverse complement strand
TTCTTCTTGCCCATCGCGCGGCGCAGCATGTCGGCGCCACCAAGCGTGTAGCCGCCGATGATCTGCGAGATCTGCATCACCTGTTCCTGATACACGATCACGCCGTAAGTCGGCTCCAAGCACCCCTTCAGGTCGTCGTGGAAGTAGTCGATCTTCTGCTGACCCTTCTTGCGCAGAATGAAGTCATCGACCATGCCCGAGCCGAGCGGACCGGGGCGGTACAGCGCGAGAACGGCGATGATGTCCTCGAAGCGGTCGGGTGCCAGTTTCTTGAGCAGCTTCTTCATGCCCTCCGATTCCACCTGAAAGATCGCCGTGGTATTGGCGTCCTTGAGAATCTGGTAGGCACGAGGATCATCGAAGGTCAGCGCGTCGAGGTCCGGGCGCGCGCCGGTGAGTTTCTCGACGTAATCGACGGCGAGCTTGATGATGGTGAGGTTGCGCAGGCCGAGAAAGTCGAACTTGACCAACCCGACCTTTTCCACATCGTCCTTGTCGTACTGGGAGACCACCGAGCCACCGGCATCGGCCGAGTACAGCGGACAGAAGTCCGTCAGCTTGCCGGGCGCAATCAGCACGCCGCCGGCGTGCATGCCCACGTTGCGCGTCAGATCTTCGAGCCGGCCGGCCAGCTCGAACAGCTCCTTGACCTCCTCTTCCTCCTCGATGCGCTGCTTCAGTTGCGGCTCCGCCTCGATGGCCTTCTTCAGCGATAACGGCTTGTTCTGCTCGACCGGAATCAGCTTGGAGAGCTGGTCGCAGAAGTTGTACGGCATGTCGAGCACGCGACCGACATCGCGGATGACCGCTTTGGAGGACATGGTGCCGAAAGTGGCGATCTGCGACACGGCGTCATGGCCGTATTTGTCGCGCACGTATTCGATGACTCGCCAGCGGTTGTCCTGGCAGAAGTCGATGTCGAAGTCCGGCATCGACACCCGCTCCGGGTTGAGGAAGCGTTCGAACAGCAGGGCGTAACGCAATGGATCGAGGTCGGTAATGCCTAGCGAGAAAGCCACCAGCGACCCCGCACCCGACCCCCGCCCCGGCCCGACCGGCACGCCATTGTGCTTGCCCCAGTTGATGAAGTCCGCAACGATCAGGAAGTAGCCGGGGAATCCCATCTGGATGATGGTCTGCGTCTCGATCTTCAGACGGGCTTCGTAGGTCGGGCGCTGCTTTTCCAGTTCAGCGGGATCGGGATAGAGCTGCTTCAGGCGCTGCTCCAGGCCGCGCTCGGCTTCCATGACCAGGAAGTCGTCGAGCGTCACCCCCTCCGGCGTCGGAAAGTTCGGCAGGTAGTTCTTGTACAAGCCGATCTGCAGGTTGCAGCGCTTGGCGATCTCTACCGAATTCTGCAGCGCCTCGGGCAGATCGGAGAACAGATCGGCCATTTCCTCGGGCGACTTGAAATACTGCTCCTCGGTGTACAAGCGGGGACGCCGGGTATCACCCAGCATGTAGCCTTCGGCAATGCACACGCGCGCCTCATGCGCCTTGAAGCCATCTCGCTCGAGAAACTGTATGGGATGCGTGGCCACCAGCGGCAATCCGAGTTCCGCGGCCAGATGCGCAGTCGCCGCCACCAGCGATTCCTGCTGCGCCTGTCCGCGCGGATGCGGACGCTGCACTTCAAGATAGAAGGCTTGCGGAAACAGTTCGGCCCAGTACGCCGCGCGGCTCGCGGCCTGCTCGACATTGCCCTGCTGCAGCGCCTCGCCGATATCGCCCAAGGACGCGCCCGACAGGGCGATCAGCCCGTCCACCCCGATCTCGCGCAACATGGCGCGGGTGATCTCGGCGCGCCCACGCACGCGCGGCGCCAGATAGGCGCGCGTGAGCAACTCGCACAGCTGCAGATACCCCTGCCGCGAACGGCACAACAGCAACATGCGGTAGGGCCGGTCGGAATCCAATTCGTTGGCCAGGTGGATGTCGCAGCCAAGCACGGGCTTGACCCCCGTGCCGCGCGCCGCCAGGTAGAACTTGACGAGGCCGAAGAGGTTGGCGAGATCGGTCAACGCCAGTGCCGGCATGCCGCAGGCGGCAGCGCGCGACACCGCGTCGTCGATACGCACGATGCCGTCGGTGACGGAGTATTCGCTATGCAGGCGGAGATGGACGAAGCGGGGATCGGACATCGCGTTATTTTACTCCGAGCCGGGTTTCGGACGGACAGACGCCGCCGATCGCCGGAAACATTCCTTTACAGATCCTTACGCCCGAGCCACACCTGCCAGCAGCGAAATGGCTATGCTGGAACCGTCACGAAACAAGGAGCACACCATGAAAACGCGCATTGGCATCATCCTGTCCCTGTCTCTCGGTTTGCTATCCGCCAACGCCGCCATGGCCAACGACGCGGTTCTCGGAGCGATCGTCGGCGGCGGGCTGGGAGCCGCTGTCGGCAGCCACGTCGCCGGCCGCGATGGCGCTGTCATCGGCAGCGCCGTCGGCGCCGCGGCAGGCGTCGTCATCGCTTCGGACGACGGCCATCGCCACCGCCGCGTGGCCTACGGCTATGCGCCGCCTCCCCCGGTCCGGGTCTACGCCCCGGCGCCGGTTTATGCTCCCGCGCCGGTTTATGCACCGACCCCGGTGTATTACGCGCCCCCTCCGGTCCGCATTGTCCGCGCACCTGTCGTATATGTTCCCGTCTCCCCGGCGAGAGGAGACTGGCGCCATGACCATCGTCACTACGAGCGGGAGCATTACGACCGGCACTGGCGCTGAACCACCGCCAGGCAGGTTAGTTCACCCTTCAACCCACTCCAGGATCGGCCGCCACAATTCGATATCCCGCTCGGCGCGCGCGGCGGGGAGATCGAATAGCGTCATGCCGTTGGCGGCCAGTTGCACATACAGCTGGCTGTCGCGGATATAGCTCAGCACCGGCAGGTCCCACGACGAAAGAAAGCGCTCCAGCTCGCCAGCCGCGCGGGTACGCGGATCGACGCGCATGCCGACCACGGCGATGAAGGCGCGCTCCTTGCGGACGGCTTTCTCCTGCAGCAGCGCTTCAAGGAAATCTCGCGTCGCCAGGATATCGAACAGCGACGGCTGCACCGGCACAATGACCCGGTTAACCTGGCGCAACACCTTTTCCAGCGCCTTGCCGTGCAGCCCGGCCGGCGTATCGAGCACCACATGCGTGGTATCCCGCGGCGGCCGCAAGGGTTGGTCCTTCTCGACGTCCCAGCCGCAAATCGGCGGCAGGGCGGCCGGGCGGATCTTCAACCACTCCCGCGCCGAGTGCTGGCGGTCGGTATCGCCAAGCATGACCCGGCGTCCCTCTTGCGCAAAATATCCGGCGAGATTGGTGGCCAGGGTCGATTTTCCCGCCCCGCCCTTCGGATTGGCAATCAGAAAAGATTTCATGCGTCAGTCCCCGCGGTTCCAGCCCAATGCAGTTGCCAACTTCACGGCACCAGGATGGTCGATCCGGTCGTCTTGCGCGCCTCGAGGTCGCGATGCGCCTGCGCGGCATCCGCCAGCGCGTAGGTCTGGTTAACCTCGATCTTCACCTGGCCTGACACGACGACGTCGAAGAGCTCGCTGCCCAGCGCCACCAGTTCGCTGCGCTTGCTCGTATAGTGGTCAAGAACGGGCCGCGTGACGAACAGAGATCCTTTCTGCGCCAGCAAAAGCGGATCGAAGGGAGGCACGGCTCCGGACGCGTTGCCGAAGGTCACCAGCATGCCGCGCGGACGAAGGCTATCGAGCGAGCCCATGAAGGTATCCTTGCCGACCCCGTCATAAACCACCGCAACACCTTCGCCGGTAATTTCACGCACCCGCTTGGCGACATCCTCGCGTGTATAGAGGATGACATGGTCGCACCCATGCTTGCCGGCCAGTTCCGCCTTGGCCTCGGTCGACACCGTGCCGATTACCGTTGCGCCAAGCGCCTTGGCCCATTGGCAGGCGATCAATCCGACCCCGCCGGCAGCAGCGTGGATCAGCACCTTGTCCCCGCGCTGCACGGGATAGGTGCGGCGCAACAAGTAAGCCGCAGTCAGCCCCTGCAGCATCATCGCCGCTCCAGTATTGAAACTCAGACTATCCGGCAGCTTGAGCAGGCGATCGGCCGGCAGGCAGCGCACCTGGCAATAGGCGCCGATCGGTCCTCCGGCATAGGCCACGCGGTCTCCGGGCTTGAGATCGGTCACGCCGTCGCCAACGGCCTCGACCACTCCGGCGCCTTCCCGCCCAAGCCCCGAAGGCAACGGCAATGGATACAGCCCGCCGCGATGATAGGTATCGATGAAATTGAGTCCGACCGCCTCGTGCCGCACGCGCGCCTCGCCGGGTGCCGGGTCGCCCACGGCAACCTCCTCCCAGCGCAGGACTTCGGGACCGCCGGTTTGATGGAAACGGATGGCAAAGGGCATGTTTTTCTCCTGGTTGAAATGTGATGAGCGAGTGTACTCTGGGGAAGATCAAAGGGTAATACTCGATGGCAAGATGGGCTGCTTTCCCCCTCACCCCTTCAACAACTTCTCTTCCGCCAAGGCCAACGCTTCGGGAACACCCAGCAAGACGACGACGTCTCCGGCTTCAAAGAGCGTCTCCCCGGACGGCTCCTGCGTCCTGACATCCCGCCGGCGGATCGCCGTAACCTCGGCGCCGGTAGGCCCGATGGCCAGTTCAGACAGCTTTCGGCCGACGGCGTAGGCCCCGTCCACCAATGAAACGGAACGCAACCGCGGCTCCTCGCTGTCGCGTTCGTTCTCGTCGAGATCGCTGTCGCCGTGGAAGAAGCCGCGCAGGGTCCGGTAACGTGCCTCGCGGGTCTGGCGGATGCGCTTGAGCACACGATTGATCGGCACGCCAGCGTGGATCAAGGCATGCGACGCCAGCATCATGGCCGACTCCAGCGTTTCCGGAACCACTTCCGCCGCCCCGGCGCGCAGCAGGATATCGAAATCCTTTTCGTCAATCGTGCGCACCACGATCGGCAGCGCCGGCGCCAATTCGCGCACATGCCGCATGACGCGTTCGGCAGCCCGGTTGTCGGCGAAGGAAATGACCAGCACGCTGGCTCGCGTGACTCCGGCGGCAACCAGGGTCTCGCGCCGGGCCGCATCACCGTAGACCACATTCTCGCCGGCCGCGGCCGCTTCGCTGACCCGATCCGGGTCGAGGTCAAGCGCCAGGAAGGAAACTCCCTCATGGGCCATGAAGCGCGCGAGCTGCTGGCCGTTGCGGCCGAAACCGCAGATCACCGCGTGCTTCTCCGTACGCATCGCTTTCGCCGCCACCTTGGTCAGTTGCATCGATCGCAGCAGCCATTCGCTCGCGGCAAAGCGCAATACGAGGCGTTCGCTGTAATGCACGATGAACGGCGCCAACAGCAGGGAGAGAACCAGCGCCGCGAGCACCGGCTGCACCACCGGTTGCGGCGCCACGCCAGACTGCCTGATCAGCGCCAGCAGAACGAGCCCGAATTCGCCCCCGGCACACAGCCACAGGCCGCTGCGCATGGCACCCCCGGGCGTGGCCCCGAACGAACGGGAAGCCCCCAGGACCACGGCGAACTTCACTGTCAGCAGCCCTGCCAACAAGGCCACCACGAGCAGCAGCTTGCTGAACACCAGCGGGAGGTCGAGCATCATGCCGACGGTCACGAAGAACAAGCCCATCAGCACATCGCGGAACGGCTTGATGTCTTCCTCGACCTGGTGTCTGAACTCGGTTTCCGAGATCAGCATGCCGGCGACGAATGCCCCGAGTGCCATCGACAAACCGGCGAGTTCCGTCAGATAGGCCAGACCGAGCGTCACCATCAGGACGTTAAGCATGAACAGTTCAGCAGACTTGCCGCGTGCCACGACGACGAACCAGCGGCTCAACACATTCTTGCCGTAATGCAGGACGATCAATAGCAGGGCCGTCGCCTTGAACACGGCAATACCCATCAGCCAGGCCATCCTTTCCGGTGTTTGCGAAAACGAGGGAATGAGGATGAGCAGAGGCACCACGGCCAGATCCTGGAACAGCAGTACGCCGATCACCTCACGCCCGTGCGGCGCATCGAGCTCCAGGCGCTCGCCGAGCAGCTTGGTGAGCACCGCCGTGGACGACATGGCCAGCGCTCCGCCGATCGACACCCCGGCCTGCCAAGACAGTCCGGCTAGCATGGCAATGCCGGTCACGACCAGCAAAGTGGCCAGCACCTGCACGGCGCCCAGCCCGAATACGATGCGCTTCATGGCAAACAGCTTGGGGAGCGAGAATTCCAGCCCGATCGAGAACATCAGGAAAACGATGCCGAATTCCGCCAGATGCCGAACATCCGCCACGTCGGCCACCAAATTGAATGCATGCGGCCCGATCAGCGCTCCGACCAGCAGATAGCCCAGGAGGGGCGGCAGGTTGAGGCGGCGGAAGAGGATGACCGAGACCACCGAGGCACCGAGCAGGGTCAGAATGATCGGAAGTGTCTGCATGGTTTGCTGTCGCGATTGAAAAGGCCGCAAAGCCGGGACCAGCGGGGCTTCTGCTATACTTCGCAGAATCATAACCGCTACCCCTCCATGAGCCAAATCCAGCCTTCTTCCAAAGCCCTCGAACTGGGACGCCAAGTCCTGCGCATCGAGGCCGAGGCGGTTCTCGCACTGTGCGACCGGATCAACGGCGCATTCCTGCAGGCGCTATCCCTGATCCTCAACTGCCGCGGGCGCGTCATCGTCAGCGGCATCGGCAAGTCAGGCCATATCGGTCGCAAGATCGCCGCCACGCTGGCCAGCACGGGCACGCCGGCATTCTTCGTGCATCCCGCCGAAGCCAGCCACGGCGACCTCGGCATGATCACTGCCGAAGACATCGTGATCGGCATCTCCAACTCCGGCGAAAGCGCCGAACTGCTGAACATCCTTCCCTCGATCAAGCGCCAGGGAGCCAAGCTGATCGCCATGACCGGCAACGAAAAATCGTCGCTGTCGCGCGATGCCGACGTGCATCTCGATGCCGGCGTGGCTCAGGAAGCCTGCCCGCTGAATCTGGCGCCTACGGCCAGTACCACCGCCGCGCTGGCCCTCGGCGACGCGCTGGCCGTGGCGCTGCTCGACGCGCGCGGCTTCGGCGCCGAGGATTTTGCCCGCTCGCACCCCGGCGGGTCACTGGGACGCCGGTTGCTGACCCGGATGCGCGATGTCATGCGCTGCGGCGAGTCGATCCCCACCGTCGCCCCGGAAGCCAGCATCGCTGAAGCGATCCGCGAGATTACCCGCGGCACCATCGGCATGACCGTTGTGATATCCCCGGAACGCCGGGTGCTCGGCATCTTCACTGACGGCGACCTGCGCCGCGCGATACTCAAGAACCTTGACCTGCAGAATCTCACCGTCAACGACGTCATGACGCGCAGTCCGCGCACCATGGGTCCTGAAAAGCTGGCGGCCGAGGCCGTCGAGATGATGGAAAGATACAAGATCAACCAGATCCCGGTCGTCGATGACGACGGCCGCCTGATCGGCGCCCTCAACATGCACGATCTTTTCCAGGCCAAGGCCATCTGATGCGAACCACCGAAGAATGTACCGCCCGCGCCAGCCGCCTCAAGCTGATGGCGTTCGATGTCGACGGCGTGCTCACCGACTGTTCGCTGTTCTTCACCGATGCCGGCACCGAGATCAAGGCCTTCAACGCACGCGACGGCCTGGGCCTGACCATGCTGCAGAAAGCCGGTGTGACGCTGGCCATCATCACCGGCCGGGACGCCGCCTGCGTGACCTGGCGCATGAAGAATCTGGGGATAGAACACGTATATCAGGGCATCGGACACAAGCTGTCGACCTTTCACGAACTCCTCACCAAGATAGGCGTCGAGCCGCACGAAGCCGGTTTCATGGGCGACGACATCATCGATCTGCAGGTCATGGCGGAATGCGGCTTCTCCGCCGCCCCGTCCGATTGCCATGACCTCAATCGGCAGCATGCGGATTACGTCGCCGGCAAGCCGGGCGGCCACGGCGCCGTGCGCGAGGTCTGCGAATTCATCCTGGCGGCACAGGGCAAACTCGACAATGCCCTCGCCCATTACCTGCCGGAAAAAGAATGAAACACTGGGGCAGCGCTCTTTTCCCGCTCAGTATTCTGGCGGCGCTGACACTCCTGACCTTCTGGCTGCGCTACGCCACGGAAATGGCTGAGCCACGGCGCGACGGGAAGACTCGCCACGACCCGGACTTCATCGTTTCCGACATGGTCCTGCGCAAGCTCGACCAGAACGGCCAGCTCAAATACACCCTGAGATCTCCCGAAGTGCGCCACTATCCGGACGATGACACGACCGACCTGCAGAAGCCGCATCTCGTCCATGAGTACGCCAAGAAACCCCCGGTCACGATCAGCGCCGAGCACGGCCACACCAACAAGGGCGGCGAACAGGTCGACCTGGTGGGCAACGTGCGCATTTACCGGCCAGCGTCGGCAAAGGACGAGGAACTCACGGCCAGCATGGACGAACTCACCGTGTTCCCTGACGACGAGACAGCCTTCACCAAGAGCCCGGTATTGATCACCAAGGGCAAATCCTGGCTGAAAGGCGTCGGCATGCAGGCCAACCAGCAGACGCAAACGTATATTCTCCAATCCCAGGCCGTCGGCCTTCTGGAAAGCAAGCACGCAAGGAAGAAATGATCATGAAGTTGAAGCATCTCTGTGCCGCCGCCTCGATCCTCGTCCTGGCCTTCGCCGCCCATGCGGAAAAGGGGGACCGCGAAAAGCCGATCAATCTCGAGGCCGACCGGATCAGCCTGGATGACATCAACAAGGTGCAGATCTTTGAAGGCAATGTGGTAATGACGCAGGGCACGATGCAGATCCGCACTAGCAAACTGGTCGTCACTCAGGACGCCGATGGCTTCCAGAAAGGTGTCGCCACGGGCGGAGAGAACGGACTGGCGCGCTTCCGGCAAAAGCGCGACGGCAAGGACGAGTTTATCGAGGGCGAAGCGGAGCGTATCGTGCACGAGGCGCGCAACGAGAAGACCGAGTTCTTCGTTCGCGCCTGGATCAAGAGCGGGCAGGACGAAGTCCGGGGGCACTACATCTCCTACGATGCCCCGACTGAAAAGTACCTGGTCACCACCGCCGGTGGCACCACCAAGTCGGCCACCGGCGAGCCACAGGCTCNNGGGGAGCCACAGGCTCGCGTGCGCGCCATCATCCAGCCCAAGGGCAAGGCCGCGCCGGCGGAAGACAAGGCCGAGCCGCTGCCGCTCAAGCCCGATCAGACGGTCACGCCGCGCTAGCGAAGCAGACCACTAAATTCTCAGGCCGCTGTCCCGCCAGCTCCAGGCAATCCCCCGCCGCTCGACCTCCTGGCGAATTTCCTCCATGGCTTGATCGACGCGCTCCGCCGCCCCTTCAACCCCCAGTTCGAGGTGCCGGCGCTGCCCGTCCGGCCCAATCGACGGCAGGCTGAAAAGACGCAGATCGGGGTAGGCGGCCACGATGCGTTCCATCAACCCCAGCAAGGCACTTTCGTAGGCATTCGGCCCGGTCAGCAGAAAAGCCTTGTCGACCATCGGTTTCCGGTTGAACAGATGCGCGTAGAACGTATCGAGCACCCACTCGGCCATCGGATGGGCCATCTGCGGGAATCCGGGCAGAAAATAGTGATCGCGCACGCTAAAACCGGGGATGCGATTGAACGGATTCGGCACGATGGATACGCCGCGCGGAAAAGTGCCGAGCAGCAAGCGCTGCGGGGTGATGTCGTCGGCGAAGCGGGCGCGGATCTCGCGCTCGGCATCGGGATGCAGGACGAGGTCGACGCCCAATGCCTCGGCGGCGGCCTGCCGCGTGTGGTCGTCGGGCGTGTTGCCGATGCCGCCGAAGCTGAACACCACGTCGCCCGCGGCGAAGGTGCGTTTCAGCGTTGCCGCGAGGCGCGGACGCTCGTCGCCAAGGTATTCGACCCACGACAAGCGCAGGCCGCGTGCGGCCAGCAAGCCGGCGATCTTGGCGAAATGCTGGTCAGTGCGCTTGCCCGAAAGGATTTCGTCACCGATGATCAAGGCGCCAAAGTTCATGCTTTGCTCCCGTTTTGAATGCTCACCACGGCCCCTTGCCGCAAACGGCGCAAAGCCTCGAGACAGAAATGGATATATACAAGGGCTGCCAGCGACGGCGCGAGCAGGCCGGCGAAGGGCACATGCGCCAGGGCCGCCATGCCGAATCCCAGCGTGAGCAGCGGCATGGCCTTTTGCCGGCGCAACTCACGCCATTCGTCCGAGGTCGCGTGTTCAGCCAATGCATCATAGGCAAAAGTGCGCCGGTTGAGCCAAGCCATCCAGAACAGGGGCAGAAACATGCCGAGACCGGGAATCAGCCACAACGGCAAGGTCACCAGCCAGCCGATGATGAACAGCACGGCCGCCCACACGCTGTTCCAGGTCGAGGCCACTAGGCTGTCCTTGCCCAGCTTGCCCAGATCGGGGTAATCGTTGGCCGACAGATGGGTGAGCATGAGCGGCAGGATCAAGACGGCAGTCAGCAGCATCGCCACGAGGTAGCTCGCCGAGAGTATCACCAGCCATCCGCCCAGTGCGGCCAGTGCCTTGGCCAGCCAGAACGCTCCCCATTCGGCAATCCAGCTCATCGGCGGCTGCTCGATGAAGCTGGTGATCAGATAATCCAGAAAGGCGATCGACACGCCCACCATGAACAACACAGCGACCAGCGCCGGCCCGAGGATGTAGAGCCACAATTTGCCCCGCCCTAGCGAAGCCACGCTGCGTTGCAGCGCCAGAAGCATTTCGGCCATAAGAACTCCCGCACATCATCCACAACGAGGTTATAGCGCAAAAAAGCACCGGCCAACCACCGCGCCAGATGTTTTCATCCTTGGTGCCCGACAAACCTGCGATTTTTCCGGCAACGCGCTTTAGAATTCCGGAACCTTCCCGACCACTCAGCCGCCATGTCCGCCATCCTTGTCCTCTATTCAACCGTCGACGGCCATACGTTGAAAATCTGCGAGAACATCGGGGGATTCGTTGAACGGGCCGGCCATTCCGCCACGCTGGCCAGGGTCGAGGACGCCGGCACGGTCGACGTGGCGCAATTCGACAAGATCGTCATCGGCGCCAGCATCCGCTATGGCAAGCACAGACCGTCGGTCTTCGAATTCATCGAAGCCAATCTGCCCCTGCTCGACAGCAAGCCGAATGCCTTCTTCTCCGTCAATATCGTGGCCCGCAAGCCGGAGAAAAACCGCCCGGAGACCAACCCCTACCTGCGAAAATTCCTTCAGAAAACGCCGTGGAGACCCCGCCTTCTGGAGGTCTTCGCCGGCCGGCTCGACTACCCGCGATACCGCCCGCTCGACCGCATGATGATCCGCTTCATCATGCGCATCACCAACGGACCGACCGACCCTTCCACCGTTGTCGAATTCACTGACTGGCAACGGGTTGCCAGCTTCGCGCGAACAATCTGTGAAATGTAGGACTGGCGTGGAACACTTTCTGGATCTTTCCGCGCCCCGATCCATGCTGCGGAGAGTTGTTCCATCGTTGCCAACCGGCAAACGGCCCAAGAACAGGACTCCGTCGTGCTCGCCTTGAAACTCCTGCTGGTGCCGAGTTTCCTGATTCTGATCACACTGGCCGGAAAGCGATGGGGGCCGGGCGTTGCCGGGTGGCTGGCAGGATTGCCCGTCTCCGCCGGCCCCATCCTGTTCATCGTAACGCTTGAACAGGGTCCGGTATTTGCCGCATCCGCGGCCGCGGCATCGCTCTCGGCCGTCTCATCCACGGTGGTGTTCTGCGCGGTCTATTCGCACGCCAGCCTTCGTTTCAACTGGAGAGTCGCGTTGCCGATCACCGCCGGCGTGTGGCTTGCAGCAGTCAGTCTGCTGGCCCGCCTGCCCGGATCGACCGCACTATCCTTTGCGCTGGCGGCATCCGCCCTGCTCGGTGCGCCTTACCTGTTCCCCGCGCCGAAAGAGGTGGCGGTTGCCCGGTCGATGTCCATGGCCGAACTGGCCATGCGGGCCATCGCAGGAGCGATGCTGACCCTGGCAGTCTCCTTGAGCGCAGCAACAATCGGCACCGCCTGGAGCGGACTGCTCACCACCTATCCGGTGCTCGGGACCGTCCTGGCGGTCTTCTCGCACCGCAACCATGGCCCCGACTTCGTCACCGTGCTCCTGCGCTCGATGGCCACCGGGATGTATTCCTTCGCCACCTTTTTCCTGGTCCTGGCCCTGCTGCTCGCCGACTTCGGGACACCTACGGCCTTCGTAGCCGCTATCGCTGCCGGACTGCTGGCGCAATTGGCGACGCTGCGGTTCCGCTCCATCCGGTAAGCCCGTTGCACCGTCGGGCCGGGATCACTCGTCGAGCGTCGTCAGGTCGCCCTCATCCTGGCCCAGTGCTCGGGCCTTCAGCACGCGGCGCATGATCTTGCCCGAGCGCGTCTTGGGCAACTTCTCGGCGAAGTCGACCCCATCGGGCTTGGCGATCGGGCTCAGGTGCGTTGCCACATGCTTGCGCAGATCCTCGGCCAGCGCCGGGCTGGATTCAAACCCCATCCTGAGCACCACGAAGACATGGATCGCATGGCCTTTCACGTCGTGCGGCAAGCCGATGGCCGCAGCCTCGGCGACTGCCGGATGCGAGACCAGCGCCGATTCGACCTCGGCCGTCCCCAGGCGATGCCCGGACACCTTGATCACGTCGTCGGTACGGCCGATCACCCAGAAATAACCGTCTGCATCACGGCGCGCCGAATCGCCCGCCAGATATTTGCCGGGGTACTTGCTCCAATAGGTATTGACGTAACGCTCGTCGTCCTTGTAGAGCGTACGCAGCATCGCCGGCCACGGGTTCTTGAGCACCAGGAAGCCTTCCTCGCCATCGGGAACCGGATTCCCGGCTTCGTCAAGAATCTCGGCTTCCTGGCCGAAGAACGGCTTGCCGCCGGACCCCGGCTTGAGCGGCATGGACGGCACGGGGCAGATCTGGAACATGCCGGTCTCGGTCTGCCACCAGGTGTCCATGATCGGGCACCGCCCCTTGCCAATGACCCGGTGATACCAGTGCCATGCCTCCGGATTGATCGGTTCCCCCACCGACCCCAGGAGACGCAGGCTGGACATATCGTGCCGGTTCGGCCAGGCCTCGCCGAAACGCATCAGCGAGCGGATCGCCGTCGGCGCGGTATACAGCGTGGTGATGCCGTAATGCTCGATGAGCTGCCACCAGCGATTCGGGTACGGGTAGGTCGGACCGCCTTCAAACATGAACGTCGTCGCGCCAGTCAGCAGCGGGCCGTAGACAAGGTAGGAATGGCCGGTGATCCAGCCCGGATCGGCGGTACACCACCAGCGGTCCTCGTCGCGGATGTCGAAGGTGTACTTCAGCGTGGTGTAGGTACCCACCATGTAGCCGCCATGGGTATGCAGGATCGCCTTCGGTTTCCCGGTCGACCCGGAGGTGTAGAGGATGAACAGCGTATCTTCCGCATCCATCGGTTCCGTGGCGCACGGCCCCTTGGCGATCGGCAGTGCCGTCAGGTCGTGGTACCAATGGTCGCGCAGCGGGTCCATGACCACCTCATGCCCGGTGCGCCTGACGACAATGACGTTCTCCACGGACGGGCTGAAGCGAAGCGCTTCGTCCACAATATCCTTCAGCCTGAAAATGCTGCCGTTGACCCAGGAACCGTCGGCGGTGATGACCAGTTTCGACTCCGAGTCACCGATGCGGTCCTGCAGCGCATCGGCGGAGAACCCGGCGAAGATCACCGAATGGACCGCCCCGAGCTTGGCACAGGCCAGCATGGCAAACACGACTTCCGGAATGCGTGGCAGGTAGATGGTGACCTTGTCGCCCTTGGTGACACCCATCGCCCGGAGCACGTTGGCCATTTTCGTGACTTCGCGGTTCAGGCTGAAATAGGAATAGCTCTCGTGGTCAGTGCCGTTTTCGCCGACCCAGATCAGCGCCAGCTTGTTCTTGTAAGGACCCGACAGGTGCCGGTCGATGCAGTTATGAACGATGTTGGTGCTGGCTCCAGTGAACCACTTGAAGAAAGGCGGATTCGACGCGTCGAGCACCTTCTCCCACGGCTTGAACCACTCGAGTTCGGAAGCCCGGTCAGCCCAGAAGCGCAACGGATCGGCCGCCGCCGATGCGCGCAAGGCTTCGTGGTCGGGAACATGTGCCGCCCCTGCAGCCGCAGGATCGGGGTAGAAGACCTCGCCGGACAATTCGCTCATGACGCCTCCGTTTGAAGTTGTGATTCTGGGGATGGAGTGCACCTAGACTGAGCAGCAGAGCGTTTGTTCCCCATGCCGTTGGCAAGCAATGCCCGCCGACAGGATCCGCGGGTCACGCGGTGGAGCGGCTTATATCGCCTCCCACATCTTCTGCAGCCGTTTCACCGACACCGGCGCCGGTGTGCGCAACTCCTGCGCGAACAATTGGACGCGCAATTCCTCCAGCAGCCAGCGGAATTGCTCGATCTGCGGATTACTGGCGCCCTGCTTGGCGAGCAGGATGGCGCGGCGTTC
>DBMG01000095.1 GCA_002304785.1 Candidatus Accumulibacter sp. UBA704 | reverse complement strand
CAAGTTCGAGCGCCTGCCGCGCGCTCATCGCGGCGGGGCCGTGGCCGACACGGGCGAGCAGCATGGCCTGGCGCGTTTCGCCGAGCAGATGGCCGGAGTCGTTCGAGGCGCTGCCGTCGACGGCGATGCCAACCGGCACGCCGGCCGTGCGCATGGCCGGGATCGGGGCGATGCCGGACGCCAGGCGCATGTTCGAGCCGGGACAGTGCGCGACGCCGGTGCCGGTGCGCGCAAACAGNNAGCTTGACGCAGTGCGCGTGCCATACGTCCGGCCCGACCCACCCGAGCGATTCGGCGTATTCGGCTGGCGTCATGCCGAATTTTTCGCGGCTGTAGGCAATGTCATTGTCGTTCTCGGCGAGGTGGGTGTGCAGCGACACCTTGTATGAGCGCGCAAGGTCGGCCGCTTCGCGCATCAGGTCGCGGCTGACCGAGAACGGCGAGCAGGGCGCGACGACGATGCGCTGCATGGCATGCCGCGCCGGGTCGTGCCAGGTTTCGATCAGGCGCCGCGTGTCCTTGAGGATCGCCGCTTCTTCCTCCACCAGCCGGTCGGGTGGCAGGCCGCCCTGGCTTTCGCCGACGCTCATGCTGCCGCGCGCGGCGTGGAAGCGCATGCCGATCGTCGCCGCGGCTTCGATCGAATTGTCGAGGCGTGAACCGTTCGGATAGAGATACAGATGGTCGCTGGTTGTGGTGCAGCCGGAGAAGATCAACTCGGCCATTGCCGTCAGCGTCGATACGCGGATCATCTCCGGCGTGATGCCGGCCCAGATCGGGTACAGCGTGCGCAGCCAAGTGAACAGTTCGGCGTCCTGCGCGCCGGGGATCGCTCGCGTCAGGGTCTGGTACATGTGGTGGTGCGTGTTGACGAGGCCCGGCAGGGCGACGCAGCCGGCGAGCGAGACGACCTCGTCGGCGGTTGCCGGTAGCTCGGCGGTCGGACCGACGGCTTCGATGACCCCGTCGCGGATGAACACGCCGCCATTGGTAATTTCCCGGCGTTCGGCATCCATGGTGACGAGGACGTCGGCGTTCTTGAGGAGCAGTGTAGTCATGTCAACTTCAAAGGCTTAACCACAACGTGCACAACGAACACAACGATAAGACAGAAAAACCGCCTTGTATTTCGTCGTGCCCGTTGTGTCATTGTGGTGAAAAAACGTTTTCCAATATCAAGGCAGGAACGGTTTGCCGAGCGAGGCCGGCAGGTTGTTCTGCAGCACGCGGCGGTCGCGCGAGATGATCACCAGCACGACGATCGTGGCGACGTAGGGCAGGGCGGCGAGGAACTGTACCGGGACCATGATGCCGAGCCCCTGCGCGTGGAACTGCAGGATCGTCACCGCGCCGAAGAGATATGCGCCGAGCATCAGCCGCGCCGGTTTCCACGAGGCGAAGACAACCAGCGCGACGGCGATCCAGCCGCGCCCGGCGCTCATGTTCTGTACCCACAACGGGGTGTAAACGGTCGAGAGGTAGGCTCCGGCGATGCCGGCCATCGCGCCGCCGAAGGCCACCGCGCCGAAGCGGATGCTGATCACCGGATAGCCGATCGAGTGCGCCGACTCGGGCGATTCGCCGATGGCTTTCAGCAGCAGGCCGAGGCGGGTTTTGGTAAGCGTCCACGCGACGCCGGCGAAAGCCAGGAACGAGAGGTAGACCACCCAGTCCTGCTTGAACAGGATGGGGCCGAGTACCGGGATGTCGGACAGCAGCGGGATAGCGATCGGCTTCAGTCCCGGCAGGCTGTAGCTGATGTAGTGCTGGCCGATGAAAGCCGAAAGGCCGATGCCGAAGATGGTCAGCGCCAGGCCGCAGGCGGCCTGGTTGGCGGCCAGCGATAGCGCGAAGAAGGCAAAGATCATGGCCGTGGCGGCACCGGCCAGCGCGCCGGCCGGCAGGCCGATGGCCGCGCCGTGTCCCGTTTCTGCGGCAGCCGCGAAGCCGGCGATGGCACCGACCAGCATCATGCCTTCGACGCCCAGATTGATCACGCCGGTGCGTTCGGTGACCAGTTCGCCGAGTCCGGCGAAGATCAGCGGCACGGCGGCGCCGAGCGTGCCGGCGAGAATGGGGATGAGGTGTTCGATCATGTGTGTCGTCTCGATCAGGCCATCCGGCGCAGGCGGTTGTCGATGAATACATCCGAGCCGAGCAGGAAGAAGAGCAACATACCCTGGAAGATGCCGGTGATGGCCGCGGGCATCTGCAGGCCGACCTGGGCGGCCTCGCCGCCGAGGTAGATCAGCGCCATCAGGAAGCCGGCGAGGACGATGCCGAGCGCGTGCAGGCGGCCGAGGTAGGCGACGATGATCGCAGCGAAGCCGTAGCCCGGCGAGATGTTCAGGTTGAGTTGCCCGACGGGTCCGGCGATCTCGCCCACACCCGCGATGCCGGCCGTCATGCCGGACGTCAGCAGGCAGAACCATACCGTCTGCTTGGCCGAGAATCCTGCATAGTGCGATGCGGCCGGGGCCAACCCCCCGACTTCGATCTGGAAATGCAGGAAGCTCTTTGCGTTGAAGATCCAGAAGGCCAGCACGGCAAACACGGTGATCCAGATGGACGTATTGACCCGCGAGCCTTCGAGCAGGATCGAAAACAGCGCGCCGTCGCTGAACATGATCGACTGCGGGAAGTTCATGCCCTCCGGGTCGCGCCACGGGCCGTTGACCATGTACGAGAGGATCAGGCTGGCAACGTAGGAGAGCATCAGCGTGGTCAACGTCTCTTCGGCGTTGAAACGCGTCTTCAGCAAGGCGGGGATGGCACCCCACAGTGCACCGCCGATGGCGCCGGCCACGACCATGGCCGGGACGATCCAGCCAGCGTCGCTGCCTTCCATGGCGATGGCCACACCGCCGCCGGCCAGCGCACCGACGATCAGTTGGCCTTCGGCGCCGATATTGTAGATGCGCGCCTTGAAACCGACGGCCAGGCCCTGTGCAATGAGGATCAGCGGGCAGGCCTTGATCAGCAGTTCGCTCCAGCCGTAGCTGCTTTCCAGCGGTTGGACGAAGAAGACCTGGAAGGAGTCGAGCACCGGTTTGCCGAGCGCCCAGAACAGGAAGGATCCGGCCAGCAGCGTGGCGACGACGGCGATCAGCGGCGCCGTCCAGCGCATCACGCGAGAGGGGTGAGGGCGTGGCTCAAGCAGATGCATGTTTTGTTTCCATCATGGATGCGGCAGGCGTGGTTTCGGCGTGGTCGAACAGTCCCGCCATCTGCAGGCCAACCTTCTCGGCATTCAGTTCGCCTCTTGGCCGTGCCGGAGACAAGCGGCCCTGGGCAAGGACGGCGATGCGATCGGCGATCTCGAACAGTTCCTCCAGTTCCTCGGAGACGACCAGGATCGCCACGCCGGTGCGCGAGAGATCGATCAGCGCCTGGCGCAGCACCGCTGAAGCGCCGACGTCGACACCCCAGGTCGGCTGCGCGACGATCATGACCTCGGGCTTCAGCATGATTTCGCGGCCGACAATGAACTTCTGCAGGTTGCCGCCGGACAGGGCGCGCGCGTTGGTTGAGGCATCGGCGCCGCGTACATCGAATCGGTTTACGCATTCATCGGCGTAAATGCGGGCCTTGCCATAGCGCACCAGCCCCCAGTTCTTCATGCCCTGGCGGTGCGCGGTGAGCAGCGCGTTGTGGCCGAGCGAGAGCGGTGGCACAGCGCCGCGTCCCAGGCGTTCCTCGGGTACGTAGACGATGCCCTTGGCGCGCCGCTCTCCGGCGTCCAGATGGCCGATGGATTTTCCGTTGAGGCGGATCACGTCGCGCTCCGTGGCGGCTTCGCCAGACAGCGCCGACAGCAGCTCGGCCTGGCCGTTGCCCGAGATGCCCGCGATGCCGAGGATTTCGCCGGTGTTGACGGTCAGCGAGATGTCTTTCAGTTCCGTGCCGAACTGGGACGTCGGCAGCAGGCTGAGTCCCCGCACGGTGAGCACCGGGCGGTGCTCGCCTTCATAGATGGGGGCTTCGCACACCGGCAACTCGCGGCCGATCATCATGCGCGCCAGACTGGCCGGCGTCTCCTCGCGCGGCACGGCCTTGCCCGTCACCCGGCCGTTGCGCAGGATCGTGGCGTGGTCGCACAGGGACTGGATCTCGTGCAGCTTGTGGCTGATGTAGAGGATCGAGACGCCTTCGGAAGCAAGTTGGCGCAGCGTTTCGAACAGCTTGATCACAGCCTGCGGCGTGAGTACCGAGGTCGGTTCGTCGAGGATCAGCAGCTTCGGCTTCTGCAGCAGGCAGCGCACGATCTCGACGCGCTGGCGCTCGCCGACCGAGAGGCTATGCACCATGCGGTTCGGATCGAGCGGCAGGCCGTAATGCTCGGAGACTTCTTTGACGCGGCTGGCCAGCGCCGGCAGGTTGAACGGTTCGTCGAGCACCAGGGCGATGTTTTCGGCGACTGTCAGTGTCTCGAACAGCGAAAAATGCTGGAAGACCATGCCAATTCCGAGGCGGCGAGCCTGCGCCGGGTTGGCGATGGAGACTTCATGGCCGTCGAGCATCATGGTGCCGCTGTCGGCCTTGACCGCGCCGTAGATGACCTTCATCAACGTGCTCTTGCCGGCGCCGTTCTCGCCCAGAACGGCGTGGATCTCCCCGGGCAGGACGGACAGGCTGACATCGTCGTTGGCCACGATGGTCGGGTAGCGCTTGGTGACGTGCAACAATTCCAGTCGAGGAACGGGGGTGGTCATGCGGGCTCCGGCGGGGGCTCTGGCAGGAAATCGGGTGGATGCGCGTTCTGAAATGGGTCGCGCCCGGCGAACAATTTCGCGCGGGCAGCGAGGTTCGAATGATACACGTGCGGCGCCGGATAATCAGCCCGCAGTGAGTGAACGGGCGGGCGCAGGGGGCTGGACAAAGCAGCCAACCACGGCGAATATAGCGGAAAGAACGCAGCGGAAAACTGTGAAAGGGAGGTTCTTCGCCGCGCCTGCCGTGATTGAATGGGAATTCAAACGAAGAATGACGGGACGCCGTCTCGGTTCAAATGCCGATAAAGGCGGGGAGGTTGGGCGGATTTGCGGAAGTGCAGCCCGCGTCGATCTCCGGATGACCGGCATGCAGCTTCAGCGGGATCACCCCGGCCCAGACCGGGATCGCCATGTCTTCTTCCGCGTCGATGACTCCGCCGGTACGTATTTTTGCGGCCGCTTCGAGCAACGAGATGCGCAGCAGGCGCGTTCCTGCAATTTCGGCGGGCGATGGGGCGCGCACGAGTTCGGCGCGGCCGGGGCTGACATGCTCGACGAAGACTTCGAATTCGACGGCTTTGATGGCGGGATCGGTCACTTCCTCGAAGCGCCCGTAGATCACCACCGAACGGAAGTTCATCGAATGGTGAAAGGCCGAACGCGCCAGGACCAGGCCGTCCAGATGTGTGATGCACACCGAACACTCCCCGGTCGTCAACGCTTGCGCCATGCGTGAATTGTTAGCGCCGTGGATGTACAGGTGATCGCCGGAGCGCCAGCAGGCAGTCGGCAGGCAGTGCACGCTGCCGCCATGATTGAAGGCGACCTGGCAGATCAGCGCTTCGTCGACGATCGCCTCGACCGTGGCACGGTCGTAATGGGCGCGTTGCGGCTTGCGGCGGATCTCGGTGCGGGCGGATGGTGGAATGTCGGACATGGTCGGCTCCTGGGAAAGAAGCGCCAGCATAGTCCGATTGTGGCACCATGCATGGATCCAGTTTGTCTCAAATATATAGAACCAGATGCCGCTCGATCTTTTCTTGAAATCGCTGAACGACCCGCTCGGCCCGCATGAATCGCGGCAGGCCCGTCTTTACGGGCTGTTGAAGGAGGCCATTCTTTCCGGCCGGCTGGCGCCGGGAGCACGCCTTCCCGGCACGCGCCAACTCGCGGCCGATTACCGCATGGCGCGGAACTGCGCGCTGTTCGCTTACCAGCAGCTGCTGGCCGAGGGCTTTCTGCAGGCCGATCGGGGCGGAACGCGGGTCGGCGCCTTGCCGCTGTCGGCCAGCGCGGGAAGTTCGCCGGCCAAGGTGCCGGGCGGGCCGTGTCTTTCGCTGCGGGCGCGGCAACTGCCTCCCTCGATCAGTGGTGAGAACTACCTGCCTTTCGCGCCCGGGGTTCCCGATCTGAATGCCTTCCCCTGGCGCGCCTGGTCGCGGGCCTTGCAGCGTGCCTGGAACGAGGTCAGCGCCCGGCAGGTGGCCTATGCGGAGCCAGGCGGCGAGCCTGAATTGCGTCGGGCGGTGGCGGCCTTTCTTTCGGCGCGGCGCGGTGTTGCGTGCACCCATGAACAGGTATTCATCTTCCCCGGCGCGCAGGCGGCACTCGACGCCTGCGCGCGGCTGCTGGCGGATAGCGGAGATACGGTCTGGCTCGAGGAGCCTTGCTACACAGCAGCGCGCAACGCCATGCTGGCGGCGGGCTTGACAACCGTGGCCGTAGCGGTGGACCGGGACGGCATGGCGCCGGACGAAACGTTGTGGGCCGCCTCGCCGCCTCGCCTGATCTATGTGACACCGTCGCACCAGTATCCTCTGGGCAGCGTGCTCAGCCTGGAACGGCGCCTCGATCTCCTGAATCGCATCGGCGGCGGCTGGCTGATCGAGGACGACTACGACAGCGATTTCAACCACGCGCGGCCGGGGGCGCCGTTACCGGCCATCCAGGGGTTGCGTCCGGATGCCCCGGTAATCTACGTCGGAACCTTCAGCAAACTTCTCTATCCCGGACTGCGCATCGCCTACATGGTCGTTCCGCGCTGGGCCGTCAAGGACATCGGCGAAGCCGTCCGCAACCTCTATCGCGGCGGGCAGGCCGTCGAACAGCGGGCTCTGGCGCGCTTCCTCGATGGCGGCCAGTTGACCCGCCACATCCGGCGCATGGCGCCGGTCTACTGCGAACGGCAGAGCGTCCTGCGCGCAGAACTGCGTGCCCGGTTCGGCGATGGCGGCGAGATCCTCGGCGGGCAGGCGGGACTGCACCTCGTGCTGCGCCTGCCGGGTGGCTCGCCGGATACGGCGTTTGCCGAGGCGGCGCTGCGCCGCGGTGTCGTCGTGCGCGCGCTGAGCAGCTATTACTCGCAGGGCGGGGGCGGCAACGGCTTGGTGCTGGGCTACGGGATGGCAGAGGCGAAACAGATACCGGGGCTGGTTGCCAGAGCTTTCTCGCGGAGCTGGACTGAACTTGGCTAGAGGTAACGTGATGCGGCCTGGAAGTCCATCTTTTGCGGGGGAGGTACTTCGTCACGGTCGACGCGCGCCACAATGAACGCCCGGCTCAGCGGGTTAGCTCCTTTCAGGGATATGGCCGCGAATCGTACGTCGGCCACCGCTTCGGATGTGGTGGTGTCGTCAAGCACGACGTTCATCGGGCTTAGGCGTAAATGCACCGGCTCGATCGAGAGATAATCCTGGGGATTGTCGAGCACCGTTTTCAGTGATTCGAATTGGCTTTCCAGCAACGCTTCGGTCGTGTCGAGCGCTTCAAGCTGTCGTTCGTTTTCCAGGAGTTTCGCTTCCAGTTCCGCCTGTTCGCTTGGTTTTGCGGGCGCTTCTCCCAACATCGAGCCCAAGCCCGGCCCATGCTTGCTCAGCAGCCGCAAGCGAGCACGAATGAGCGAACGCGCTGCCTGGAGTTCGTTGCGCTCGTTCCTTTCCGTGCCGATCTCGGACAATGCCCTGGAGACAAGGTGCTCGAAGACTTCGACGCCGACCACGCGGCGAAGGCGCTGTTCGTCTTCGGCGCAAAGGCGGGTCTTGTGGTCGGAGAAATTGACCATGCGTTGTGCCACATCGCGCATCACGACATCGCCCTGCAGGGCCATGCCAAAAACCCGCTCTTCGCGATAGGCCATGCCGAGAATGACATAGGCCGCTTGGAGATCGGGCGATGCCGAGAAAAGGGCGCGCAAATCATCAGCGCGGCCCAGCAAGGTCTGCAAGTCAGCGGGTGCGACGAAGAATGCCTTCAACGCGGGGTCGGTTGACCATGCACGGGGAGACAATGGCCTGGCGGGAGGGAAGTATTTCACCCGTTCCTTCATGAACCCGATGGTAGTCGCGACCGACGGCGAAAGACGTTTCTCGCAGTTGCGCACGAGCTTCAGGCGGGGGTTAGTCAGGGCGATGGCTTTGCCAACGGCCCACTGTACCGTGTCGTCCGAGACGCGTTCGGGATCGAACCGAGTCGATCCATTCCTGAACCAATCCAGAATGCTCATTTTTGTCCTCCGATACTCGTGCGTTGCCTTGCTCCCCCGTTTTTCATCATAGGCGCGAGAATCGCCGGGCGCTGGCAGCACCCGGACGCAGTTCCTCCGGTTACACCGAGCACACTCTATACCGTTTGGCGCCACATATGGACCTTGTTGAGAAAGCCATCGCCGA
>DBMG01000031.1 GCA_002304785.1 Candidatus Accumulibacter sp. UBA704 | reverse complement strand
GCCTTGACCGACCTGAAGTATTCCGCCGACGCCAGGTTGATCACCGCCGATGACTTCATCCGGCGCAAGACATTCTCCAGCGCCTCGGTGATCCGGTCGCCCCAAAAAGCGTAGAGATCCTTGCCGCGCGGATTATCCAGGCGGAGGCCCATCTCCAGCCGGTACGGCAGGATCTTGTCGAGCGGTCGCAACATCCCGTACAGGCCGGAGAGAATACGCAGGTGATCCTGGGCAAAAAGCAGATCATCGCTCGAAAGCGACCTGGCATCGAGCCCTTCGTAGACATCGCCATCGAAAGCCAGCACCGCCTGTTTGCCTTTCCCGCGAGGGTAAGGATTTCGCCACTCGGCGTACCGGGCCACGTTCAATACCGCCAGCGGGTCGCTGATCTCCATCAACGAGGCCAGCTTGGCGGGAGAAAACTCACGCAGCCGTTCGACCAGGATTTCGGACTGATCGAGGAAGTCCGGCCGGGTGGCCTTGGCAATGGTCGGCGGCGAGTCGAAGTCCAGGGACTTGGCGGGAGAAAGCAGGATGATCATGAAAACCTGTGGCCTTGAATTCTTGATTGAGAGCGACGAAAACCGCCGGAACGATCCCGCGAGCGGTTTTCCACAAAGACGGCGAGCCGCCGGCGCTTGGTACAATAACGGATTATCCGACCTGCGGAAAACCCCATCATGAAACGCAACCGTCTCTCCTCGCGCAAACGCATGTCTTCCGATGCCACCGAACTGGGAAGGCTGGCCATCGGCCTGGCAGAATCGGGAGGCAAACTGGAGCGCAGCTTCTGGGACAACCAGCTCGTCGAACTGATCGACCGCATCCTGCAGGAAGGGGTGGAAGAAGACCTGAACGCAGCGCTCGACCGCCTCTTCGACTCCCACGCCGAAGCGCACGACTGCCTGGCGGACGCCATCGAGGCGCGCGCCGAGTCCTGCGTGATGACGCATCAAGCCCAGGACTACGACATCCTGCTGTTCAACGTTCCCCTGCTTGCCTGGTCGCGCTTCTCGATCCCGGCCGGAACGATCCCCGGCGCTACCCTGCAGGCGCTCAAGGTACAGCTCGGAGCGCATGTCTTCTCGGGAGCGTCGCAGATTTCGCTCGTCGACTACCTGTACAGCCCCGACCAGCTGCCGCGCAGCTTCGTGGACACCTGGCAGCTGATGCGCGACCTCGGCGGCGCGGCACTGTGCGGCAAGGCGCCGAAACTGGATATTTCCGCCATGCCGGAGACCAACCAGTTTCTTTCCGACACCCGCTACCTGATCGGCGCCGTCGCCGTGCCGCGCGGCATGCCGATCTTCCGCTGGAACGAGGCCGACGACGTGAGCCGTGAATCGGCGCTCAAGGAATGGGTCAAGCAGGGCGGCCCGTCGCTCGAACCCCTGTTGGCCGGTTGCGCCTTCCAGCCGCTGCTCGCCGACGCCTACCACGCCGCCTGCCGTCTTGCCGACATGGCGTCCCGCCCCTACTCGCTGCGCGCCTCGGTCTCCTTCCTGCAGACCACCCTCGGCAAGCCCGCCGAGTCGCTGCGCGCCGTCGTTGGCGGATTCCACGACAAGCGGCTGGAGGAGTACCGGATCGGATTCGGCCCGCGCAACGACGAGGCCATCTACCACGGTATCGTGTGGCCGCTGCTCGGTAGCGAGGACGAAACAACCGACGTGATCGGCGAAGTCGAGAGCATTCTGCGCGAATCGGGCATCAAGGAAGTGATCGTCCACAACCAGCAATTCCCGTTCGAGTTCTGCGACGACTGCGGCGCACCGCTGTACCCGAACGCCGAAGGTGAAACGGTGCATGCCGAAATGCCCGATCTCGGCAACACGAATTCACAGACATTGCACTGACCTCATGAACAACCACGATCTGTTGCAGCGAAGCCTGGCCGCCGTCTGGCACCCCTGCACGCAAATGAAACAGCATGTCGGCAACGGCGGCGAGTTGCCGATGATCCCGATTGCCCGCGGCCAAGGCGTCTGGCTCCATGATTTCGACGGCAAGCGCTATCTCGACGGCATCAGCTCGTGGTGGGTCAATCTTTTCGGCCATGCCAACCCGCGCATCAACGCCGCCCTGCGCGCGCAACTGGAAGAACTGGAACACGTCATCCTCGCCGGATTCACGCACCGCCCGGTGGTCGAACTCTCCGAGCGTCTCTCGGCGCTGACCGGAAGTGCGCTCGGGCATTGCTTCTATGCCTCCGACGGCGCCTCGGCCACCGAGATCGCGCTCAAGATGTCGTTCCACAGCTGGCGCAATCGCGGCATGGACAGGAAGCGCGACTTCCTGTGCCTGGAGGGGAGCTACCACGGCGAGACCATTGGCGCGCTGGCCGTCACCGATGTCGCGATCTTCAAGGACGCCTACGCTCCGCTGATACGTGTGGCCGCGACGGTGCCGACACCGGACGCGCGCCAGGCACTGGACGGCGAAACGCCGGCCGATGTGGCCCGTCGGGCTGCCGCGGCGCTCGAACGTCATCTCGAGGCGCACCACCAAAGCATCGCGGCCTTCATCGTCGAACCGCTGATCCAGTGCGCCAGCGGCATGGCCATGTACGACCCCGAATACCTGCGCCTGGCCCGCGCCCTGTGCGACCGCTACGACGTCCATCTGATCTGCGACGAGATCGCCGTCGGCTGCGGCCGTACCGGCACCTTCTTCGCCCACGAGCAGGCGGACATCAAGCCGGATTTCCTGTGCGTCTCGAAAGGCATCTCCGGCGGCTACCTGCCGCTGTCGATCGTTCTCACCACCGACGCGGTGTATCAGGCGTTCTACGACGACGCCACGGTGCGCGGCTTCCTGCATTCGCACTCCTACACCGGCAACGCGCTGGCCTGCCGCGCAGCGCTGGCCACGCTCGACATCTTCGAGGAAGACAAGGTGCTCGACGCCAATGTCGTCCGTGCCCGGAAGCTGGCGGCCGCGCTCGCCCCGCTGACCGGCCACCCTCGCGTGCGCCACCTGCGCCAGCGTGGCATGATCATCGCCTTCGACGTCGACACCGAGGATGCCAGGTTCTCGCGCCGTTTCTATCGCGCCGCCCTGGAACGCGAAGCCCTCACCCGCCCGATCGGCCATACCGTTTACCTGATGCCGCCGTACATCGTCAGCGACAATGAAATCAGTCATCTCGGCCGGGCGGTTGCCGGCGCCCTCGAGGCAGCACTCCACCCATGATCTGGAACGAACTCGAAAACGGGCTGACCGACCTCGAACGCGAGGGCCTCAAGCGCGTTCGCCGCACGCTCGAAGCCCCCTGCGGCCCGCTGGCCCGCGTCGACGGGCGCGACCTGATCAGCTTCTGCAGCAACGACTACCTCGGGCTGGCCAACGATCCCAAACTGATCGAAGCCGCCTGCGCCGGGGCGAAAAAATGGGGTGTCGGCAGCGGCGCCTCGCATCTGGTCAGCGGCCATCTCTCGCCGCACGAGGAACTTGAAGAAGAACTCGCCGCGTTCACCGGCTTTCCCCGCGCGCTGCTGTTCTCGACCGGTTACATGGCCAACCTGGGCATCATCGTGGCGCTGGTCGGGCGCGGCGACGCCGTGTTCGCGGACAAGCTCAACCACGCCTCGCTGATCGACGCGGTCCAGCTTTCCCGCGCCGACCACCAACGCTATCCGCACGGCGACCTCGACGCCCTGGAACGCCTGCTCGCCGCCAGCAAGGCCAAACGCAAGCTGATCCTGACCGATGCCGTGTTCAGCATGGACGGCGACCTCGCGCCGCTGCCCGAACTCCTGCAACTCGCGGAACGTTTCGACGCCTGGCTGGTCATCGACGACGCCCACGGATTCGGCGTGCTGGGTGAGCACGGCTGCGGCAGCCTCAGCCATTTCGACATTCCCGCCAACCCGCGCATCCTTTACATGGGCACGCTCGGCAAGGCCGCCGGCGCGGCGGGCGCATTCGTCGCCGCGTCGGACACGGTCGTCGAATGGCTGTTGCAGCGCGCGCGTACCTACATCTTCACCACCGGATCGAGCCCGGTCATTTCCTGCGCCCTGCTGGCCAGCCTGACCCTGATCCGCGAGGGCGACGAGCGACGCCGTCAATTGCGCCGGCTGACGCTCCGCCTGCAGAACGGTCTGTCCGGCACGCGCTGGCAACTCATGCGCTCTCCGACCGCCATCCAGCCGGTGATCATCGGCGACAACCATGAAACGCTGCAGGTCGCGCTGGCCCTCTTCGACCGCGGCCTGTGGGTGCCGGCCATCCGCCCGCCCACCGTGCCCAAGGGCACCGCCCGCCTGCGCGTCTCACTCAGTGCCGCACACCGCGAAGCGCATGTGCAGCTGCTGGTGGACGCTTTGCGGGAACTGGCATGACCCTGCCCGATCTGGCGCTGATCCACGGCTGGGGGCTGGGGCCCGGCGTCTGGGAACCTTGTGCGGGAGCATTGGGCAACGTCGCCCGGATTCACCGCATCGCGCTTCCCGGATACGGGGACACGCCCGACCGTGGCGAGACCTTCGTCGAGGCCGCCCGATCGGCAGCCGAATCCCTGCCCGATGGCGTGACCCTTTGCGGCTGGTCGCTCGGCGGCCTGCTCGCCATGCAGGCGGCGCTGCTGGCGCCGGAACGCGTTGCCCGGCTGATTCTCGTCGGCAGCACCCCGAGTTTCACTCAACGCGACGACTGGACCGCGGCGCAATCCCCATCCGTGCTTGCCGGTTTCGCCGAGGCGGTAGCCATCAACGACCGCGTCACGCTGCAACGCTTCGTGGCCCTGTTCAACCAGGGTGACACGAAGGCGCGGGCCATCGGCCGTGAAATCAACCGGGGAATCCTGTCATCCCCGCTGGCGCCAGTTGCAACGCTGCTCAAGGGGCTCAACTGGTTGCGCGACATCGATTTGCGCGAGCAGGTATCCGCCCTGCGCTGCCCGGTTCTGCTGATCCACGGTGAAAACGATCCGCTGATGCCCTTGCCGGCCGCCCGCTGGCTGGCGGAACACTTGCCGCAATCGCAACTCGAAGTAATCAGCGGGGCGGCGCACGCGCCTTTCCTCAACGATCCCGATCATTTCGCAACTCTCGTCGGCAGATTCATCCATGCACACCGTCTCGATTAAGCAGCGCGTCCGCGAGTCCTTCGACAAGGCGGCGGTCACCTACGACGGCGCCGCCGTCGTACAGCGCCGCGTATGCGACCGCCTGCTGCAGGAACTCGCCGAACCGGAACCTTTCCCCGCGCGCGTTCTCGATGCCGGCTGCGGAACCGGCTATGGGTCGGGGCAGCTGCGCAAGCGCTGGGCGGCGGCACACATCACCGGCATCGACTTTGCCCCGTCCATGCTGGCGTTGGCCAGAAAGGAGACCGACTGCTGCCAGGCCGCGGACATCGAAAAGCTGCCGTTTGCGGAGGCCTGCTTCGATCTCTGGTGGTCCAGCCTGTCCATCCAGTGGTGCAACGCCGCAACGGTCTTCAGCGAAGCGGTCCGCGTTCTGCGCCCCGGCGGGCAGATTGCCTTCAGCACGTTGTGCCCGGACACCTTTGCCGAACTCCGCGCGGCGTTCGCCGGAGTCGACCAGCATCGGCACACGCTCCCTTTTGACGAACCGGACGCCATCAACGCCGCGTTGGCCGGCGCCGGCCTCCGCGACATCCGCCTGATTCGCGAGCGACACACCATCTACTACCCCGAGCTGAAATCGCTGTTGCGCTCGATCAAGGCGATCGGCGCACAAAACGTCGGCGAAGGCGGACGCAGCGGCATGATGGGCCGTGCCGCCTGGCAGAAGGTCGAGGCCGCCTACGAACGATTCCGCACTCCGGCCGGACTGCCGGCAAGCTACGACGTCCTCCTGGGATATGCCAGAAAATGAGTTCCAACGATCTTTCAATACAACCTGATCGGGCCTGGTTCGTCACCGGCACCGATACCGAAGTCGGCAAGACCTTCGCCACCTGTGCCTTGCTCCTGGCATTGCGCAATCTTGGGATTCAGGCGATCGGCATGAAACCGGTCGCCGCCGGTACGGACGAGAACGGCAGGAACGACGACGTCGAGCGCCTGATCGCCGCTTCCGGCGTCGACGCACCACGCGACCTGATCAACCCGTACCTTTTCCAGCCGGCGATCGCCCCGCACATCGCCGCCGCGGAGGCCGGCCGATCTATCGATATCGGGCGCATCGTCGCCACGTTCAAAACACTTCGCCGCACGGCCGATGTCGTTCTGGTAGAGGGAGTCGGAGGATTCTGCGTTCCGCTAGGACACGACTGCGACACGGCGGATCTGGCCGAAAAACTGGCATTGCCGGTTATCCTGGTCGTCGGCATGCGTCTCGGCTGCATCAACCATGCGCTGTTGACCTGCCAGGCCATTGCCGCGCGCGGCTTGAAGCTGGCCGGGTGGATCGCCAACCGCATTGATCCGGCGATGTCGCGTTTCGACGAAAATCTGGCCGCATTGCGCGAACGGATCGACGCTCCTCTGCTCGGCGTCATCCCGCCCGCCAGCACGCCCGAAGCGGCGGCCTCTGGATTGCGGATTCCGTAACTGAATAACAAGCGCAGGTCGGGTTATGCTGCGCTAACCCGCCATACGGATTCACCCCGCATCTTTCTCCAGCGCACCAGCGAGGCGCTTCATGACCGACACCAGTTCGGCCGTCATCTCCCGAGCGCCGTCGAGACGACCGGAGGCAGCGAGACTTTCCAGTTGCTGCGCGAGCGCCCGCCCGCCCTCACAAGCGAAGCTCGCCAGCATGCTCTTCACGGTATGCGCCTCGCGCCGCAGATCCTCAAGATCGCCCGAGGCCAGCGCCGCTTCAAGCGACGCGCAATAGCCACGGCATTCGGCGGCGAAGACCCCGGCGATTGCCGCGAAAAGCGCTTCATCCCCGGCCAGTTGCTCGATCGCCACAGTTCTGTCGTACAACGGTTCATCGATGCGCGGCATCTGCTATCCCTTCTCAGGTCACTTTCCCGTAACCACAGCATCCTGGTAGCGGGCGTGAATATCGAGCACCTCGTCCCACACAGCGAAAAACGACTCGACGCACGCCGGATCAAAATGGCTCCCGCAGTTATCGCGCAGGTAGGCTTCCGCTTTTTCCAGCGTCCAGGCGTCCTTGTAGGGACGCACCGAAGTCAGGGCGTCGAACACATCCGCTACCGCAACGATGCGCCCCAGCAACGGGATGGTTTCGCCGGCGAGGCCATACGGGTAGCCTGATCCGTCGAATTTCTCATGGTGTGCGACGGCAATGACCGCCGCCGTCTGGAATACCCGGGACTCACTGCCGCTTAGCAATTCGTGTCCGATCACCGTGTGGCGCTTCATTTCGTCATACTCCTCCGGGGTCAGTTTGCCCGGCTTGAGCAGGATGTAATCGGGAATCCCTATTTTTCCCACGTCATGCATCGGAGCGGCTTGCAGGATGAGTTCCAGTTCGTCCGGGGGAAAACCCATCTTTCCGGCGATCAACCGCGAATAGTGCGCCATGCGCTGGATGTGCGCCCCCGTTTCCGGATCACGGAACTCCGCCGCGCGAGACATGCGGAATAGCAGTTCCTGTTCCCGCGCATGAATCGCCGCAGTGGCCTTCTTCACCTCGTCGGCCAGCCAGGCGGCCTTGTCGGCGAGCTTCTTGCGGCTGGCTCCCAAGGCCAGCATGTTGCGCACCCGCGCCGAGAACTCGATACGGTCCACCGGCTTGTTCAGGAAGTCGGTGGCGCCTCTCTGCAAAGCCTCGTAGCGCACTTCCTTGTCGTCGTTGGCGGTGATCATCAGGATCGGCACATCCTCGCGCCCCGCGATTCGGCGCAGGCGCGACACGAACTCGATGCCGTCGAGGTCGGGCATCATGTAATCGACGATAACCAGATCGGGCAGGTTCTCCGTACACCATGCCAGCCCCTTGGGCGATTCCTGGAACAGCAGCGGTTCGCAATCACCGAGCCGTCTGACCAGCGCACTCAGCAGTGTGAGGTTGATGTCACTATCATCGACGATGGCGATACGGTTCATGCCCTCTCCTCATGACGTCGTGCAACAATGGCAACAGCGACTGCATTTTCCTGATCCGGCTTTATTTTCGTGCCTCTTGCGCCGGATCAGCCACGGATCCAAGCGCAGCCGAGAGTTTCTCCAACTCCCCGGACAGCCGTTCGATCAGCTCCCCCACCCCCGACGCATCACCACGCCCGGCGAGGCGTTCGATACTTTGCGCCAACTGGACGGCAGGCTGCGCGCGGAACATGACGAGCGTTCCGCGCAGCGCATGCGCGACGAAAAGCACCGACTTCAGGTCGCCGCCGGCATATCCGGCGCGCAGTTTACCGAGATCTTCCGGATAATGCCTCAAAAATGCCCCGGCGATAATCTCTATCGACTCCCGGTCGGCCGCTCGCAGCGCCGCCGCATAATCGAAACCCGGTGCCGGTGGCGGCTCGACGGATAGCCCTCCGGAACCCCGTTCACCGCGCTCCGTCTTGCCGAGGCTCCACAACAATCGCTGCAACTCCTGCCGCCTGACGGGCTTGGCGATGTACTCATCCATCCCCGCGACCAGGCAGGCCTCGCGATCGCTATCCATGGCGTTGGCCGTCATGGCCACGATGGGCAGCCGCGGCAGGCCTTCTCGCGCTTCGCGGGCGCGAATCTGCCGGGTTGTCTCCAATCCGTCCATCAGCGGCATCATCATGTCCATCAGCACGACGTCAAAATGCCTGTCAGCGATCGCAGAAATGGCCTCGGCACCGTTTTCCGCCAGGGTCACGCCGTGCCCCCAGCGCTCCAGCAGACTGGAGACAAATTTCCGGTTGATCTCGTAATCCTCGACCAGCAGGATCTGCAGCGGATTGTTGTCGTCGTCGCGCATGGCGTGCCGGGTCAGCAATGGCCGGCGCTCGGGCCATGCATGATCGTTGAGCAGGCGCGCCAGAACCTCCAGCAGTTCGTCACCGGTAATCGGTCTGGGGAGATAGGCGGCAAAACCGATTTCCCGGCACCGCTGCCCGTCGCCCCGAACCCCGCCCGCAGAAAGCATGACCAGCCGCAAGTTGCTGCACCCCGGCATGGCCAGCATTCGCTCGCCTGCGGCAAAACCGTCCATGCCAGGCATCGAGGAATCAAGCAGCACGAGGTCGAAATTCTTGCCATCCTCGCATTCGCGTACCCGGCGCAGCGCGCTTTCTCCCGAGTCCGCCTCGCTGACCAACGCCCCGGCATCCGCCAGCGTTCGCGCGACAACCCGGCGGCTCGGTTCGTGATCATCGACCGCCAGGATCCGCGTTCCGGAAAGATCCGGGAAATCTGTCTGCATATCGACCGGTTCGGCGTCGACGCCAAGACACACGGTGAAATGGAAGGTACTGCCGCGGCCAACGACGCTCTCCGCCCACAAGCGTCCATCCAGAGCCTCCGCCAGGCGCCGGCAAATCGCCAGGCCCAGTCCGGTCCCTCCGTAGCGTCGCGTGATCGAGCTGTCTTCCTGAGTAAAGGCCTCAAAAATGGCACTGAGCTTATCGGCCTGAATGCCGATGCCGCTATCGGTTATCGAGAAGTGGATGCACACATTGTGTTCGCTGCATCGCTCGCCCACGGCGCGCACAACCACTTCGCCCTTTTCGGTGAACTTGATGGCATTACCGACCAGATTGACCAGGATCTGGCGCAATCTTCCCGGATCGCCAATGACGTTCGCCGGAACATCCCGGGCGATGTCGCACACCAGTTCCAGACGCTTCTCGTGCGCCTCGAGCGACATCGTCCTCAAGGCGTCGCCCACCGTGCGCCAGAGATTGAAAGGAATACGCTCGATCAGCAGCTTTCCAGCCTCGATCTTCGAGAAATCGAGAATGTCGTTGAGAACGGAGAGCAAGGACTCCGACGATGATTTGACGATCTGCAGGTATTCGCGCTGCTCGTCGTCAAGCTCGCTGTCAAGGACCAGATCGGTCATGCCGATGATGCCATTCATCGGCGTGCGAATTTCGTGGCTCATGTTCGCCAGGAATTCCGATTTCGCCCGGTTGGCCGCCTCAGCCCCCTCCTTGGCCAGGCGCAAATCTTCGGAAGCACGCTTGGCTTCGGTGATATCCGCAAAGTACCCGTTCCATCGCATGCTTCCATCCGGCAGGCGCTTCGGTTGAGCCTCTCCATGCACCCAGACGATAGCGCCCGTTTGTCGATGCACGAACCGGCAGTCCAGGGACCACAGCGCTTCATGCGCGATCGATGCTGCAATCGAGTCAGCCAGACGTTGCCTGTCGTCCGGGAAAACCAGCGTGCGCAACTGGTCGGCATCGGCAACGACCATTTCCGTGGAAACGCCGCAAATCCGTTCAAGACCGCGGCTGAAAAAGGAGAAGTGCGGGACGCCCCCCACCGGTCGAATGTACTGAAAAACCGCCACCGGAATATTGTCAGTCACTTCGCGCAGGCGGGCATCGGCTTCCTTGAGCTGTGTCACATCCTGCCAGATACCCGTAAACACGGCATCCCCACTAGCGGCACGCTCGCGTTCCGGATTGATCTCGCCGCGAATCCAGCGGATCGACCCGTCGGGCATGTCGACCCTGTACTCGTCCCGCCAAGCCTGCTGATTCTCGGCAGCGGCCATGAACCGCCGCCTGATCCGCTCGCGGTCCTCTTCGACAATCTGCCTTACCGCCAGCGTGGAATCGGCAAACAATGCCTCGCGATCCAGCCCGCGTATCTCTCTGACCCGCTCGCTGATGAAGGTATAGCGGAGCTTCCCCTGCCCGACTTCGACCTGGAAAACCACCCCGGGAACGGTGTCGGTGATGTGGCGAAGGCGCGCCTCGGCCGCCGCGAGCATGGCCTGCTGTGCCTTGGTCTCGGTAATATCCAGAATGGCCCCCACCACACCGGCGACGCTTCCATCACTTCTGGTCAGCGTGGCCTTGCGCAGGATGCAATCCCGTTTGACACCGGAATGCGTCAGTACTTTTCGCTCATATGTCTGCAGACCCGGATGTTCCAGAAGCAGGCGATCCATCGAATCGTGGACGATCGCCTCGTCAGCGGTCATCAGATCAAATGCCGTCATGCCGATCCAAGCATCGCTCTCGATGCCGTGGAACTCGGCAAACGCCTTGTTGAGTTGCTGGTACCGGCCTGCAAGGTCCTTCAGATAGATCGGGATCGGCACTACCTCGATCAGCTCGCGCAGGAAATGCAACTGGTCCTGTAGCTGCGCTTCAGCATGCTTGCGCGCGGTGATGTCGGTCAGGATGGAAATGTATTGCCCCGGCATCCCGTCCTTGTCGAAAAGCGGAACGATGGTGGCATTGACCCAATACTCCTCGCCGTTCCTTGAACGGTTGCACACCTCGCCATGCCACACCTCACCCGCCCCAATCGTCTGCCACATCGTTTCGTAAAACTCGGGAGAATGCACACCCGACTTGACGATGCGGTGATTCTTCCCCAGCAGTTCCGCACGCGAATACCCGCTAATGCGGCAAAAACGATCGTTGGCATAGGTGATATTGCCGTCTACGTCGGTGATACTGACGATCGCATGCTGGTCGAGTGCGAATTTCTGGTTGGCGAGGTCAATCAGGGCGTCCTGCAACTCGCGCTGGCTGATCTCGCGTTCCCGAACCAGTTGGGCCAGCATCACCGAGAGAGACTCCAGGCTGTCCGCTTCGGGCAAACCGTGCCGGCTTTCGCTTGAACGGATCAGGCCGTTGGCCGTTTCACGCAGGGAATCCATGGCGCGACGGCTTATCGACAGCTCGTCACGCAGGCGGTTGTTGGCTTGCTGCAGCTCCTGCGAACTGAGGTCGAGCCCGCGCGTCACGAGTTCCAGATCGCGGTCGCCCTGAGCATACGCGGCGTCGATCCGTCCGAGGAAGTCTCCTGCCCCAGCCAGAAAATGCGCCGCCTCGGGCGACAATCCGGATTGCCCCGAGAGCGCTCGCAGCTCATCGAGAACCGAGGACAACCTTGCCTCGTCGCCCCCCAGAGCGCGTCGTATCTGTCGGGCAAGCAGCTTGTGCATGATTACCGGAGGCCCAAGGCGCGAATGACGCACGATGACATGTCAGCCTGCCGATTCGGGGATTTCGTCAAGATAGGCCACCATCACCGTCTGGTTATGCAGCTTGCACGCAGGATCCGCTCCGGCGGGGCTGATTTCCCCAAAGGAATAGAATCCGGCGATGGTGACCCCTGCACCAAAAGCATCGACAGCCGCCTCCACTTCTTCCTCGACGCGCTCGCCCATGACCAGTTCGCGGCCTACGCAACTGACCATGAAAATCAGCCCGTCATGCGCATCCCCGGCCTGGAGCATCCGCCGCGCCGATGCTGCCGCGGTTTCGACTCCGCCGACAAGCTTGTCGGTACTGGCGTGCATCATGCGCAAATAGCTGCCGGGTTTGACCTCGTCGCCGAAGCGCAGCCCGCCCGTCTTCTCTTCTACCGAGAGCATGGAACGTATCAGGCCGATCTCCTCGTGGTTTCTGTCCAGCATCGCGAACGGAAAAAAATGGCCAACGGTAGGCAGATCACGCGCGTAGTCGCCGAGATAGCGCCGGTACACGTCGAGTGCCGGTTCCCCGTCGAGTTCGCACAGCACGTTGCCCTCGCAGCGGGTCACCTTGCGCACCGGGCCGAAAGGCGCCCAGCCGCCATGCACACCGAATCCGAAGCGCAATGCGCCGCCGTACAAGCCAAGAGCAACGATGGTTTCGCTCCCGCACCCCGAATCATCGAGGACCCAGGTCTGGTAATAGCCTTCCTTCCTGCTTGCCAGACCGCCGACGACCGGCACCGCAGCCCCGAGGGCCGCGTTGAGTCCGGCGAGCAGAGCGCTGCCGCGGATGCCCACTCCCTGACACAAAAGCAGTACGGCACGCAGCCCCTCCCTGGGCAGCGAGTCGCCAAGACGCTTGCCGGCGTCGTAGGACGTCTCCCTGCTCTCCAGTCGCACGGTGGCTTCGACGATCGACGAGCTCTCGAAACGCACGGCTGTCACCACGCAACCTGCCTGCTCCACCCCTGCCGTAGATATGGCAAGGCTAGCCGAACACCCGATACGCCGCGCGCCGGGGAAGCATTCGGCCAGAGCGGGCGCCAGGTTGCACAAGGCCTCTGACGGTCCGAAAGCAAAGACGAGGTCGGGGTTCAGAACGATCAAGGGTGACAGCGTAGCCTGCACGTGTGCGGCATCGCCGAGGATGGCCTGAACGGTCTGCATTTATATCTCCCCCTGAAGTCGATGCTCTGACATAGACAGTGCCACTTCAAATCGGCAATAATTCCGGGCCATTCTAGCCGGTTTAGCCATGAAATTTCTTTTCGACCTGTTCCCCGTCATCCTGTTTTTTGCTGCCTTCAAGCTCGGCGACATCTTCATCGCCACCGGCGTCGCCATCGCCGCCACCTTCGCCCAGATTGGCTGGGTGTGGCTGCGGCACCGCAAGGTCGACACGATGCTCTGGGTCAGCCTGGGCATCATCACCGTTTTCGGTGGCATGACCCTGGTCTTCCACGATGAAACCTTCATCAAGTGGAAACCGACGGTACTCTACTGGGCCTTGGCGGCCGGACTCGCCGGCAGCTCGTTGTTCTTCCGCAAGAACCTGATCCACACCCTGCTTGCCGAGCAGGTCGACGCTCCGGAGTTCGTCTGGCGGCGGCTCAACTGGTCGTGGATCGGTTTCTTCGTTTTCATGGGAGTGGCCAACCTGATCGTGGCCTTCGCCTTGAACTTGTCGACCGAAACCTGGGTCAATTTCAAACTGTTCGGCGGCATCGGTCTGATGCTCGTCTTTGCCGTGATCCAGGGGCTGATGCTGTCGAAATACATCGAGGAAAAGAAGTAATGCTCTACGCCATCATCGGGGAAGACGTCCCCGGCTCGCTAGACCGGCGGCTTGCCGCACGGCCCGCGCACGTCGAACGCCTCAAGGCACTGCAGGACGAAGGACGCCTGATCGTCGCGGGCCCCTGTCCGGCCATCGACAGCGCGGACCCCGGACCGGCCGGCTTCACCGGCAGCGTCATCATCGCCGAGTTCCCTTCGCTGGCTGACGCCAAGGCTTGGGCCGACGCCGATCCCTACGTCGCGGCCGGAGTTTACGCCGAGGTCGCGATCAAGCCGTTCAGGAAGGCTTTTCCGGCGTGAGCGGCATCGAATCGCTGCTGCGGGAACGACTCGCCTTTCTGTCCCC
>DBMG01000008.1 GCA_002304785.1 Candidatus Accumulibacter sp. UBA704 | reverse complement strand
CCCTACCGCGGCCCGTGGATCCGTCAGGCCTTCCATCCCCTGCCTCGCATCGCCGGCCGCAGTCCGTTGCTCGGCAGCTGGGTCGTCGGCGACCGCGCCTGCGGCCTCGGCATCCGCGAGGACGACTCGCTCATCACCCGGGACACGGCGCGCTTCGTGCCGCATGTGATCGTGGAAGAGGAGCGGGGCGCGTTGGTTGCGTGAGGCGTAGCGGATTTACTCCGCTACGCGCGGGCGCCTGCACAAATCCGTAGGCACATACCTCCGGGGGTCAATCCCCCCTCACCCGAGTCCAGGATTTTCTGGAAACTGCCGTTGCTGCCATCGTCGCTTGAACGCCAGCGGCGGCAGGTGACCGATGGCGCTGTGGGTGCGTTGTTCGTTGTAGATCGCCAGCCATTCCTCGGTGACGGTGCGTGCTTCGTCCAGTGACCGGAACTGGTTCGCGTCGAGCACTTCGATGCGATATGTGCCGTTGAAGCGCTCGATGTAAGCGTTCTGCGCCGGACAACCCGGCTGGATAAAGTCCCAGCGGATGCCTTTGTCCTTCGCTCAGCCTTGCAGGATGTCGGAGCGGAACTCCGGGCCGTTGTCGCTGCGGATCGTCTCCGGCGCGTCATGCCATTCGCACAGCCGATCCAGCACGCGCACGATCCGGTTTGCCGTCAGGCTGATGTCGATTTCGATCGCCAGGGCGTCGCGCGCGTAGTCGTCGATCACGTTGAACGTCCGGTAGGCGCGGCAATCTGCCAGGCTGTCACCCATGAAGTCCATCGACCCGCACCGGCCTGGGCGGATCAGTTGCAGCAGCGGGTTACGGACTTCCCGCACCAGACGCCGGCGCCGACGGCGCCGGATCGACAGGCCGTGTTGTCGATACAGCCGCTCGGTGCGCTTGTGGTTGATGCGGTGACCTTCGTGGCGCAGTTGTTGATGCAGCTTCGGGCAACCCCACGCCGCATGCGTTTGCGCCAGTTCCAGCAAGCGCGTCTCGGCCTCTGGAGCCCTGTCGGCGCGGCCACGGCGGCATCGCCACTGCGTCGCGCGTGGCTGGCGCACGATCCGGCACGCCAACCGCTCGCTCGCCACCTTCACTTCCCGCAACCAGCCCACCGCCTCGCGGCGCTGTGCTGGCGTCACCACTTTTTTGCCACGACTTCCTTCATCAACTCGAGCTCCAGGCTCTGATTCGCAACCATCCGCTTCAGCCGCGCGTTCTCCTGCTCCAGCTCGCGCAGCCGCTGCATGTCCGACACGCTCATCCCGCCGTACTTCGACCGCCACTGATAGAACGTCGCCGCGCTGATGCCGTGCTTGCGCGCGACCTCCGCCGCGGCCATGCCGGCCTCGGCCTTCTTCAGGATCCCGGCGATCTGGCTCTCACTGAACTTCGACTTGCGCATGGAAACCTCCGTTCGGGGAAGTTTCCAGGAATCCGTGGACTCACTCTACGGGGGAAGGACCCGTCAGGTGTGCCTGACCAGCTAGCTACACTTAAGGATGATCGAACCGAGCCCGACCATCAGCTCTCGACCTTGGCGATGCAACTCGCCAAGCCGGTATTGCCTCTGAACATCCTGGCAACCTGAAGAACTCACTCGCACGGCAACAATTGCATCCTTGGATGACGAAGCGCTTGTACCCCAGAAGTAACTGTTCGTCACGGAGAATGCTTGGCCTACAGGCGCTTTGAATGAGGCAAAGGCTTTACCTCGCTTCGCCTTCGCGTCATCCATTCCAATATCGATCAGTTCAACCAAGACCTCTGCTCCTGAAGCACGAGTCGAACCATCAAGCGTGGGTGTGCCCTCGACTCTAAAGGTCGTGAGGGAGTCTTTGTGCACTGCGCATCCCGCCGCCGTCGCCACGAGCATTAGCACGCACAACTGCTTTCCGATCTTCATAGAGATGTCACCTAATACACAGAATTCGGGTCTTGGATGCCACTATCGCCGGGAACCCCTTTGCCTTCGTTATGATCCCAGCCACAAGAATGCGCCCACTCGTGAATAGTTACCGGCCCAACCCCCTTGGAAGAGGGAAAATTCTTGATGCACAAAATGGCCGTGGAACTTCTAAAAAACAGGAAGTACCGATCTTCACCCAGTTGATCTGGGTCGTCGCAGTCTTTGCATTTCACCTTTGCTGATTTGCACCGCTTCGTAATACAGCTACGCAGCTTGGGGTCCGTGATCACGGTTGCGAGCGTGTCGCACCACTGCTGAACTTGTTTCTCGATTTCCTTGCTGCCGAATTGGCAGTCCTTGCAGCTTTCATCAACGGTGAACAACAAGCCCGTCGGATCGATAAAGCGCAGAGGATTCTGTCGGACATACCCGTACGTACTCAGGCCGCCGGAGAGCCCGATCGGATCAGACTGCGTATACCGGCCGGCGTCCTTGTCGTAGTCGCGCCACCCGTTATGGATCAGGCCGGTTTCGGCATCGAAATACTGGCCGGGGAATCGCAAATTCTGCTTGTACGCCGCCCCGCCCCCCGGACTCTCGTTCGGCACCCCCGTCCCGAACGCTCCGTCGAAGAAACCCCACGTCCACAACGCCGCACCCGTCGAGCGATCCGCCACCACCCGTGGCG
>DBMG01000185.1 GCA_002304785.1 Candidatus Accumulibacter sp. UBA704 | reverse complement strand
TCGTCCGGACGCCGCGGCGGCTGGCGCATGACGTCCGGATCGGGACGCTCGGCGCCGAGTGCCAGCGCTGGCAGCATGTCGGTCCCCAGATCGACGGCCAGGATCTGGATGATCGTCAACGGCAGCGGCACGCGCAGCAGGACGTAGGCCAGATAGGGCACGATCTCCGGAATATTCGAGGTCAGGATGTAGGTCATGAACTTGCGGATGTTTTCGAACACCGCGCGTCCTTCCTCGACGGCATTGACGATGCTGGCGAAGTTGTCGTCGAGCAGAATCATGTCTGCCGCCGACTTGGCCACATCGGTGCCAGCCAGCCCCATGGCGATGCCGATGTGCGCCGATTTCAAGGCCGGTGCGTCATTGACGCCATCGCCGGTAACAGCGACGATCTCGCCCTTGTTCTTGAGCGCGTTGACCACCAACATCTTCTGCTCGGCGGTGACGCGGGCGAAGATGATCTCCGGGCTGTCGAGCGCCGTCTGCAACTGCGCGCGACTCATCCGGCGCAACGATTCGCCGAGCACGACCCGGGGCCGCTCGCCGTTTCTGTTTTTGTCGCTCCGGACCAGACCGATCTCGCGGGCAATGGCCAGGGCCGTATGCGGATGATCGCCAGTCACCATGATGACCTTGATCCCGGCCGAGCGGCAGCGGGCGATCGCCTCGGGAACTTCGGGCCGCGGCGGATCGTAGAGCCCGATCAGGCCGGAAAGTACCATGCCCGCTTCTCTCGGATCCTCGCCCGGACCCAGGCGCCGGTAGGCAAACGCCAGAACACGCAGCCCGGAATCGGCCATTTGTTGTTGCGCTTCAACGAGATGATGCCGCCCATGCTTGTCGAACGACACTTCACGGCCATCGGCTTCGATCGCATCGCACAGTGGCATCACGGCTTCCGGCGCCCCCTTGCAGTACAGCCAGCGCTCGGCGCCTCGTTCGACGACTACCGACATGCGGCGTCGGTCGCTGTCGAAAGGCAATTCGCCAGTCACGACCATGTCGGAAAAAATCGACTGGCTGGAAAATTCGTACAGGGCCAGCTCCATCGGGTCGCCGAGCCAGACCGTTTTCCCTTCGCGCACACCCTGCTTGAGGCTGTGGCAGGACGCGGCATTGCGCAACAAATGCGGCATTCCCGGCTCGTCGATCGGCGGCTTCCCGTCGTACAGCCGGCCGTTCAGGCAGACGTCCCGGACAGCCATCTGATTCTGGGTGAGCGTTCCTGTCTTGTCGCTGCAGATCACCGTCGTCGAGCCCAGGGTTTCAACCGCCGGCAAATGGCGCACCAGCGCATTGCGCCGGGCCATCCGCTGGGTAGCCATGGCCAGCGAGAGGGTCACGGTCGGCAGCAGACCTTCCGGCACGTTGGCCACGATGATGCCGATGGCGAACATCAGGTTGGCCCAGAACGGCATCCACAGAAAGACGCCCACGGCGAAGAACAACACCCCGAGCGCCGTGGCAAAGACGGCCACCAAACGCGACAGGCGGGCGATTTCCAGTTGCAGGTGCGACGTCGTCTTGTCGGCGGTCTGCGTCAGGTGGGCGATCTTGCCGAACTCGGTATGCATGCCGGTGGCGAACACCAGCGCCCGCCCGTCGCCGGACACCAGCGAGGTTCCGGCCAGGAGGACGTTGCGCGTTTCGAGCAGGCCCATCTCGCCGCCCTGCTCTGCATTGCGCGCCTTGGGCAGCGATTCGCCGGTGATCGTCGAGGCGTTGACCCGCACGTTGTTGCCGACGATCAGCCGGCAGTCCGCCGGTACGTTATCTCCGGCTTCGAGCAGGATCACATCGCCGGGTACGAGTTGCTCACCGGAGACGGTGGTCAGTTGGCCGTCGCGCATGACCTTGACGACTTGCGGTAGCAATTTGCGCAAGGCGTCGATGGCTTTTTCGGCGCGATACTCCTGCCAGTACGAAAACGCGCCGTTGATCAGGATGACGGCAATGATGGCAGCGCCGAGCTGCCACATGCCCTCGCCGGGACTGCGGCTCTCGGCAAAGAACGCCAGCGCGGCAGCCACCCACAAAATCAGCGCGAAGAAGTGGGTGAACTCCTTGGCCAGGCGCCGCCATTCCGGCTCGCCGCCCAACTCGGCGAGACGGTTTTCGCCGTACTCGCGCAAACGGCGCGCCGCCTCCGCGGAAGGCAGTCCGTTTTCGGACGTACGCAGGCTCTGCAGCGCCTCGACAATGGAGAGATTGGCCAGATGCATGAGACCAGCTTAGGCCAGGACAAGGAGCGATCCAAACCGGAACCGGCACTCCAGCCGGTCAAGCCCGTGATTCGTGTGCCAACCGGCACATGAAGAAAGCAAAAAAACTGCGGACTATCGACCGAAACGGCCCCGCTTAACGGTGACTTTGCTCACGAATCGGTTCTCGGTCAACCGAGCGCTTTGTCGACCACCTCGAACACATCACGCGATAAACCAGCCGTTTGCCGCAGCGACTCGAGCGCCGCCCGCGCATGGCCCTGGCGCTCCGCATCGAACTTCTTCCAGCGATCGAAACAGCGAGCCAGACGCGCCGCAACCTGGGGATTGACCGGGTCCAGCGCGGCGATCTGCCAGGCCAGGAAGCGGTAGCCGTCGCCGTCGGCGGCGTGAAAATGCCGATGGTTGCCGCCAAACGTGCGCAGCAGCGCGTAGACCTTGTTCGGATTCTTCAGGTCGAATGCCGGATGCCGGGTCAGCGTTTCCACGCGCAACAGCGTTTCGGGAAGACAGCTTGCCGCCTGGACCGACAGCCACTTATCCACCACCAGCGCCTCATGCTGCCAGCGCCTGTAGAAGTCGTCGAGTGCCGCCTTGCCTTCCGCGCCGGGATTGTTGGCCAGCACGGCCAGTGCGGCAAACTGGTCGGTCATGTTGTCCGCGGACGAAAACTGCCGGAACGCGAGCGAGCGATAATCAGCGGAATCCAGTCTATTCAGGTAATCGAGACACAGGTTGCGCAATCGCCGCCGCCCCGCGCCGACCGTATCCGGACGATATGCTCCGGCGGTCGCCAGGCTCGCGTATGAGCCGGCAAAATCGTCCTCCAGCGCCGTCGCCAGGGTCTTGGCCAGGCCTGCGCGCGCCAGATGCAGTGCCTCCGGATCGACCACCTCCATTTGTTCGGCCAGTGTCGCCTCGCCGGGCAAGGTCAGCGCCTCGGCGATGAAGGCCGGATCGTTGCCACCGCGCAGCACCTGGCGTGCTGCGTCGACAACGCCGGCAGGCCATTCGGCCGCTTCGCCGCGCGCAAGACACGCCGCATTCCTGAGGATCAATTGCCCGAACAAGCGCTGCCCGGCCTCCCAGCGATTGAACGGGTCGCTGTCATGCGCCAGCAGATGCGCCAGATCGGCATCGCTGTACGGATAGTCGAGGATCACCGGGGCCGAGAAATTGCGCAGCAGGGACGGAACCGGTTCGGCAGGAATACTCTCGAAGGCGAACGCCTGTTCCGGACGGGACAGGTGTAGAAGGCGCGTTGTGGCGCCGCCGATGTCGAATTCCTCTCCCTGCGGCCCGACCAGACCGACGGCCACCGGGATCAGTGTCGGCTGTGTTTCCGTTTGCCCCGACGTCGGCGCGCAGGCCTGGGCCAACGTCAGCGTGTAGCGCTTGGCTGCCGCATCGTATTCTCCCCTTGCCGTTACCCGCGGCGTGCCGGCCTGCCGGTACCAGGTCATGAATTGCGTGAAATCGAATCCCGATGCGGCAGACATCGCCGCCACGAAATCATCGCAGGTCACCGCCTGGCCGTCGTGGCGCTCGAAGTAAATGTCCATGCCTTTGCGGAAGGCATCGCGGCCGATCAGCGTCTGGATCATGCGCACCACCTCGGCGCCCTTCTCGTAAACCGTGGCCGTGTAGAAGTTGTTGATCTCAAGGTAGATCGAGGGCCGTACGGGATGCGCCATCGGACCGGCATCCTCGGGGAATTGCATGGCGCGCAGGCCGCGCACTTCGCGAATGCGTGCGGTTTCCCGGCTGTGCGTGTCGGCGCCGAATTCCTGGTCGCGAAAAACGGTNNTTATGGAAGTACTCGTGTGCCACGACGCGGTCGATGTTCTCGAAATCGACGTCGGTCGCCACGTCGGCGCGCGCCAGCACGTACTTGGTGTTGAAGATGTTGAGACCCTTGTTCTCCATCGCCCCCATGTTGAAATCGCCGACCGCGACGATCATGTAATGATCGAGATCGCACTCGAGACCGAAGCGCTCTTCATCCCAGCGCATCGCCTTCTTCAGCGCCGTCATGGCGTGCCCGCACTGGTCGAGCTTGCCCGGTTCGACGTAGATCGCCAACTGCACCTCGCGCCCCGAGGCCGTGCGGTAGCGGTCGCGCAGCACGTCGAGCTTGCCGGCGACCATGGCGAACAGGTAGCTCGGCTTCCTGAACGGGTCTTCCCACGTGGCGAAATGGCGGCCATCCGCCTCGTCGCCGCTCGCTACCGGATTGCCGTTGGCCAGCAGCACCGGGAACGCCGCCTTGTCGGCGTGCAGCGTCACCGTGTAGCGCGCCATCACGTCGGGCCGGTCGATGAACCACGTAATGCGCCGGAAGCCCTCCGGCTCGCACTGGGTGAAAAAACCGTCCTTCGAGCGATAGAAGCCGGAAAGCTGGGTATTGTCTTCCGGGCGGATGCGCACCTGTGTTTCCAGGCTGAATGCAACAGGAAGATTCTCAAGAACCAGTTGAGACTCGCTCAGGCGATACTCCCCGGCCGCCAGGCGCCGCCCATCGATGCTGACGGACAACGTTTCCAGCTCCTCGCCATCCAGCACCAGCGGCTGGCCATCAGGCGCAGACGAATTGCGTTGGCAGCGAAGCTGCGCGGTGACGATCGTTTCGCCGGCACGAATATCGACATCGAGACGCACGGCCTCGACAGTAAATGACGGCGGAGTATAGTCTTCGAGACGAACGGGAGCGGGAGTTTCGATGAGCATTTCAATGGCTTTGCGGGTGATTCGGAAGCGTGATGATAACGGAAGCGCGACGCCTTCCGAACTTTTCCAAACGTCCGCTGACAAACCGCCATCAGCAAACCCTGCGCCGCGGACAGGGCAAATTCCCGGGCCATCTCATTACAACCACATAAAGGACATAACATGACAAGCAGCGTTACCCTCGGCGGCAATCCGGTCGAAGTCTCGGGCAAGTTCCTGCAGAAGGGCGACATCGCCCCGGTATTCTCGCTCGTCGGCACCGACCTTGCCGACGTTCCCCTGAAAAAGTTCAGCGGTAAGCGGAAAATCCTCAACATCTTCCCGAGCATCGACACCCCGACCTGCGCGACTTCGGTCCGCACCTTCAACAAGCGCGCCAGCGAACTGCCCAACACGGTGGTGCTGTGCATCTCCGTCGACCTGCCCTTTGCCCAGAAACGCTTCTGCGGTGCCGAAGGCCTGAACAACGTGATCACCCTGTCTACCATGCGCGGCCACGAATTCCTCAAGGACTACGGCGTCGAAATTTCCTCGGGACCGCTGGCCGGAGTGGCAGCCCGCGCCGTAGTGGTCCTGGACGACCAGAACCGGGTAGTGCATAGCGAACTGGTATCGGAAATCAAGAACGAACCGGACTACGACGCAGCGATCAAGGCACTGGCCTGACGCAACGCCACAAGCACGTACGGATCAGGCCGCTGTAGCCGTGAATTGAGCACCGGCCGTTCCAACGATCCTTCTGTCGCGAGCATGGAGCAGATAGAATCTCCTTCATGCCCGACAGCCCGAACCCCCTGCCTCTTCTCTGCCACCCGGCCACTCCGGCGCCGATCGTCAGCCGTGTTGACGCGTCCGTCGAACTCGTCTGCGGCAACCGAGTCGCTTTCCGCTACTGCCTGCGTGGCGACATGGCGAGGCTACGCGTACCGCCGGAGGACGTTCCGGCACGAGCCGACCTGCTCTGGGAACACACCTGCTTCGAGGCTTTCATCGCCCGAGAGGAAGGAACTGGGTACCGGGAATTCAATTTCTCGCCGTCCGGCCTGTGGGCTGCCTACGATTTCAGTGATTATCGACAGCGCCAACCGGCAGACCCCACGATACAGGCTCCGCAGATCACCACGCGTCTGACCGAGGGCCGGCTCGAACTCGAAGCAATCGTGCGAGTGGCCGACCTGCCCCACGCCTCCGCAGGTCACAGTTGGAGAATCGGACTCGCCGCGGTGGTCGAAGCTGCCGACACGGTGGATGGAAGCCACAGCTACTGGGCGCTGCACCATCCCGCGCCGCGCCCGGATTTTCACCATCGCTCAGGATTTCTGGGCCAGCTCGCGTCAGGCGCCAACGCCGAGCCACCTGAGCGAAATTGACAGCAGAAACCAGCGATTCTGCACAGCAAAAAACAAAAAAGCCCGTAGAATCACGGGCTTTATGGAGTGTCTGGCGGAGAGGGTGGGATTCGAACCCACGGTACCTTGCAGTACGCCTGATTTCGAGTCAGGTACATTCGACCACTCTGCCACCTCTCCGACAGGGGGCGGATTCTAGCACAACTCGACAAACGGATGCGTCTACTTCTTTTGATTCTTGCGTTTTTTCTTGGCGCCTGCGACCAGGGGAAGCTCACTTCGTTCGAAAGGAAGCGCGAACTTGTGATTGTGACCAAGGCTGCGTCGCACACCGTGGCTGAGGACGAGACCAGCGGCACGGCAGGATTCGACCGCGACCTGGTGCAGATGCTGGCACGGGAACTGGGCGTCGAGAGCCGCTTCCTGACCGTTGCCAACGAGACCGAATTACTGCAGCAGCTGCGCAGCGGAGAAGCGGCCGTGGCTGCCGCATGGCTGTCGCCGGTCACGGATCCGGAGATCAAGGCCAGTTCGCCCTATTTTGAAAGCCGGGATGTGCTCGTCACGCACGAAGCCACCTTGCCGCTGAACCAGTTGGCCCAACTGGCCCAGAGGCCGGTGCATGTAATCGCCGGGTCACGCCAGGAAGCCGTGTTGCGGCAGATGGCTGAAAAGAATCCCAGGCTGAAGATCGTCGCCCACAAGAATCGGGCAGAGATCGATCTCCTTGAAAGGGTGGCGACACGACGCTACGAAGTTGCAATGGTCAGCGATGCCGAATTCGATATCGGGGTCAACCTTTACCCGGAACTGCAGAACGCGCTCGAAATTGGCCCGAGCAAGCCAATCGTCTGGCTTTTTTCCCCGAATGCCGACCCGGGTCTGATCGCGCGGGCCAACGCACTGCTGTATCGACTGGAAGCCAGCGGCGAACTCGCCCGTCTTAAAGATCGCTATTTCGGCCACATCAACCGGCTGAGCCAACTGGACACGACGCGATTCATCGAACGCATGCATGAACTGCTGCCGAAGTATCGCCCGATGTTCCAGAATGCCCAGACTGCCACGGGCATCGACTGGCG
>DBMG01000152.1 GCA_002304785.1 Candidatus Accumulibacter sp. UBA704 | reverse complement strand
CGCCAGTCATTGAAGTCGCCGGCGATGACCAGCGGCGAGTCCTGGTCCGCGATGCTTTCGAGGTAGGTTGCCAGCGCATCCAGCTGCCGGCGTCTCGATCGTGCAAAGAGCGAAAGGTGCACGCAGACGCAGTGCAACGGCTTCTGCCCTGTCGGAAGGTTGATCTTGCAGTGCAACAGTCCGCGCCGCTCGAAACGCATGTGCGTGACGTCCTGGTTGAAGCTGTGCTCGATCGGAAAGCGCGAAAGAATGGCGTTGCCGTGGTGCCCGTGATCGTAAACGACGTTGCTGGCATAGGCCGTCGATTGCCAGACATCGGCGGCGAGGAAATCGTGCTGCGGTTCCTCCGGCCAGCCGTCGACCAGCGCGGCATGGAGATTGTGCTCGCCCTGCACTTCCTGGAGAAAGACAATGTCGGCCCCCAGAAGCCGCAATTGCTCGCGCAGTTCGTGCACCATCAAGTGCCGGTTGAATTGCGAGAAGCCCTTGTGGATGTTGTAGGTGACGATGCGCAGGCCGGATTTTTTCATGGGGCTCACGAGACCGCGAGCATCCTTTCCAGCGCCAGTTTGGCCGGGCCGGCTTCGTGCTCGGGCACCTTGATGTGGTTGACGACGTGGCCGGCGGCCAGATTGTCCAGCGTCCACGCCAGGTGCTGCGGATCGATGCGCTGCATCGTCGAGCACATGCAAACCGTCGGAGACATGAACTGCACGATCTTGCCGTCGGGTTTCACTTCCTCGGCCAGGCGGTTGACCAGATTGAGTTCGGTGCCGACCAGCCAGCGCGTGTTGGGCGGGGCTTCCTTGACGATCTTGACGATATGCTCGGTCGAGCCGACGTAATCGGACAACTGGCAAACCTCGAAGCAGCATTCGGGATGGGAAATGACCAGTCCGTCGGGATGCTCGGCGCGAAACTTGCGGATATGCGCCGGCTGGAACATCTGGTGCACCGAGCAATGCCCTTTCCAGAGCAGCAGCTTCGCCTTGCGGATCTGTTCCGGCGTCAGTCCGCCCCTCTCGAGGTCGGGATCCCAGACCATCATTTCGTCGAGCGGGATGCCCATCTTGTGGCCGGTCCAGCGTCCGAGGTGCTGGTCCGGGAAGAACAGGATCTTTTCGCGCTGCCGGAACGCCCATTCGGCGATCGTACCGGCATTCGACGAGGTGCACACGATGCCGCCGTGGCGGCCGCAAAAAGCCTTCAGATCGGCGGCCGAGTTGATGTAGGTGACCGGCGTGACCTGTTCTTCGGCGTTCAGCACTTCGTTCAATTCGCGCCAGCAGCGCTCCACCTTGGCCAGGTTGGCCATGTCGGCCATCGAGCAGCCTGCCGCCAGATCGGGGAGGATCGAGATCTGGTGCGGCTTGGACATGATGTCGGCCACTTCGGCCATGAAATGCACGCCGCAGAAGATGATGTATTGTGCATCGGCTTGGGAAGCCAGACGCGAGAGCTTGAGCGAGTCGCCGGTCAGGTCGGCGTACTGATAGACGTCGGCGCGTTGGTAGTGGTGGCACAGAATGACAACCTGCCTGCCGAGCGCGGCGCGGGCCGCACGGATGCGTGCGTGGCATTCGGCCTCGGGCATTTGGCTGTAAAGGGCGAAATCGATGCTTGGGGTGTTCATGGGTGAAATCTCGAGGGAGAGCCGGTTCTTTCCGGCGGGGTGTATCAACTGCGCCAGGGCAGTCCTGCCAGTCTCCAGCCGCCAATCTTGCCGCGCTGGCCGTTACCGTCAACAGTGCCCTCGAATCCTTCGAGGACGTTGTAGCATTCCGTATAGCCGGCTTCGGTGGCCAAGCAAGCGGCGTTGTGCGAACGCGCGCCGCTACGGCAGATGAACATGACGAGCGATTCCGGATCGACCTGTCGCCGGAGTTGGGCCAGGAAATCGGGGTTGGGCTGCCCACCGGGATAGGATTGCCACTCGATCTCGACGGCACCGGGGATACGCCCGACCCAATCCCATTCGGCGCGTGTGCGGACGTCGACCAGTTTGGCGCCCGGCGCCTGATTCCACAGCTCCCAGCTTTCGACGGGCGTGACTGCACCCGCATACGGCAGTGCAAGTTCGTCTGCGCGCTTGCGGGCGTTGTTCAGAATTTCGGTCAGCTTTCCCATCGGTGTGGCAATCGTTGGTCGGGGAGGCTAAAGTATAAACCCATAATCCCGGGTTCATCGCCCTCAGGGAGGTGCCGACGCATTTTGGTCCGGGGTGCGCGAGAGCGAATTGACGACGGCAGCCGAACGCAGAAGCGATTATTTGCGGCAATGCACGCTTTTGGTGCGAATCAATTTGTGCGATGCACCAAAACGAATCGCAAATGTCCCTGTGTTCGGAGATAATGCCTTGGGGCAACGCACCAAACAGGTCGTGTGAGGGTGGCATGGTTTCTGCTAGTTCCCCTCGCACCTTTTTATTGTAGCCGGAATGTCCGGTAACCGCCGAGGAGACTTTGCAAATGGCAAGCCCACAAGACGTACTGAAGATGATCAAGGAAAACGAAGCCAAGTTTGTGGACTTCCGTTTTACCGATACCCGTGGCAAAGAGCAGCACGTGACCGTTCCGGTCAGCGCGTTCGACGAAGACAAGTTTGAATCCGGCCACGCTTTCGACGGTTCGTCGATCGCCGGCTGGAAGGGCATCCAGGCTTCCGACATGCTGCTCATGCCTGATGCTGCGACCGCTTACATCGATCCGTTCTACGACGAGACCACAGTCGTCATTACCTGCGATGTCGTCGACCCTGCCGATGGCCGTGGTTATGATCGCGACCCGCGCTCGATCGCCAAGCGCGCCGAAGCCTACCTGAAGTCTTCCGGCATCGGCGACACCGCCTATTTTGGCCCGGAACCCGAATTCTTCATTTTCGACGGCGTTGAATGGTCCGCCGACATGTCGGGCTGCAGCCTCAAGATCCACTCCGCTGAAGCGGCCTGGAATTCCGGCGAGCGCAACGAAGGCAACGGCTTCTCCGGCCACCGTCCGGGCATCAAGGGCGGCTACTTCCCGGTTCCCCCGGTCGATAGCCTGCACGACATTCGTTCGGCCATGGTTCTGACTCTCGAGTCGCTGGGCATTCCGGTCGAAGTGCATCACCACGAAGTGGCCAACGCCGGCCAGTGCGAAATCGGCACCCTGTTCAACACATTGGTCCGCCGCGCCGACTGGACGCAGACGCTCAAGTACGTGGTGCATAACGTTTCTCACCAGTATGGCAAGACCGCGACCTTCATGCCCAAGCCCATCGTCGGCGACAACGGCTCCGGCATGCACGTGCACCAGTCGATCTGGAAGGACGGCAAGAACCTGTTCGCCGGCAACGGCTACGCCGGCCTGTCCGAACTCGCGCTTTACTACATCGGCGGTATCATCAAGCACGCCAAAGCGCTGAACGCCATCACCAATCCGGGCACCAACTCCTACAAGCGCCTGGTCCCGCACTACGAAGCGCCGGTCAAGCTGGCCTACTCGGCGAAGAACCGCTCTGCCTCGATCCGCATCCCGCACGTCGCGTCCGACAAGGCGCGCCGTATCGAGACGCGCTTCCCGGATCCGATCGCCAACCCGTACCTGTGCTTCTCGGCGCTGCTGATGGCCGGCCTTGACGGCATCATGAACAAGATCCACCCGGGCGATGCCGCCGACAAGAATCTGTACGACCTCCCGCCGGAAGAAGATGCCAAGATCCCGACCGTCTGCGCCAGCCTCGAAGAAGCCCTGGCTGCGCTCGACGCGGATCGCGACTTCCTGACCCGCGGCGGTGTCTTCTCCAACGAATGGATCGATGCCTACCTTGAACTGAAGATGGATGAAGTCAACAAGGTCCGCATGACGACCCACCCGGTCGAGTTCGAGTTGTATTACAGCTGCTAAGACGTTGGCAACCGAAAAGGACGGGCTCGCCCCGTCCTTTTTTTGCGTCGCCGATCCGCCCTGCCGCGTTTGTAATTGCATGAGTCATCCAATACACTGACGCCCGTAAACCGAGGCTCCACTCTGGCAATTACCCATGGACAGGATGATGACGTTCTTCTTCAGATTTTGCCTTCCGGCCGCCGCTCTTTTGGCGATGGCTGCCACGGCTGTGCAGGCGGACGTCATGTACCAGTGCGTCGACGAGAACGGACACAAGACCTTCTCGAACGTCAAACTGTCCGACAAGGGAGTCAGATGCACGGCGATGAATCTGGGGCCCCCGACGGCTGTTCCGGCGCCAAAGGCACCGGCGGCAAAGGCCCCTTCTCCCGCGAATTTCCCCAAGGTGGGGGAAGGCGCACAGAAAGAACGTGACAACGACCGACGCAGAATCCTGGAAAGCGAACTGGCGGCGGAACAGAAGAATCTCGAGCAGGCGAAGAAGGATCTGGCCGAGCAGGAAGCCGTCCGCAGCGGGGACGAACGCAATTACCAGCGAGTTCTGGACCGTCTGGAGCCCTTCAAGAACAAGGTGGCGCTGCATGAACGCAACATCGAAGCCATCGAGAAAGAGCTGGCCAAATTGCGCTGAGCGCATTTCGACCTTTTATTTCATGCATGCCTGATACACCGAACACTTCCTTCAGCGGTCTCGACCTGCTCTCCTCGTCGGTGATTCTCGTCGACGAGGGATTGGCTATCCGGTACATGAATTCAGCGGCCGAGGATTTGTTGGCCGTCAGTGGCAAGACGGTATGCGGAAGCCGCCTGGACCGTGTGGCCGAGTGCCCGGGAACGCTTCTCGAAGCGCTCGGGAATGCCCTGGCGCACGGTTGGAGCCATAGCGGGCAGAATATCGAGATCAAGCGCCACGACGATGTGGTGCTGCACCTGAACTGCACGGTCAATCCGGTCGACGCGGACGGTGCCCGGCTGCTCGTCGAACTCTGGCCGATCGATCAGCAGATCCGGGCGACGCGCGAGGAGCGCCTGCTCGAGCAGCAGTTGGCCAATCGCGAACTGATCAGGAATCTGGCGCACGAGATCAAGAACCCTCTCGGAGGTATTCGCGGTGCCGCGCAGCTGCTCGAACACGAACTCAACAATCCGGGGCTGCGCGAATACACGCAAGTCATCATCAAGGAAGCCGATCGGTTGCAGGACCTGATGAAACGGCTGCTCTCGCCGCATCGGCCGATGCAGCCCGGCGCGGTCAATATCCACGAGATCCTGGAGCGGGTGCGCAGCCTGCTGACCGCCGAATTTCCCAAGTCGCTGGTGATCCGTCGCGACTACGACACCAGCCTGCCGGAACTCGTGGGCGATCGCGAGCAGTTGATCCAGGCGGTATTGAACATTGCGCGCAATGCTGCGCAAGCCATCATGAACCGACCGGAAGGCGTGGATGCGACCGGGCAGATTACCTTCCGCACGCGGGTTGCGCGGCAAGCCACGCTGGCCAAGCGGCGATTCCCGTTGGCCCTTGAGCTGCAGGTCATCGACAACGGACCGGGCATTCCCGAGGACATCAAGGAGCGCATGTTCTATCCGCTGGTTTCCGGGCGCGAAGGCGGCAACGGCCTGGGCCTGACGCTGGCGCAGAGCTTCGTCCTCCAGCACCAGGGGACCATCGAGTGCCTGAGCCGTCCGGGATATACCTGTTTCACCATCCGCATGCCGCTGGGCTTGGGCGATGGCAAGGCGGCCGGTTGATCCGGCCGGTGGCAAGCTATTTGCTATAGCCAACACATCCTGATCACGATGCCCGAGAACCCCATGAAACCTGTCTGGATTGTCGACGACGACAAGTCGATTCGCTGGGTGCTGGAAAAGACCCTGTCGCGCGAGCAGACCCCGTTCAAGAGTTTTTCCTCCGCCAGCGAAGCCTTGTCGCAACTCGACTCCGGGTGTGAGCCGCCGCAGGTTCTGGTCTCGGATATCCGCATGCCCGGCGAATCCGGGCTGGACTTGCTGCGCAAGGTCAAGGAGCGTTTTCCCGCCCTGCCGGTCATCATCATGACCGCCTATTCCGACCTTGACAGCGCGGTGGCCGCCTTTCAGGGCGGAGCCTTCGAGTATCTGCCCAAACCCTTCGACGTGGATCAGGCGTTGGAGCTCATCCGGCGGGCGATCGACGAGAGCCTGCACCAGGTTGGTGCGACCGACGAGGTCGGCATGGTGCCGGAGATTCTCGGCAAGGCGCCGGCGATGCAGGAGGTGTTCCGTGCCATCGGTCGCCTCAGCCAGTCCTCGGCGACAGTGATGATTACCGGTGAATCCGGTAGCGGCAAGGAACTGGTGGCGCGCGCCCTGCATCGGCACAGTCCGCGTTCGGACAAGCCGTTCATCGCCATCAACACGGCGGCGATTCCCAAGGATCTCCTGGAGTCCGAACTGTTCGGCCATGAGCGCGGCGCCTTCACCGGCGCTGCCACGCAACGGCGGGGGCGCTTCGAACAGGCCGAGAGCGGCACCCTGTTCCTAGACGAAATCGGCGACATGCCTGCCGAGTTGCAGACCCGACTGCTGCGCGTGCTGTCCGACGGCAACTTCTATCGCGTCGGAGGACATTCGCCGATCCGTGCCAACGTGCGCATCATCGCCGCGACACACCAGAACCTCGAGGCGCGGGTCAAGGAAGGGCTGTTCCGCGAGGATCTGTTCCACCGGCTCAACGTGATCCGGGTCCGGCTGCCGAGTTTGCGCGAACGCCGCGAAGACATTCCCATCCTGGCCCGCCATTTCCTGCAGAAAAGCGCGCAGGAACTCGGCGTCGAGGCCAAACGCATTTCCGACGCGGCGCTGCGCCAACTCTCGGCACTCGATTTTCCCGGCAATGTCCGGCAACTCGAGAATGTCTGTCACTGGCTCACGGTCATGGCGCCCGGACAACTGGTCGACGTTGGCGACCTGCCGGCCGAGCTGCGTGAGTCGACGGCGCAATCGTCGGCTGCATGCGACTGGGAAAGCGGTCTGGCGCAGGCGGTCGATCAGTTGCTGGCGTCCGGCGAAGGGCAGGTGCACGAGAAGCTGACCAACGCCTTTGAACGCATCCTGATCAACCGCGCCCTGGCGCACACCGGCGGGCGGCGCATCGAGGCGGCGCTGGCGCTGGGCATCGGCCGCAACACCATCACCCGCAAGATCCAGGATCTGGGCCTGGATGGCGGGAAGGGCGACGACGCGGAGCATGCCGCCGGATAATCGGAGATAATGGCGGCCTTGAACGGGGCCGCCACATGTCCGATTCCACCTCCTTACTGATCGATCCGGCTCGCCTGCCCGCCTATCTGGGCGAAGCGGCTGGGCGCTTCAATGTCATCTCGCTGGCCGAATGCGAGTCCACCAATACCTTGCTCATGGACCGTGCGGCCGATGGTGCGCCCTCCGGCACCGTGGTGGTGACCGACCGGCAGACCGCCGGTCGCGGCAGCCGTGGGCGGCACTGGATGGCCTCTCCGGAAGCGAGCCTGACATTTTCCGTGCTGTGGGGATTTCCCGGCGGCCTGGAACGTCTTTCAGGATTGTCGCTGGCGGTCGGTGTCGCGGTCGTGCAGGCACTTGAAGACTGCGGTGCATCCGGAGTGATGCTCAAGTGGCCGAACGACATTCTCTTCGGACACGCCAAGCTGGGCGGAATTCTGGTTGAACTGCACGCCGAGCCGGACACGGCCATGGCCGTCATTGGCATCGGGCTGAATCTGCGCCTGCCGGAGACCATCGGAGAGCCGAGCGTCGCGGCGTTGCCGGCGGCAGCATTGCAACAGATCATCGCCGCGCCGCCGGAACGCCACGTGCTGTTCGCGCAACTGCTCGTCGAACTCGCGCGCGCCTTCGATCGCTTTGCCGCAGGCGGTTTCGCCGCGCTGCGAAATGACTGGCATGCGCGCCATGCCTGGCAGGATCGGCCGGTGCGCCTGCTGCGCGAAGGCCGGGTCGAGAAGGAAGGCGTCTGCGCCGGCGCCGACGCCGACGGAGCCTTGCTGGTGCGTACGGCCGACGGCATCGAGCGATGCCTGTCCGGGGACGTATCGCTGAGGCCGTTATGAACATCGCCATCGACGCGGGCAATTCACGCATCAAATGGGGAATTCACGACGGAACGTCGTGGGTGAATCAAGGGAGCGTGCCGACCGAGGATGCGGCGGCGCTGGCTGGAATTGTCACGCACTGGCCGGCAGATGCATGCGTGGTGGCGTGCAGCGTTGCGGGAACGACCGTCGAATCGACCATCGAAAGTGTGATTGGGGAGCGCGGGTTGCGGCTGTTCTGGGCACGCTCCGAGGGGTTTGCCCACGGTGTGCGCAATGGCTATGAACAACCCGAGCGTCTCGGTGCCGATCGGTGGGCCGCGCTGATCGGCGCGCGCAGCAAGGTCCGAGGTGCGTGCCTGGTGGTCTGTGCCGGCACCGCCACGACAGTCGATTGGCTGGATGCAACGGGCAATTTCCGGGGCGGGCTCATTCTGCCCGGAGTGAATCTGATGCTCGCGGCGCTGGCCCGGAACACGGCGCAATTGCCGCATGCGGACGGAGAATACCGCGCCGAACCGCGCAATACGATGGATGCCATTGTTTCTGGTTGCCTCAACGCGCAGGCCGGGGCGATCGAACGCATGTTCGCCAGGGTCTCGGCCGAAGAACGCGCCGAATGCCTGATGACCGGTGGCGCGGCATACCGCATCCTTCCCTGCCTCAACATCCGGTGCAGGGTGGAAGGAACGCTCGTTCTCGACGGGCTGCTGCGTTATGCGTCCGGGTTGTAAACAACACAGGTCGGCAGCCGCTATACTCTAGGGTTTTCGATCCGGCACAAGTTTCAGGGAGCCCTCATGGAATCGTTGCGCTTTGTTCTTCCCCAATCCGAAATCCCGACGCACTGGTACAACGTGGTGGCCGACATGCCCAACCCGCCGCTACCGCCGCTCGGGCCGGACGGAAAGCCGGCAACGCCGGAACAGATGGGCGCGATCTTTCCGATGGCGATACTCGAGCAGGAAATGTCGGCCGAGCGCTGGATCCCGATACCGCGGGAAGTGCGTGAAATCTACCGGTTGTGGCGCCCGTCGCCGCTGGTGCGTGCGGCGAGGCTGGAAGCAATGCTGGGAACTCCGGCGAAGATCTACTACAAGAACGAGGGCGTTTCGCCGGCCGGATCGCACAAGCCGAATACGGCGGTGCCGCAGGCGTACTACAACAAGCAGGCGGGCATCAAGCGCATCACCACCGAAACCGGCGCCGGGCAGTGGGGCTGTTCGATGGCTCTCGCCGGGCAGATGTTCGGCATTGATGTGCGCGTGTTCATGGTCAAGGTCAGCTACCAGCAGAAACCGTACCGGCGTTCGATGATGCAGACCTGGGGGGCCGAGGTGTTCGCCAGTCCGTCGGAGATGACCCAGACCGGCCGCGATGTGCTGGCCCGCGATCCTGGAAACATGGGCTCGCTGGGGTTGGCGATCTCGGAGGCCGTCGAGGAAGCTGCATCGCGTGCCGACACCAATTATGCCCTCGGCTCGGTGCTCAACCACGTTGCCCTGCACCAGACCATCATCGGCCTGGAGGCCAGGAAGCAATTCGAGATGGCCGGCGACTGGCCGGACGTGGTTTTTGCTCCGTGCGGCGGCGGATCGTCGTTCGCCGGCATGGCTTTCCCGTTCCTGGCAGACAACGCGGGCGGCGGACGCAGCGGGCGCATGGTCAGGCTGGTGGCGGTTGAACCGACCTCATGCCCGTCGCTGACCAAGGGCAAGTATGCCTACGATTTTGGCGATTCTTCGGGGTTCACGCCGTTGATGAAGATGTTCACGCTGGGTCACGACTTCATGCCACCCGGCATCCACGCCGGCGGGCTGCGCTACCACGGTGCCTCTCCGCTGGTTTCGCAGCTTTATCACGAGGGTTTGATCGAGGCGGTGGCCGTGCCGCAGCTGGCGACCTTCGAGGCGGGCGTGATGTTCGCCCGTGCCGAAGGCGTGGTTCCCGCCCCCGAATCCTGCCACGCCATCCGCGCCGCCGTTGACGAGGCGCTGCGCTGCAAGCAGGATGGCGAACCGCGCACCATACTCTTCAATCTGACCGGGCACGGACATTTCGACATGGCGTCCTACGACCGCTATTTCGCCGGGGAACTCGAGGATTTCGAGTATCCGGAGGAAGCGATCCAGGAATCGCTACGACACCTTCCCGATTTTGCCTGACCGACGCGAACAGCAAACTGAACGATGCGCCTCTTCGTCTTCCTGTTGATTCTGGCCAACCTGCTGTTTTTTGCCTGGACGCATGAATATCTGGGCGTTTCGCGGGATTCCGACGCCTACCGGGTCAATCAGCAACTGCTTGCCGATCGAATAAGTGTCGTGTCCAATGACCAGCCGCCGCCGGAAGTCTCCCGGCCGGAAAAGACGGCGAAGCCCGTCGAGCGGGCGCCGGCGGAAGTGTGCGTGGCCTTGGGTGAAATGCCCGTCGCGGCGGTCGAATCGATCGAAGCCCTGCTGACGGAAAAACTCCCGGCCTTCAAGGTCGCCCGCACGGCGGTCCCGGGGAATTCGAGTTACTGGGTCAATATTCCCCCGTTGAAGAACAAGCGTGAAGCGGAGAACAAGGCCGCCGAACTGAAGAAATTCGGCGTCAAGGAGTTCTTCATCGTGCAGGAAAGCGGGCCGAACAGCCTGGCCATTTCCCTGGGCCTGTTTTCCACGCAGGAAGCCGCCGAATCCGCCCTCGACACGTTGCGCGACAAGGGCGTCCGGTCCGCCAGGATAACCGAACGCCCGCACAAGCCGGCCGTGGCGCATGTCGAGATTCGCGGCCCCGAAGCACAGGCGGCGGAGTTGAACCAGATCATCGCCCAGGCTGCCCCGGAATCCAGTCGTGGCGCCTGCAAGCCGCGGAACGCGTCATCTCAATGAGCTTCGTCATCGGACTGACCGGGGGCATCGGCAGCGGCAAGACGACGGTGGCCAATCTCTTCGCCGAACTCGGAGCGGCCGTGGTCGATACCGATGCCATCGCCCACGAATTGACCGGCCCGCAGGGCGCAGCCATGCCCGACATCGCCGCTGCCTTTGGCGCCTCGGTCCTGCGGCCTGACGGCAGCCTCGACCGCGCGGCCATGCGCCAGCTCTGTTTTTCCGATCCCACAGCGCGCAAGCGTCTCGAGTCGATCCTGCACCCGATGATCCGTAGCGAGAGCGCGGCGCGTTGCGAACGGGCGGATTACGCGCCCTACGTGCTGCTGGTCGTGCCGCTGCTGATCGAATCCGGCGCCTATCGAGGGCGCATCGATCGGCTGCTGGTGGTTGACTGCGACGAGGATCTGCAGGTGTCACGCGTGATGGAGCGTAGCGGATTGACGGCGGTAGAAGTGAGGGACATCATGGCCACCCAGGCCAGTCGGGCGGAGAGGCTGGCGGCGGCGGACGATATCGTCACCAACGGCGCCAGCCGCGATGAATTGCAGGCACACGTTCTCGCCTTGCATCAGCGCTACGTTGAACTGGCACGTGATCACTGACCGTGCCGCAAAATACTTAATGCGGACCATTGAGATTTGTTCGCAAATGGCTCAGAATGCTGGGAATTTCACCTAAATCACTCATTTGGCGGCAATGTGATTACCTACGAATATCCTTTTAACGAGCGCATTAGGACCCTGTTGCGCCTGGAGGATTTATTCGAAAAAGCGGGCCATTTCATACAGCAGCAGGGCGCGCGCGAACATCATGTCGTCCTGTTGTCGTTGTTCGAGATTCTCGAAGTGGCTGGTCGCGCCGACCTCAAGATGGATTTGATTCAGGAACTCGAGCGCCAGCGCCAATCGCTGCTGGCCTTCCGCAACAATCCGGAGATTTCCGAAGAAGCGCTTTCCGGAGCGCTTTATGAGATCGAGCAGTCGTCTGCTGCGCTGCTGGCCATGACCGGCAAGATCGGCCAATACCTGCGCGAAAACGAGTGGCTGATGGCCATCAAGAGCCGCGCCGTAATACCCGGCGGTGTGTGCGAGTTCGACCTGCCTTCGTATTATTACTGGCAACACCAGCCCATCAATGTCCGCCAGGAGGCGCTTCAGGGGTGGCTGAAACCGTTGATTCCGTTGCGCGACGGCTTGTCCATCGTGCTGCGTCTGTTGCGGGCCAGCGGGACGGCCGAGCATTTGACGGCGAAAGGCGGTTCCTTCCAGTTGATGCTGGGCGGCAGTACGTCGCAGATGGTGCGCGTATCGCTTAAGGAACAATTGCCCTTCATGCCGGAAATCAGCGCCAATAAGTACGCGCTGAACATCCGTTTCATCCGGCAGGATCTCGAATCTCGCCAGCGCCAGCCCGATACGGCGGTGGACGTGCCCTTCGACATCGTCTTCTGCAACCTGTAATGCCGGCAAGTATGACCAAGGTGCGCTGCCCGCAGTGCGGGGGCGAGTCGTTGTGGAGCGCCGAGAACAAGTATCGCCCGTTCTGCTCCGAGCGCTGCAAGCTGATCGATCTCGGCGCCTGGGCGTCCGAGGCCTACCGGGTTCCGGTGCAGGAGGAAAAGATCGATCCGCTCGACGAGCCGCCCAAGGCCGGATAGCCGATTTTCACCAGCCTCGCATCAGAGCAATGCCGTGCGCTCCGTGCGCTTGAGCCGTTCCCTGCAGCTCCGCGTGCATCCCTCCAAGCGCGTAGACCGGGATCGTCAGACGCTCGACGAGTTGCCGGAACGCCTCCCATCCCATGCCTCCTGCCTCTGGATGGCTGGCGGTCGGAAGGACCGGGCTGAGTACGACGAAATCGATGCCCAGGTCAGCGGCGCGCTCGAGATCGGCGGGCGTATGGCAGGAAGCGGCGACACGGTCGAAATCGGGACGGCTTGCGAGTTTGTGCAGTTTCCCGGACGAGACGTGGAGGCCGCTGGCGCGGACGGCACGGGCCAGTTGCTCGTCATCGTTGACCAGGACGCAGGCCTCCGGAAACGATGAGGCAAGCGCCATGATGCCTTGCGCGAAACGTTGGCGATCATTGGCCGACAGGATCTTGTCGCGAATCTGAAATAGCCGGATCCCGTTGCGCAAACCTCGGGCGACACGTTCCAGTTCGGCATCGATTCCGTTGTCGACCGCGTTGGTGATGGCGTAGATTTCCGGCAGGACCAGCGCGCGCAGAATCGGCCCGTTGGCCGGCAGCACCGGCGCGACGGCGGGTGCGTCGCCGAAGCGCGTCCACTCGATGCCGGTGTGCTCGTGGGGATGAATGTTGCCACGCCAGGCCGTGACGCGGAAGAACTTGAGGCGCACCCGGGCGTGCGGATAGGTGAATTCGCGGCACAGCCACGGCGCGGCCTGCTCGATTTCGATACCCAGTTCTTCATGCAGCTCGCGAACCAAGGCATCATCGAACGACTCGCCCGCTTCGAGCTTGCCGCCGGGAAATTCCCAGTAGCCAGAGTAGACCTTGTCGGGCGGACGTTGTGCCAGCAGGTATTCGCGTCCGTGCTCCGTGTCGCGCAGCAGTATGGCTGCCGATACTTCGACGATGCGGGTCATTTGCCGCGCCTGGCCCGGGCATTCCTGCGCGTGCCGGCCCAGTCCTTGGCGAACTGCCAGGCTACGCGGCCGCTGCGCGAGCCGCGCAGCAGCGCCCAGTTGAGCGCGTCGCGTTCGGCACGGGCGATGTCCGCCTCCTTGCAGCCGAACGAGCGCAGCCAGTGGGCAACGATGTTCAGGTAGGCGTCCTGGTCGAACGGGTAAAAGGATAGCCACAGGCCGAAACGTTCCGACAGGGAAATCTTCTCCTCGATGGCCTCTCCCGGGTGGATTTCCTCGCCGACGCGGTGAGTTTCCAGGTTTTCCTCGAAATACTCGGGCATCAGGTGCCGGCGGTTCGAAGTCGCGTAGATCAGCACATTGTCCGGCGCGGCGGCGATCGAGCCGTCGAGGACAACCTTGAGCGCCTTGAACGTGGCATCGCCGGCGTCGAACGAGAGGTCGTCGCAGAAAATGATAAAACGCTCCGGCCGCTGCTCGATGAGATCGACGATATCCGGCAGGTCGACGAGGTCGTGCTTTTCTACTTCGATGACGCGCAGGCCGTTCGGCGCATGTTCGTTGAGCAGTGCCTTGATCAGCGACGACTTGCCCGAACCGCGCGCGCCGGTCAGCAGAACGTTGTTGGCCGGCCGGCCGGCGACGAATTGCCGGGTATTGGCGTCGATGCGCGACTTCTGCTCGTCGATGTCCTGCAGATCCTCCAGACGGATGGGCGAGGGGCGTCGAACCGGCTGCAGGTAACGGGCAGAGCCGTGCTTGCGCCAGCGGAAGGCGATGGCGGCATTCCAGTCGGGCTCGGCGGAAGCCGGCGGCAGCAACGGCTCGATGCGTGCGAGCAGCCGTTCGGCGCGGGCTAGGAAAGAAGCGAGTTGCAGGGTGGTGTCGCTCATGGGGCGGTATACTCGGTCGATCCGGAAACACCGAACTTTAGCCAAACCATGATCAAAAGCCAAACGATGACGCGTCGCACCACAAAGTCCCCACTGCTGCTCGCGGCCGCTTTGAGCCTCCTGCTCACCGCGTGCGCCACGATCAGGGAAACGCCGCTGGCGGTGTGCCCGGCCTGCCCGCAGTGCCCGCCCGTGCCTCCGGTCGTCGAAGTCCCGCCACCGGCGAAGCCGCTGCAACCGGCCCGCTGGAGCGATTTGCCCGGATGGAGCGAAGATGACCCGGTCGCTGCCTGGCCGGCTTTCCTGCAATCCTGCCGGGGTATGACTGGCCGACCGCACTGGCCGCAGTGGAGCACGGTCTGCGAGGATGCGCGGACGGTGCTGGCCAAGGATGGCAAGGCGATTCGGCAGTTCCTGGAAACCCGGCTGGAACCCTGGCTGCTGACCAATCCCGACGGATCGACCAGCGGCCTGGTGACCGGGTATTACGAACCGCTCCTGCGCGGCGCGCGCACGCGCTCGGCGAAGTACTCGCAACCGGTGCTGGGCGTCCCCCCGGACCTGCTGACTATCGACCTGTCCGACGTGCTGCCGGACCTGAAGAACATGCGTTTGCGCGGTCGCCTGGTGGGGAACCGCGTGGTGCCCTACTATTCGCGCGCCGAGATCTCCGGGCATGGCCTGGAGAAGAGTTATCCCGAGAAGGTCCTGCTGTGGGTGGACGACGCCATCGAGCTGTTCTTCCTGCAGATTCAGGGTTCGGGGCGGGTCAAGTTGCCCAATGGCAGCATGGTGCGCCTCGGCTACGCCGACCAGAATGGCCACCCGTACAAGGCCATCGGGCGAGTGCTCGCCGATCGCGGCGAAATTCCCATTGAGCAGGCTTCCATGCAGGGCATCCAGGCGTGGGCCAGGGCCAACCCGTCGAGGCTGCCCGAACTGCTCAATGCCAACCCGAGCTACGTTTTCTTCCGCGAGATGCCGGTCAAGGGCAACGGCGAAGAAGGGCCGCAGGGGGCGCTGGGCGTTCCACTGACGCCCGGCCGGAGCATCGCCATAGACCCGCGGCACGTGCCGCTGGGGGCGCCGGTGTTCCTGTCGACGACCCAGCCCAGTTCTGCCGTGCCACTGACCCGTCTAGTGCTTGCACAAGATACGGGCGGGGCGATACGTGGTGTGGTGCGTGCCGATTTTTTCTGGGGATTTGGCGCCGATGCGGGCGCCCAGGCGGGTCGGATGAAACAGGCGGGGCAAATGTGGGTCCTGTTGCCGCCAGGGTTTGCACCAACACAATGAGCGGCCGCCTGCGCCAGGAATTGCCGTCCCAAATTAGTGCCTGCAAACGGGCGGTTGCACAACAATGGGGTGGCGTTTCCTGTCTGTTGTTGCTAACTTGTTGAATAAAAATAATTCCATAATTTGGAATGCTAATTGCTTCCCTGCTCCGATCATTTGAAGGAGGGGGCATGGAAGCACTCAAATCGGGCAGTGACGTTCTTTTCATCTTGCTGGGCGGCATCATGGTGCTGGCCATGCACTCGGGTTTTGCGTTTCTGGAACTTGGAACGGTTCGCAAGAAGAACCAGGTCAACGCGCTGGTGAAGATCCTTGTCGATTTTTCGGTATCGACCATCGCGTACTTCTTCATCGGTTTTTCGGTGGCCTACGGGGTCAATTTCTTCTCCGGCGCGGAGGTGCTGATGGAGAAGAATGGCTTTGAGCTGACGCGATTCTTCTTCCTGCTAACCTTTGCGGCGGCGATCCCGGCGATCATTTCCGGGGGGGTCGCCGAGCGTGCCCGCTTCAACCCGCAACTCATCGCCACCTTCGTCATCGTCGGATTCATCTACCCCTTCTTCGAGGGCATCGCCTGGAACCAGGCCTTCGGCATCCAGGCCTGGCTGAAGGCCAGTTTTGGCGAGGAATTCCACGATTTCGCCGGATCGGTCGTGGTGCATGCGATGGGCGGATGGATTGCCCTGCCGGCAGTCATCCTGCTCGGTGCGCGCTACGGACGCTACACCAAGGAAGGCCGCGTCTCTGCGCACCCGCCCTCGTCGATCCCGTTCCTCGCGCTGGGGGCGTGGATACTCACCGTGGGTTGGTTCGGCTTCAACGTCATGAGCGCGCAGACGCTCGACAAGATCTCCGGGCTCGTCGCGATGAATTCTCTGATGGCCATGGTTGGCGGTACGCTGGCGGCCACCCTGCTCGGCAAGAACGACCCCGGCTTCGTACATAACGGCCCGCTGGCCGGATTGGTGGCCGTGTGCGCCGGCTCCGACCTGATGCACCCGATGGGCGCGCTCGTCGTCGGCGGTATGGCCGGCGCCCTGTTCGTTTTCATGTTCACCCTGACGCAGAACCGCTGGAAGATCGACGACGTGCTCGGCGTCTGGCCGCTGCATGGCCTGTGCGGCGCCTGGGGTGGTATCGCCGCCGGCATTTTCGGGCAAAAGGCGTTGGGTGGCGCCGGAGGCATCGCCTTCATGCCGCAACTGATCATGACCGCGATGGCCATCTCCGTCGCTCTGACCGGCAGCGTGATCGTGTACAGCGTGCTCAAGTCGACACTTGGATTGCGCCTCGACCGCGAAGACGAATACCACGGGGCCGATCTGTCGATCCACCGGATCAGCGCCACGCCGGAAAACGAGTCGAACTGGTAGTCACTGATATCCAGAAGAAAGTCTGTAACACCCAGAAGAAAGTCTGTAACAGTTGGGGTGTCTGTCCGAGAGGAGTGCTTTCGTCGGGGCTCACGCGATCGGAGACAATAAATTCTATCGGACGGTAGATAATCGAAGCCCGGTCAAGCCCGGGCGTCATACTTCTTCGGCTTCTCGGCCTTTGCCGCCGTTGGCTAATCGCTCACTGTAGGTCGGCTGCTTGACAGTTTACAGTCATTGGTCGAGCAGATGGCCTGAATGGCCGCTTTCTATTCCGGTGAACTGGTGCTCCCGACCCAAACCCGTCTGTCGAGATTCTCCAAAGCGGACTGACCTTCAGCTACGGGATTTTTGAGGTAGGTCGTCAACCATAGAGTCCAACGGGTTAAGCGGCCATCTGTTTTGCATAGTATTTCTGGCTGAAAGCGGCAGGCGAGAGATAGCCAAGTCGCGCCTGCGTGCGAATGCGGTTGTAAAAGATCTCGATGTACTCGGTGATTTCTCGTTTGGCCTGCTCTCGCGAGGCAAAGCGACGGTGATGCACCAGCTCATTTTTCAGGGAGCCCCAGAAGCTCTCCATCGGCGCATTGTCCCAGCAGTCGCCCTTGCGGCTCATGGAGGCCAGCATGCCAAACTGTTGCAGTTGCTTCCGATAAGCATGGGAGCAGTACTGACTGCCGCGATCCGAATGATGGATCAACCCCTTCGCTGGCCGCTTGGCAGCGACAGCGCGGAATAGCGCTTGTGACACCAGTGCCGTGGTCATCCGTCCAGACATGGAGTAGCCCACCAGTTCGCCGTTGAACAAGTCCTTGATGCCGGCAAGATAGAGCCAGCCTTCGTCCGTGGCGACATAGGTGATATCGGTTACCCAGGCGCGATTCGGTGCCGCCACAGCAAATTGCCGATCCAGAAGATTGGGTGCCAGCGGCAGTGCATGGTTCGAATTCGTCGTCGCCTTGAATTTACGCTTCTGCTTGCAGCGCAATCCGAGTCGCGTGCGAATCCGCTTGATGCGATAGACGCTGGTCTGGACGCCCTGATCGGCCAGGTCGGAATGCAGGCGCTCCGGCCCGTAGGTTTCCCGCGTCCTCTGGTGTGCCGCCTTGATTTCGGTTTCCAACCGGCGATTCTCTTGCTGGCGCGCCGAGGGCGGGCGCTGGCGCCAGGCGTGATAGCCGCTTTCCGAGACTTCCAGAATCCGGCACATCGTCGCTACAGGATTTTCGTGTTTCGCTTCGCTTCAACGTCGATGCTGCTCATCAACTGTTCAAGCTGAGATTCGTAACATGCGGTTATAACTGCCGACCCAAGAAAAGTGTCAGCGAGCGAAGTAGAAAGACAGTGCCAGATGGGAAATCCGCAATGGTTGCTGCATCCCGATGATCAGTAATCTGGCTTTGATCTCCATCGAACCCGTGTCTCGGCAGAATCGGGAATAATTCTGTTTCGCACGTTTTCTACGGACATCCAATGTTCCCCCGAGGGAAGCAATCCATACGTTTCAATGCGCTTGAGACCGTTCAGATCCTCAATGCCAGTTGCGCTGGTAAAAAAATACCCGTGGTAGAGCGCCGACAGTAGCGCGCGTCCATTAGCCAATACCATTTCTTCGTACCACGACACCCGGCGGAGATTTCCAATCTGCAAATAACATGGTTTCTCTCCAGACAGCCGTGCCCCACACCCTAAACAGTGGTTAATCAGAAGACAGCCTTGCATTCCCGCCTTTGAAGAGAAAATGTCGGTTGGAAAGATGATTGGTCTTCCACACGACCGGCAATTTGATTCCAATAGACAATCGTGCTCTGGGCACCATCGCCACGCACCAAATCGCCAATGAATCGGAAAGTGTGGTACCCGCATCGATTTGATGCATACAGGGCAGTATCGAAATTTCGGTCGGCGCAAACGATCGGTTAGCAGGAATTTGTCCCCGATCGGCGATATCGAGTTGAGCGAATGCATGAGTCGCTCTTGGACTTGAAACGCTGAGCTTGGCAAGCCACACACCCGTTTAACATCACCGAGGTGGGGGCCTAAGAGGGCACGGTCGACGTCTGTATTTCCGGGTATTTTGAGGAATCTCAGTAGTTCGGCTAGATCGGCCCCTTGAGATAAGGCAAGACGAGTAAGCCAGCAGCTTGTCGCCTCAAATAGCTGCGGGCATGGAACATTGGCGAGACGTTGTGACGATGAAGTCATAGCGATAGCGTGCCCTCGGTCAGAACAATGAGAGCTGTCCGCGCGGGTACCGCCCCAATCCGCTGAGTGGGCGGCCAAGCCTGAGCATGATTTCGTGAAGAACCCACGTGATGGACCTGGCGTCATCAGCACAGGTGGCGGAGACGCGGAGTCGCTCAAGTGCAGGCACGTGAATGCTTTCTAGCTGCGATACGGCGAGAGTCGATTGCGTCTCAAAAGCATGGTATCGCTCGATACCGCGCCGAATTGCTTCGGACATCCCGTCGCACGATCTCGCTTGGCAATTTGCATGCTGCAACGATGAGTTTGGCCCCTCAAGCAAGCCGAACGCGAGGATAGTCCAGCTCGAAGCGTCCGACCTGCAGTTTAATCGCCACTCGGCAATTCACCTCCCAGTGGGAGAAGAGAAGGTCCAGTGCGAAATCGCGCCTGTCCCCCTCCAAAGGGAACTCGCTGCCGACGAAACAGAAGTCCGGTCCCAGCTCGATGAGAAAATCCTTCAGCCGACGCAGTAGGCCGCGATGCAAATCGGCTTCGGCATGACCTTGCGGCAAGTCGAGGAATTCGCCCCTGAAGCTGTCCTTTAAGACGCTGACAATCGTGCCACCCGACAGCCGCATTCCTGCCTCAGGAGGATAGTGGTTGTGTCAGAATTCAGAATTGAATGAGAAGAATTAGGAATAATTCAGAGTTAAATGAAAATCGAATTCAGGAAGTTGTGATTGGATATGAGGTCACTTTTTGATTCATGATTGTTCACATTTCAGGACTTAATGAGAACCGACACTGTCGGTTTTCACTGAGCTTCGAACTTTTTTCATTCAGTTCTGAATTCGATGATTCGGCTGAGTCGTCCAGTTAACGAGCGATTCTGATGTTGAATAGACAGCTTTGCATTTCGGACAATTCCGATAGCAACAATTCGTCCAACGCCCAAGTCTAGATCCAGCGCTCCAAGGTTCAGGCGCAAGAACCGAATGAGTGCAGTACGCTTTCAGTTGAGGAACCTCAAATCGCGGAAGACGATTTGACCATTCAGAATCGTCATGTACGGAAGCAACATTCGATTTCCTTGGCGCGTTTGCTTTCGCGTATCCAGAAACGTAACCAGATTGGTATCCATGTGGAATATTGCGATATCCGCGTACGCCCCTGCTGACAGGGTTCCGATTTTTCCCTGAAGTTCCATCAGGCCCGCCGGTTTGCAGGTTGCAGCGGCGATCACTTCTGGGAGCTTGCATCCCAACGCCAAATACTTCGATAGGGTGTATGGAAGGCTATACACAGGGGGTTTAAACAACGTTTTCACGGTGAGATCCGAACTAATGACATCCGGAAAAAACCCATCTTCAAGTGCTGCTTCAGCGGTACTAAAGGCGAAATGATTTGAGCGCGCGCCTTCCGCTGAACGTTGGTGCTTCAGGGCGAATCCTTGCTGCTTTCAGTGACATCAATAACCCAGACCATCAAATGACTCGCGATCAGGGTTGGTACATCTCCCTAGGAGAGCGTGATCCGGACGCAGCAGCGGTAGCTGTTCCGGTTATGGATTTGGATGGCCATTTATGGGGAGCACTCTCGGTTTCCGGATTACGCAGTCGCTTCTCAAGTACATTGCAGAAGCGAACTCTCGCAGTATTGCGAGCAGCGGCAGCGGACCTCAAACTCAAACTACCTGAACATATGTCATAAGACCAGAGTCCGCTTCGTCTCTTTTCAGCGAATACTGTATCCGCAGTTGTCACGCATCTCGCCGCTTCCTCGCCATCGAGGACTAGACTGAGTAATGGGCATTTGTTCGAAATTGTCCGTATCGCTGTTCTCATGGGTTTTCTCAAACGCGTCCTACAACGACGCGAGATCTTCCGATGGACAGCCGCAGCCGATGCACCAATCATTGCTTCGCTGCTTTTCCGGATTGGTGCAAGATCCTGGCGCTTCGCTTTCTGCCATGGCGGGTGGTTCGCCAAACATGATCCAGTCATTCGTCCACTCCGGCGCAGGCGGCCTTATCTTGCTGCGTTGTTGCAGGTGTTCGGCCGAGTTGCCATCCAGATACTTCTGGATGATGGATGCCACCAATCGATCCGGCCCACAATCCATATGTTGTTTCCTCAACTGCTCGAGCAAGGCGACGTACATGTCGATTGGAACGGGAATCTCAACGCACGAACCTTGAATGTCGTTTTTCATTGCAATACTCCTTGTAAAACAGGATGAACCGCGGTTTATGGCCGCCGGCCACGCCGCTTCAAATGCGAAGCGGTATGGAGACTCATCCGGTTAACAGGGCGCAGAATTCCTGCCTCCTCTGCTTTGCTTTCGCAGATTGGCTCCAGCGACAGTCCGGCTCTCTTGCAGGATGGATGGCAACATGAGCGCGGGGCCGCATTCCATATTCGAGTTGCTCAGGAGGTCACGCATGCTGACGTACAACTCCGTCGGGACAGGAACCGAAACACACGAACTCTTAATATTGTTTTTCACGATAATGCTCCTTGCGAAACACGATCAGCACCGGTTTAAGGCAACTGATTCGGAAACTCAGCCATGCGATGTCGTTCTCGACGATTCCTAGATCGGGTGATTAATGGCGCCGAGGTGACCTTCTCCGGGCTTGAGGGTTGCGTATCGACAAATCCATCGGATCGAGGCTTGCACCGGAGATCGATCTGCGATTCGTCGACATGATCGAAAAGACTGTTTTGCCGGTCCGTTTGGGCTGCCTCTTGTGCTAGCAAGCGCCTGATAACAATCTATTCCGCTCCCCCTCTCTCGGCAAACGATGATTTATAATGCTCGTCATTAGAAAAACTAATCTCTGGCCTAAAGGCAAATGTCATGGCCTACCGACTGCCGCCACTCTCTACATTCCGCACCTTCGAAGCTGCTGCGCGCCACCTGAGCTTCAGGAAGGCCGCGGAGGAACTGAACGTCACGCCATCGGCGGTGAGTCAACAGATCAAGAAGCTTGAGTCCTATCTGGGGGTCGCGTTGTTTCGGCGCGAGACGAACGTACTGCAATTGACCGAACACGGCGTGTCCATGATCCCGAACGTTCGCGATGGGCTCGAGTGCTTCGTCGCCGGAGTCGAGAGTACCCGGCGGATTCGCTCACACAGCCTGAACGTCAGCGCCCCGCCGTCGTTTGCGACGCGGTGGCTGGTGCACCATGTCGAAGGATTCTCCGCGGCGAACCCGAATGTCGCTATCCGGATCACCAGCAGCCCGGGCAATATCGATAGCCCGAGAACGCTGGCCGAGATGGCTGGCAAGCCCATAGACCCGCGCAGAGACGTTGCCGAAGTCGCGATCTGTTTTGGCTGCGGTGAATATCCGGGCTACTGGGTGGAAAAACTGCTGATGCCGGAATACGTCCTGGTGTGCAGCCCCCGTCTGCTTGCCTCAGACAAGCCCTTGCACTCCTTGCGTGACCTGCGCAAGCAGATTCTTATTCACGATGAAATGATTCCTGACGCTGCCAAGCGTCCGAGTTGGCACGAGTGGATGAAACGAGCGGGGATTCGAGGCATTGATACCGAGAGCGGGCCACGCTATTCCAACTCCGTTCTCGTGCATGAAGCTGTTCTCGAAGGGCAGGGGGTCGCGTTGGTCATCAAACAGCATGTGGAAGCCGACGTTGCGATGGGCCGGCTGGTCATTCCATTTCCAATAACGCTGCCATCTGCCTATGCCTACTATCTGGTGATTTCGAAGAAGGACATAGCGAAACCGGTGGTTCAGGTGTTTCGGGAATGGATCAATCAGGAAATCGCTTCGCAAAGCGATGTGCTCAGGAAATAAACCCCTGAACGCGGCATCCGTGTCACGACGCATGACGCAGGTTAGTCACGTGTGCCTGGTTAACCTCCCGGACTGACCAGGACTCGCGATGCTGGCAGAGTCACCACAGCGGTGTGATCCGTTTTCATATGGCAAAGTGAGCGCCGTCTCGACACGAGGCAGCGCTCAGCTTCGCCGTGAATTACTTCATCGCCTGGACGCGAGCGGTTTCCGAAACGAATAACTTCTGAATGGCCGGGTCGTAGCTGTTGAGGAATTTTTCGATCGTCGGCTTTACGGCCTGCCGCATGCGCTCCTGCTCGGCAGGTGAGACATCGTTATATTGCATTCCGGCGGCCTTCAGTTCATCGACGGCCTTGTTCGCGGCTTCAACGCTGATCTTGCGCTGGTAATCGCGCGCTTCGACGAACGCGTCCTTCATGATCTTCTGCTCGACGGCGGAGAGTTTGTCCCAGAATTTCTTGCTGACCAGGATGACGTTGGTCGAATAGACGTGATTGGTGGCGCTCAGATACTTCTGGACCTCGTAGAACTTGTTGGAGCGGATGACGGCAAACGGGTTTTCCTGTCCGTCGACGGTTTTTGTTTCAAGCGCCGTATAGAGTTCGCTGAAACTCATGGGCACGGGGTTGGCTTTCAGAACGTTGAATGTTTCCAGATAGACAGGATTGGGAATGACGCGAAGCTTCAGGCCCTGCCAGTCTTCGAGTCGGGCAACCGGACGCTTGCTGTTGGTGACGTTGCGAAATCCGAGATCCCAGTAGCCCAGCCCGATCAGCCCGACCTCGGGGAGTTTCTCAAGCAGCGCCGATCCGAGCGGACCGTCGACCAGAGAAAAGGCCTGCTGGTGGTTGCTGACCGAGAGCGGAAAATCGATGACGCCATAATCCTTGATCAGTCCGACGAGGGACGTGGTGGCGGGGGATTGCATTTCCTGGACACCACCTTGCAGACCGGAGGTTTGCTGCTGTTCGGTGCCCAACTGATTGGACGGGAACTCTCTGACCTGCATTTTTCCGCCGCTCTTGGCGGCCACGAGTTCGGCGAATTTCTTGACGCCGGCGCTGATCGGGTGATCGGTGTTGTTCAGGTGGCCGAACTTGATCGTGCGGTTCTGGATTTCTTCGGCACCCGTCGATAGTCCGGGGGCGCCCAACATGCCGACGAGTGAGAGAAGCAGGATGCTGATGGATCGGAATTTCATTGAGACCTCCTGTGTGCTCTGTCAATTAAGGATGCCGGCCGGTACAACGAGGCGCTGGCCGATATCCGCCGGACGAATCACCACTCAAGACCGACGCTTCCGTTCCTGAGTGGCCGTGCTGCTGAAAACAGGTTCCAACGAAGAATGTCGACTGGATTTAAGCAACAGCTTGTGTCGCCAGTTTGTCGGGGCGGCGCAGGCTTGTATCCGCCTATGTCAAAACCGGCGATGACACATTCGGATACAAAGCCCGGTAAACAAGACTGGAAAAACACGGCCGGACGCAGTTAAATCGCGGATATGGACGACCAACGACCCGAACATATACTTGTTGTCGATGATGATCAGGGAATCCGTGAACTGGTCGGTGACTACCTTGAGCAGAACGGGTTTCGCGTTTCGAAGGCGGCGGACGGAAAGCAGATGAATGCCGTGCTGGCGACGAAGTCGCCAGTCGATCTCATCGTGCTCGACCTGATGCTTCCCGGCGAGGATGGGTTGTCCGTATTCCGCCGTCTGCGAGCCGACATCCGGCCGCCGATCCCGGTACTCATGCTCACGGCGCGCTCCGACGACATCGACCGCATCATCGGCTTGGAACTTGGAGCCGATGATTACCTGACCAAGCCGTTCGTGCCGCGCGAACTGGTTGCCCGCATCAGGGCGGTGCTGCGCCGCGTTCACATGCTGCCGCCGACGGTCGTTGCCGAGTCAACGGCCCGCACGGCGCGATTCGGCGAATGGCGACTCGATCTGCTTCAGCGCAACCTGATCGATCGGAATGGCGTGGTCACGCCGCTCGGCGGTGCCGAATACGGCTTGTTGCGCCTTTTTCTGGATCATCCGCAGCATGTGCTGAGTCGGGACCAGTTGCTATCCCAGTTGGCTCGCCGCGAGTTCGAGATCGAGGATCGTTCGATCGATCTGCGCGTGAGCCGTCTTCGGCGCCGGCTGGGAGACCATGTGCGCGACCCGCACTACATCCGCACCGTGCGCAATGAAGGCTACGTTTTCGCGCAGCCCGTGAGTTACGACGCGTAGCGATGTTCCACTCGCTGTCCGCGCGCCTTTTTGCCATTCTCACGGTGGGGTTGGGCGCCATTCAGATCGTCAGCTTCTTCGCTTTCATGGTTTTTCGCGGGGGAGAAATCAAGGACGAGATGACGCGCTTCCTGGGGGCCGACGTTTCGTTCGCCTATGATTTGATGCGCAGCATCCCGGCGGAACAGCGGGCGGAATGGCTGACTCGCCTCAACCAAGGCTTTCATTACCGGTTTTCGCTGGAGCCGGCCACAACCGAAACGCGCGATGCCGTCGTCAGCGACGACGATCTGGTAACGTTGATGGCGGTTCTCAAAGCGGAACTGCCCGCCGAAGCAAGACTCTCGTTTCGTCTGCCCGCCGACGCGCCGCGATCGGTACGCGAGAAGGCCGTGCAGGCCGTGCTATCGCTAGACGCCGATGAGTCGCTGGTGCTCCATCTGATCGATCCGTTCAGCATGCCGTCAGAAGGCGCGCTACTGCGCTATCTCGGCGTCGTTCTGCTGGCCGTGAGTCCCTTCGTTCTGTGGGCAGTCCATCTTTCCACGCGCCAGATCGACCGGATGCTCGGGACTATCGAGCGGTTCGGGCAAAATCCGAATTCGCCGCCGGTGCCTGAGTCCGGGCCGGAAGAGTTGCAGAAGGCGGCCCGTGCCGTCAATGCGATGCGCGAGCGCATCCTGAGGCATATCGAAGAGCGAACCCAGATTCTCGCCGCCATCGCACACGACCTGCAAACCCCGCTTACCCGTCTGCGCCTGCGGGCCGAGGCTCTTGATCGATGTCCCCAGCGCGAGCGCATCATCGCCGACGTCGAATACATGGCGAATCTGGTGACCGAGGGATTGGACTATGCGCGCAGCGAACATCTTTGCGAGGCTCCGAATGTCATCGAAGTCAACCACTGGCTGGAAGGCATGGTGGACGACGCACAGGACGCCGGCGCCGTCTGTCGATTGTCCGGTCAGGCGCTGACGCCATACACCGGCGCGCTGCGCGCTCTGACACGGGCGATGCAGAACCTGATCGAGAATGCCGTGAAATTCGGCACCGAGACTGAAGTCCGGATCGACGACTCCAGCGATCGATTGGTGATCCGCGTGCTCGACAACGGGCCTGGGCTCAGCGACGCCTTGCTGGAAAA
>DBMG01000186.1 GCA_002304785.1 Candidatus Accumulibacter sp. UBA704 | reverse complement strand
GCTGCTGCCGCCAAGCCCGCCGTAAAGAAAGCCGCGACGCCAAAGGCTGCCGCCGCAAAAAAAGTGGCCGCACCGCAAGCGCCGGCGACTCCGGCTCCATCGACCGCCGCCACCCCGGGAATCAAGTCAGCATTGAATCCTACGGGAGCATGGCCATTCCCGACCGGATCTCGGCCGAAATAAGGAACCCTCTACTGGGAAGGCGAACTCGCCTTCCCAGCGTCGATTCTGCGCACGGGAGAGGGCGAGCCAAATACGGCCCGCCCTCTTTTCAATGCAGGTGCCCGATTATTGAACTAGAAAGACCGGCGGCAACATGGCCCCGGCGAGATCAAACCGAGGCTTCCTCTTCCCGATAATTCCTGGCCTGTTCGCGAAGCCAACCGCAGAACACCTGCAGAGATTCGGATTCCATCTTGTCTTCCGGATAGACAAGGTAGTAGCTGCGCTGATTGTGCAGCACATACGAGCAAGGCACTACCAGTTCCCCCGAGGCTATTTCGCTAAGCACGAAGAAGCGCGGCATCAGCGCCACGCCCAAGCCGGCCTTGGCCGCCTCGACGAGCATGGCGAAGACCTCGTAACGTGAGCCGCCCATGGCATTGACGTTCGACAACCCCGCCACTTCGAACCACTCCCGCCACGCATCGGGACGCGACGACTGATGAAGCAGGGGCATTTTTTCGAGCTCGGACGGTTCGACCGACGACCGACCATTCAACAGCGCCGGAGTGCAGACCGGAACCATTTCTTCACCAAACAGGTATTCCGTTATAGCGCCGGGCCACACCGGATCACCGAAATGAATGGCCGCATCGAACGGAGTGTCGATGAACATGAAAGGCTCGTTGCGCGTCGTCAGGTCGAGCGTGATATCCGGATGCAGCGACTGGAAGTTGGCCAGCCGGGGAATAAGCCAGCGGGTCGCAAATGTAGGGATGACGGCGAGTTCCAGCACACGGCCGGCGCTGCGATGCGCCATCAACGACAGCGTGTCATGCTCGATCTGCTTCAGGTTTTCGCGAACCTGTTTGGCATATATCTTGCCGGCTCCGGAAAGCGTCACCCGCTTCTTGACGCGATTGAACAACTGCACGCCGAGATAATCTTCCAACGCTGAAATTTTCCGACACACAGCACTCTGCGTCAGCGACAACTCTTCGGCCGCTCGCGTAAAGCTCTGGTGCCGTGCGGCGGTTTCAAACGCCACGAGCAAATCCGTGCCGGGAATTTTTCTTCGCATTTGCCTATATTCCAAAACAGAACAATCTCATGAATATACATCGTTTGCTATTACATGAAAACGTGGAAAAAATGCACTATCGTTTCAATTAACGATTGTTGTTGAAATTAGTAAGCTGATATTTACGAATCAAGTCTGTTCTTTTATAACAATGCCGCCCCGGTGATTCGTTCCGGCTTGCCATGCCGGCCTTCGCCCCGGGCGAGGAGACCAATGATGAATGATTCAAGTTCCGGCAACAGCCTCCAGCGCAACGTGCGCGAGATATCAGAACGCCAGAAGATATCGTCCGCGCTTGCCGATCACCTCGACAACTATTTTGCCGAAATAGACGCCGACAATTTCGTCGAAGCCACTCCGGAAGAATTGCACGGCGCGGCCACCCAGCACCACCGGCTCGGCCTTTCCCGGGCGCCAGGGCAGGCAGCAATCGCCCTCTACACCCCCGATTTCGACCGGCACGGCTGGCACTCGCCACACACCGTGATCGACATCGTTACCGACGATATGCCATTCCTCGTCGATTCCGTGACGATGGTCATCTATAACAAGGGTCTGGCCATCCACCGCCTGATGCACCCCGTGCTCGGCATCGAGCGCGACAAGGCCGGCACCATCCAGCGCAGCATCACCCGGGGAAGTGCAGGCACCCACAACGAGTCGTGGATCCATCTGGAAATCGACCGGATCGGCGACCGCGAACAGCAAAAGGCCCTGCAGGATGAAATCAGCCAGGTCCTGGCCGATATCCGCGCTGCCGTGGAAGATTTCGGCGCCATGCGGCAGCGCGTCGATACCGCCATTTCCGACCTGGCTGTGTCGACCAGCGCCGACACCCCGGAAATCGTTGAATTCCTGCGCTGGACGGCCAACGAGAACTTCGTGTTTCTCGGTTACGCGCATTTCGGTGCCGACAGCAGCAGCGGCGAACTTAGACGCGCCCCGGAAGGCGGTCTCGGCCTGTTGCGCAACGCTGACCACCCGCGCTTCGGCCACTGCCGCGCCGGCATCCCCAACCGGCTGGCGGATCTGGAGCAGCTTCCTTCAGCGCTGACGCTGGTCAAGGCCAACGCACGGTCGATCGTGCACCGTTCAGGCTACCTGGACTTCATCGGAGTCCTCCAGCGCGACGCCGGCGGCAAGGTGGTAGGGCAACACATGTTCGTCGGCCTCTACGCTGCCCATGTCTACCACATCTCGACCAACGACATCCCGGTCGTGCGCGGCAAGGTCGCTGCTGTCCGTGCCGCCTGCGGCTTCGTCGCTGGCGGCCACAACGACAAGACCCTGCGCAACACCCTCGAGACCTACCCGCGCGACGAACTGATCGAGATCGAGACGGAAGACCTGCTACGCATCGCGCACGGAATCGTCATGCTGCACGAACATCAGCGGGTTCGCGTTTTCCTGCGCAATGACCGCTGGTGCCGCTATGTTTCGGCACTGATCTATACCCCCCGTGACCGCCTCGTGACCACGATTCGGAAACGCATCACCGACCTGATTCGCGACACACTGCAAGCCGATAGCGTCGACTTCTTCCTGACGGTCGGCGAATCGCGGCTGGCACGCCTGCACCTGATCGCCCGAACCCCCGAAGGCACCTGTTACGAATACGACGCCGAAGCGATCGAGCGCGAAATTGCCCGCATCGTCCGCGGCTGGCAGGACGAACTTCAGCACAACCTGATCGAACATGACGGTGAAGAGCGCGGCAACACACTGCTGCGTCGCTATGGCGCGGCCCTGCCGCTGGTCTATCAGGACCAGGTTCCGCCAAGTTCCGCCGTTTCCGACCTCGAACGTCTCGAAACGGCCGAGAACAGCGGGCGCATCGAGGTCAAGCTCAACGCCCCCTACGGCGATGATGGATCGCACCAGCACATCAAGCTGTTCCTGAAAGGCCGGTCGCGTCCGCTGTCGACAATCCTGCCCGTGTTCGAAAACCTGGGGCTGATCGTTCTTTCCGAACAACCCTTCAAGCTGATCGACAGCGACCTGCATATCGCCGACTTTGCCGTGCAGTTGCCGCGTCCCGAAGCCCTCGACGACGAGCCGACGCGCCGCGCCTTCTTCGATCTCCTGGAAAAGCTGCTGCGCGACGAAGCCGAAAATGACGGATTCAATCGGCTCACGCTCCTCGCTGGACTGGACGCTCCGCGCATCAACATCCTGCGCGCCTACGGCCGCTACCTGCGCCAGGCCGGCCTGCCGTTCAGCCAGGTGTACATCGAACGCTGCCTGTCCGCCCATCCAAAAATCGCCCGCTTGCTTTCCGACCTCTTCGAAGCGCGTTTCGCCCCGGATGGCAACGACGCCCAGGCGGAGACAATCGACCGCGAACTGGCGGCAGCCCTTTCGCAAGTCAGCAGTCTCGATGACGACCGCATCCTTTCCGGCTACCGCACCGCCTTCCACGCCACCATGCGTACCAATGCCTGGCAGAAGGATGCCAAGGGGCAAGCGAAGGACTACCTGTCGTTCAAGATCTCGTCGAAACTCATCCCTTTCCTGCCCAAACCGCTCCCGCTCTACGAAATCTTCGTCTATAGCCAACGCATGGAGGGCGTTCACCTGAGAGGATCGAGCGTTTCCCGGGGCGGTCTACGCTGGTCCGACCGCATGGAAGACTACCGCACCGAGGGCCTGGCGCTGATGAAAGCGCAAATGGTCAAGAACGTCGTCGGCGTTCCGCTCGGCGCCAAGGGCTGCTTCGTCGGCAAGCGCCTGCCGCCGGCCAGCGAGCGCGACGCCTGGATGGCCGAAGGCATTGGCTGCTACCAGACCTACATCCGCGGCCTGCTCGACGTCACCGACAATCTGATCGGCAGCAAGGTCGTCCCGCCGGCCAACGTGCGCCGCCACGACGGCGACGACCCCTACCTCGTTGTCGCGGCCGACAAGGGCACGGCGACCTTCTCCGACATCGCCAACGCGATTGCCATCGAATACGGCTTCTGGCTCGGCGACGCCTTCGCCTCGGGCGGCTCGGCCGGCTACGACCACAAGAAGATGGGCATCACCGCCCGCGGGGCGTGGGAAGCGGTCAAACGCCACTTCCGCGAGCTCGGGCACGACACGCAAAGCGATCCGTTCACCGCCGTCGGCATCGGCGACATGTCCGGCGACGTCTTCGGCAACGGCATGTTGCGTTCCGACAAGATGCAGCTCTTCGCCGCCTTCGACCACCGCCACATCTTCCTCGACCCGAACCCTGACCCCGCCAGGAGCTTTGCCGAGCGGCAACGCCTCTTCGACCTGCCGCGCTCGTCGTGGGACGACTACGACAAGTCGCTGATCTCCGAGGGGGGCGGAGTCTGGCCGCGCAGCGTGAAAAGCATCCCGCTTTCGTCGCAGATTCGCGCCCGACTGGGCGTCGAGGCCGAACAAATGACTCCGAACGAGTTGATGAGCGCGATCCTGAAAGCACCGGTCGACCTGCTCTACAACGGCGGCATCGGTACCTACTTCAAGGCCAGCAGCCAGAGCCACCAGGACGCCAACGACCGCGGCAACGACGCGATCCGCATCGACGCCGCGGAAATCCGCGCCAAGGTCATCGGCGAAGGCGGCAACCTCGGCTTCACGCAGAAGGCGCGCATCGAATACGCGCAGAACGGCGGGTTGATCTACACCGATGCGCTCGACAACTCGGCCGGCGTCGGCACGTCCGACCACGAGGTCAACATCAAGATCCTCACCTCCAGCCTGTTGCAGAGCGGCGACATGACCATCAAGCAGCGCGACACCTTGCTCGCTTCGATGACCGACGATGTCGGCCGCCGGGTGCTGGTCGACAATTACCAGCAAACCCAGGCCGTCTCGCTGGAAGCCACCTACGGTCGCGACCTGCTCAACGCGCACGGACAACTCATCCGTTTCCTCGAAGCCAAGGGCGGACTCAATCGCGCCATCGAGTTCCTTCCCGATGAGAAACATCTCATCGAGCGTGCCCAGATGGGACTCGGGCTGACTGCTCCGGAAGTTGCCGTGCTGTTGGCCTACACCAAGATCGCGTTGAAGCAGGCCATTCTCGAGTCGAAGCTGCCGGATTCACCGGAGTTCCAGAAATTGCTGGTGGGCTACTTCCCCGAAGCCGTGGCAAAAACCTGTGCCGAGCAGATCCCATCGCACCCGCTGCGTAGGGAGATCATCACCACGCAGATCGTCAGCCGTCTGGTCAACCGCATGGGCACCACCTTCACCCAGCAAGTCGCTGACGAAACCGGTGCCGATCTCGAGCAAATCGTCGCCGCGTGGTATGCGGCCAGCGAGTTGCTGGGCGCAGAAGGTTTGTGGAAGGAAATCGAAGCACTCGACCTGAAGATTCCTTCCCCGCGCCAGATGGCCCTGATGGTGGCACTGCGTGACATGGTCAGTGCCGCCACCCGGCAAATACTGGCCTCGCAGATGGGCGGCGCCGACATCGCCACCGTTGTCAGCACCTACGGCAACGCCGTCGCCCAAGCCATCAGCACCGCACGTGCCGGCAAGCAGGGGGTCGAAGCGATTGCTGCGCTGCTCGACGCACGCTCGGCGATCGCCGGCGTATTCGAACTGGTCGATCTGGCACGCACCGGCAACCGGGCGCTTGAAGAAGTGGCGGCAGCCTGCGCCAAGCTCGACGCCGGCCTGGATCTCAGCTGGCTCAGCACCGCCATCGGCAACCTGCCGTCAGGCAACCGCTGGCAGGCTCGGGCACGGGCGCAACTGGCCGGAGAACTGCGCACGCTACGGCAATCGCTGCTCCAGCGCGGCACCGCCGAAGCGTTGCAGTCAAGCTCAGCGGCACGTGGCGTCATCGAGGAACTGAAGCGCAATGCGCCGCAGGACCTGGCCATGCTCTCCGCAGGATTGGCTGAAATCAGGCGCATCCTCGCCGCCGGCTGACACTCGCAGCACCGTCAAACCCGGAAGACCAACGAGTCTTCCGGGTTTTTTATCGCCATCAGACCCAGCCCAGGCCGCCCAAGACGGCGCCGATTCCCAGCAACCACAGCAGATGAAGACGTGTGCGCCAGACGATGATCGTCGCGGCGGCCGTCAGTAGCCACAGCGGCCAATCGCTGGCAGGATCGCCGTTGGCGCTGGCCATGATCCAGCCGGTACCGATCAGCAGGCCGATCACCACGGGCCCCATGCCCTGCTTGAAGGCGCGTACCGCATGGCGATCCCGGTTGCGCTGCCCCCAATGGGAAGCGAAGTAGACCAGCAGGCTGCTCGGCAGCAGCATCCCGACCAGGCACACCACCGCCCCAATCAGCGCCGCCCCGTATCCGCCGGCGTTCATGCCGACGTTCCAGCCCATCAGTGCCACGAACAGCACGTTCGGCCCCGGCGCCGCCTGCGCGAGGGTGATCGATGCAGTAAACTGCGGATCGGTCAGCCAGTGCTGCCGGTCGACCAAGTAGCGATGCATTTCGGGCAGGGTACTGAACGCCGCGCCGACGGCCATCAGCGACAACGACATGAAGTGCCCGAACAGCGCCAGCCAGTCGCTCAAAGCCAGATCCAGGGCTGGCGTACTCATCGGCCGCCGAGCCGGCGGTAGGCCACCACGCACCCCAGTGCGCCGGGACCACAGAGGATATAGACCAGCGGCAAGCGCAGCACCGCGATCCCGACGAAGGTAATCACTCCCAGGGCAACGCACAACGGCACGCCCAGGGGATTGGATTTCAATGCCCCGGCCAGCCGAAGCCCCGCCGCGATGATCAGCCCGGCCGCAATCGCGCCCATCCCACGCAGGGCGCCGATCGCCATCGGATGCTCCCCATACCGGGCATACGCGACAGCCAGGGCCAGCACCCCCACCGTCGGCACGCACAGCATCCCCGCCAGTGCCGCCAGTGCCCCGCGCCAGCCGAAATAGCGGCTGCCGATCATGAGACACAGATTGATCACATTTGGCCCGGGCAG
>DBMG01000136.1 GCA_002304785.1 Candidatus Accumulibacter sp. UBA704 | reverse complement strand
AGCGTCGCCTCCGGCCAACGCGCCGAAAGCCCGGAGATCATCTCGGCCTGCTCCGACGTGCAAAACGCGAAGTGACAAACCCCTCGCGCCGTCCAGGCGACGAGCACCTCGCCGAAAGGGGACGGCGCGAAGCCGAAACCAATGTTCAACCCGCGGCCAGCCGAACGGATTTCGCCTGGAGTCATCGCTTCGCAACTCACCATCAGGTCATGAAGGCGGCTGGAGCCGCTCAGGCCGGCGTCGAGGGCAACGGACAGGCTGTCGTCAGCCGCGCCGAGCCGCTGCCTGGCGAACTCCTTGGTCAAGTACTGCAGAAAGCGTTTCGGCGAAATACCGGCCCAGTCGGAAAACACCCGTTGCAGGTGATGCGGGCTCATATGCACCGCGGCGGCAATTTCCTCCAGGCCGGGTTGTTGTCTCGCGTGGAGGCGGATGAACCGAATCACCTGCGCAACAACGTCGAAATGGCGCGACTGTTCAATCAGGTCAGGCATGACCACGCCCCCCAAATGCAATGGCGATCGCCAGCGCCGATCCGCATGAACAGGGAGGAAGCACCCTTATTGAGGGCAGGAAGCTGGCGGTTTTCATCGTGCTTCGTTTGGTTCGTCACGGCGCCAGTATGCCTGCTTGCCAGCCCGCTTCAATCCGATTCTTGCGAAGTTGAAACCGTCGTCCTTCACCCGACGGGCCGCTTGTCCTCGGCCTCGATCCACGTCAGCCACACCCGCGCATCGAACTCAAGCTGGTGATACGCCGGTTCCATGTACTGGCAGAGCCGGTAGAACTCCTTCTCATGATCGCGAATGCGCAGATGCGCCAGTTCATGCACGACGATCATGCGCAGGAACTCTTCCGGCATCTCCCGGAATACCGCGGCGATACGGATTTCGCTCTTCGACTTGAGTTTCGCGCCCTGCACGCGGGAAATCCGGGTGTGCGTGCCGAGTGCCTGCCCGAGGACGCGGAGCTTGCCGTCGAAAGCCACCTTGCTCAGCGGCGGGGTATTCCGCAGGTGCTCGTCCTTGAGTTCCTGCACGTAATCGTAGAGCGCTTTGTCGGTGCGGACGGCATGCATGCGCGGGTATCGCTGCCGCAGCACGCCGCCGAGCGTGCCGTCGGCGAGTCGGCGACGGACGGGCTCAACGAGCGCGTGCGGATAGCCGGCGAGATAGTCCGGCGCAGCGGTCGGGCGCATGCCGCTGCCGATCAGATCAGTTTCCAGCCGTCGATGACCAGGCTGCGAAAACCAAGGAAATTCTGAGTACCGATCGTCAGCGAATCCGGATCGGGCAGGCAGTCAGGCACGTACAGCGTCACGCCCTGTGCGTCCTGCCGCGTGTACCCGGAGGCATCGGACGGCACCCCGAAACGGACCGCCGGACTCTCGGTTACATCGAAACAGCAGCCGCTCACTTTGTAGGGCATGTCGATGAACACAGACGAATTCTTTTCCCGAACGTATTTCAGGGCATCCTCCGAGAACGTAATCAAGTCATCTCCTCCGAAAGTATCCATTCAAGGACGGCCAGCCACACCGTACGCGATTGACCACGCTGCAAGCCTCCGGGTTCATCCGTTGCGCAGAGTACGCATGATACGTCCTGCGAAGGCAACACGACACGGCTACGGATTGCTACTATTTGGCACCTCATGAATTGGCTGGCTGATCAGAAGACGCTCGCGATGCAGAAAAGACTGGATGTTTCGACAAACGGCTGGAACATTGATGAAAGAACTTCCCGGGTACTGTTCGACAGTCTGCTGAACGGCGTGGCCTACGGCCGGATGATCTACGACGGCGGAGAACCGGTGGACTTCTGCTTCCTCAGCGTCAACGAGGCATTCGCGCGGCAGACGGGCCTTGCCGGGGTAGCCGGGCGGCGCGTATCGGAAGTCATCCCCGGCGTGCGCGAGACCGACGCGGAATTGCTGACGATATTCGGGCTGGTCGCGGCCGACGGTCGTCCGGAACGCTTCGAGCACTACCTGGCCGCGCTGCAGATGTGGGTCTCGGTCTCCGTTTCTTGTCCGCAGCCCGGACATTTCCTGGCCGTTTTCGACGTCATCACCGAACGCAAGCAAGCCGAGGCGTCGCTGCTCGAGAGCGAGCACCGGCTCACGCGGGTCATCGACGGATCCGACCAGGGATTCTGGGACTGGAACCTGCGGACCAACACCTTCACCGTCAGCCCGCGCTTCGAGACCATGCTCGGTTACCAGCCGGGCGAAACCGCTATCAAGGTCGAAAACTGGGCCTCATACGTCCATCCGGACGACCTGGAAAAAGCCTGGGCCTCGATCAAACGCCACTTGGCCGGAGAGTCTCCCGTCCATGAAATGGAGCTGCGTTGCCGCGAAAAATCCGGCAAGTGGCGGTGGATCCTGACATGCGGACGCATCGTCGAGCGCGACGCGGACGGAAAGCCGGCGATGATGTCCGGCACGCACACCGATATCTCTGAACGCAAGAAAGCCGAGAGGGAGCTCCGGCAAGCCGCAGCGGTGTTCGAGAACACGCAGGAAGGCGTGATGATCACCGACAGCCGGGCCCGTATCCAGTCGGTCAATCGCGCCTTTACCCACATCACCGGCTACTCGCTGGAGGAGATACGTGGCCGGACCCCCGCGCTGCTCAGATCGGGGCGCCACGACGACGCGTACTTCGACGAGATCCGGGCCAGCCTGGCCAACAGCGGCTATTGGCAGGGGGAGCTGTGGAATCGCCGCAAGAACGGCGAGACCTACCCGCAGCTGACCACCATCAACATCGTTCGCGAAGACGCCGGCACGGCGCTTCACTACGTCACCGTGTTCACCGACGTGTCGGCGATCAAGGCGTCGCAGGAGCACCTCGAGTTCGTCGCCCAGCACGATCCGCTGACCGGACTGCCGAACCGCGTGATGCTTTTTTCCCGCCTTGAGCACGCCATGAGCGTGGCACGGCGCGAGAGAAAGGGGATTGCCCTGCTGCTGATCGACCTGGACCGCTTCAAGGACATCAACGACAGCTATGGACACCTGGCCGGAGACCAGCTCCTGCAGCAGGTTGCCGAAACGCTGCAGGGCCGGCTGCGCGGCGCCGACACCCTGGCCCGCCTGGGCGGCGACGAATTCGCCATCCTCATCGAGGAAATATCGCGGCCGGATGACGCCGGAAGGGTTGCGGAGGACATCCTGGCCGTGCTGGAAGAGCCGTGGCGACTGATCAACGGCAAGGACGTCCACGTCTCGGCCAGCATCGGCATCGCGCTTCATCCCGGCCCGTCGAGCACTCCCGAGGAACTGTTGCAGCAGGCCGACGCAGCCATGTACCGGGCGAAAAAGGAAGGGCGCTCGCGCTTCCAGTATTTTTCCGAGGACCTCACCCACAATGCCCGGGAGAGGCTGGACCTGGAAAGCCGCCTGCATCGCGCCATCGAAGACGATGAACTGGAAGTGTATTTCCAGCCGCAGATCGACATCCGCAGGGGGAAGGTGATCGGCGCGGAGGCTCTGGTCCGCTGGCCATCACCGGATGGATGCCTGATCACGCCGGACCGGTTCATCCCGCTGGCCGAAGAAACGGGGCTGATCCTGCCGCTCGGCCGCCGGGTCTTGCGCGAAACATGCCGTGCCGGACGGATGTGGCTCGACGCCGGCCACCCCACGCTGAGGCTGGCGGTCAATGTTTCGGCCAGGCAACTGCGCGATCCCGGGTTTGCCGACGAAGTGCTGGCCATTGTCCGGGAGACGGGTTTTCCGGCCAATCTGCTGGAGATCGAAATCACCGAATCCTCGCTCATGTCTGGGCATGACGAAGCGATCTGCCAGTTGCAAAAACTGCGCGCACACGACATCCGTATTGCCGTCGACGATTTCGGCACGGGGTACTCGTCACTGGCCTACCTCAAGCGCCTTCCGCTTGATGTGCTCAAGATCGACCGCAGCTTCGTCGAACATATCGCGCTGCGCAAGGACGACCGCGAGATCGTGACGGCCATCATCCAGATCGGACACACGCTCGGCTTCAGGGTCGTGGCGGAAGGCGTGGAGACCGCCGAGCAGCTCGCTCTCCTTAAGGAAAAGGGCTGCGACATCTACCAGGGTTACCTCTACAGTCCGCCCCTGCCACGGCGCCAATTCGAATCGCTGCTGGCACAGCCCTCGGGCAGGATTTCGGATTTTCAGAAAAATCAATAATTTATTTGCTTTTTTCGGCATTTCAGTGCATAGTCTCGCCCGCGATCTTCAAGTCCGTGTAGTAATTCTCCGGTTAGACCCTGCAGTCCTGCAGACCCCTTCCCTGTTTTTCACCTCGCTCTCTTGATCCTCGCCCTCAAGCAAGGGGCTGGTCCCCTTTTTAAATTTTTTGGATATTCAAGATTATGGCAACAGGTACTGTTAAGTGGTTTAACGACTCCAAGGGCTTCGGTTTCATCGCTCAGGACGCAGGCGGCGAAGATCTCTTCGCGCATTTCTCGGCGATTCAGTCGAACGGTTTCAAGACCCTGACCGAAGGTCAGCGCGTCACGTTCGATATCACCCAGGGACAGAAGGGCAAGCAAGCTTCGAACATCCGCCCGGCTGAATAAACCGCGCAACGGCTCACTCCGGCGGGTCCGCCCGCCTCTGATGCGCCATCGATGGAACCCGGCTCTTGCCGGGTTTTATTTTTTCTCTATTACGGAGGCGCACTCATGGCCAAAGAAGAACTCATCGAAATGCAAGGCGTCGTCAGCGAATGTCTCCCCGACGCCCGCTACCTCGTCCTGCTGGACAACGGACACCAACTGGTCGCCTACACGGCGGGCAAGATGCGCAAGCATCACATCCGCATCCTCGCCGGCGACAAGGTCTCGCTCGAACTTTCCCCCTACGATCTGAGCAAGGGCCGCATCAACTTCCGGCACATCGAAGGCCGCACCCCGCCCGCCGCCACGACGCCCCGCCGGCGTTGAACGGCTTACCCGTCCGCCAATGAAAACTCGGCCACGGCGGAGTACTCCGACCCGGCCGATGCCAACCTTGAGCACACCAGCACGAAACTCGTGCAGAGCCAGGTGATCGGCTCGATAGCCGCCAGTCCGACCGCTCCCCGCCTGTCCGGCACCTTGCGCACGAGGGTGAGGTGCGGGGTGAAACGCTGCTTTTCATCACAGAGGATCGATACGGCACGCAGCTGCTCGCGCAAGTTCTCAACCAGGATCTGCAATTCCTCGGCCGGAGAGGAGCAACCCGCCCACAGCAGGCGGTTGTGCCGCCAGTAACCCAGGCGGTCGATGGTCAATGCGAACGATCTCCCCCTGACCACTTGCGCGGCCTGGATCGTCGCCGGCAACAACGTCTCGTCGACCTCGCCAAGGAAAGCCAGTGTCAGGTGGATCGTCTCCTTCCGCGTGGCCTTGCCGCCGTAATGCCGCACCAGCGCGTCGGCCTGCCCGGCCAGCGCTTGCGCCACGGATTCAGGCGGCCACAGGGCAAAGAAAAGTCGCATGACGAACGGTTTTCACGTTCCCAGGTTCATTTTTTCGCGTGCGCGGGGCGAAACGCCTTGCAGAACTCGTCGTTCGTTTCCAGCCAAGCTCCTTCGATCAGGTCGATGCAATAGGGAATGGCCGGGAACACCGCCTGCAGGCAATCATCGATGGCCGATGGCTTGCCGGGCAGATTGACGATCAGGCATTTGCCGCGGATGCCTGCCGTCTGGCGCGAAAGGATCGCCGTCGGCACGAATTTCAGCGATGCCGTGCGCATCAGTTCGCCGAATCCAGGCAGCATCTTGGTGCATACGGCCTCGGTCGCCTCCGGCGTCACGTCGCGCAGCGCCGGCCCCGTACCCCCGGTGGTCACGACCAGGCTGCAGCCCTCGGCATCGACCAGATCGATCAGGGTCGTTCCGATCAACTCCTGCTCATCCGGGATAACCCGCGCAACCGGTTCCCACGGGCTGGCGAGCGCACGCGTCAGCCAATCGCAGATCGCCGGACCGCCTTTGTCCTCATAGACACCGCTGCTGGCGCGGTCGGAAACCGTCAGGATGCCGATGCGCGCCCTGGCCTTGCCGATGCAGTCTTTCATGACTTCTCCTCCACCAGACCGGAACCGCCCTGGAACGCGCTGCCGTCGAGCAACTGCACCTGCGCCATGTCACCGCCAGCCAGTCCATCGCTACCCTCGGAAACGACCAGCAGACCATCGGCGCGGGCCATCGAGGTCAGGTCGCCGCTGCTCTGCGAGCCAGTCGATGTAGCCAGCAAGCCGCCTGCCGCGTCCTGCGCCAGCGTCACGCGGATGAATTCAGCGCGCCCGGGACGATGCTTCACCGGATGCGTCAGCCGCGCCGCCACCGAACGCCGGAACAGGTTCGGATGCCCCATCATGCGGCGCACGGCGGGAACCACGAACTGCTCGAAGCAGACCATGCTCGACACCGGGTTGCCCGGCAAACAGAAGACCAGGCTCTTTCCTCGTGTGCCAAAGGCCACCGGGTGCCCCGGCCGCATCTCGACCCGCCAGAAATGCATGGTGACACCGAGGTCAGCCAGCGTCGGGCGCACGTGGTCGTGGACTCCGACCGAGGTTCCTCCGGAAACCAGCAACACGTCGTAGTCCAGCCCCTGTTTCAGGAAGCGGGCCAATTCATCAGGTTTGTCGCGGGCAATGCCCAGGCGCACCGGTTCGATGCCCAGCGCCTGAAGTTGTGCCATCAGGGCATAGCTGTTCGATTCCGGAATCTTGCTGGCATCGAAGGGCGCCACCAGCGCCTCCAGCTCATCGCCGGTAGACAGGATGGCTACGCGCGGCCGGCGATAAACCTGAAGGCGGGCACGCTTGACGGTGGCCAGCACGCCGATGACGCCCGGGGTGATTTCTGTTCCGGCCTCCAGCACCACGTCACCATTGCGCATGTTCTCGCCGCGCACGCGAATGTCATTGCCCGCCTTGACCGGAACCGTGATCTCGACGCAGTCGTCGGTCAATGCCTGCGTATCCTCCACGCGAATTACCGCATCGGCTCCCGGCGGGAGCGGGGCACCGGTCATGATGCGCGCGCATTGCCCTGACTGCACGGTCTTGCCCGGCATGTCGCCAGCCCTGATGTCCTCGACGACCGTCAACACGGCGCCGCCGGCGACGAGATCGGCGCTGCGCACGGCAAAGCCGTCCATCGCCGAAACATCGAACGGCGGCTGGTCACGGTTGGCGCGGACTACTTCGGCCAGCACTCTGCCCAGTGCCTGTTCAAGCTGGATTTCCTCCGATTCGCCGGGGCTCACGTGCCGCAGTACCTGCGCCTGGGCATCGCCAACCGATAGATTCTTGGTCTCGTTCAACATCTCACCTTTCTTGTGAAAACACCCTTAACGCCAGCGCCACATCCTCCGGCGTGTCGAGGTCGAAAAAGCTGCGCAGACCAGGATCAGCGGCCTGCAGGTCAACCTCATTGACCCGGCAAACGTCCAGTCGTTCCAGCACGGCGCGCAGACTGCGCTTGCCGCTACCGGCCAGAGTCTCGCGAAACGCCGGCAGCGCCGCCGCCGAATAATACGCGGCCAGCGGCTGCGGATGTCCCCGCACTACCGGAACCACGGCCTGACAGTTACCGCGGCGTTCCGCCAGTCGCTCGATCAGCACCGGATTCAGGAAAGGCATGTCGGCGGCCATGCCGAAAACCCACGGAATCTGCCTGGCCTGCGCCCATTCCAGCCCGGCACATAACCCGGCCAATGGCCCGGCATCGGGAATCTCATCGCAGACCTGCGGCACATCGATGTCCGGACGCCGTTGCCGGACGCTGACTACCACCTGAGAAAACTGGGACTGCATGACCTCGACGGCGCGTTGCAGCAACGTCTTCCCGGCGAATTCGAGCGCCGTCTTGTCACGCCCCATCCGGCTGGAATCGCCGCCGGCCAGGATCAGAGCCGCGCAGCCATCAATCATGGATGCGGTGTCACCCAGGATTCGCCGGTCGGGGTGATTTCCTTCTTCCAGATCGGCACGCGCTCCTTGAGCTCGTCAATCATCCAGCGGCAGGCTTCCAGCGCCGGGGCACGATGCTCGGCGCCGGCTGCGATGAACACGATGTTGTCGCCGGCCCGCACAGTGCCCAGCCGGTGCACGATGCGCGCGTCGAGCAGGGCGAACCGCGCGATGGCTTCCGTACGTAGTTTTTGCAGTTCGGCGAGCGCCATCGGTCGATAGGCGTCGAAACTGATCTCGCGGACGTCGCGTCCTTCCGAAAAGTCGCGTGCGCAGCCGAGGAAGGTGGCAATCCCGCCCATGCGTTGCGAGCTGGCACGTAACGCACGAACCTCCTCGTCCTGCGAAAAATCCTCCAACTGGAGGCGAACGGCATCGCTCATATCAACCTCCCGAAAAACGCGACATGAAGACGATCTCCGCTCCATCCGCCAAGGGCGTGCGCCCATCATCCCGCACGCGTTCGCCGTTGACCGCCGTGACGGAGACCAGCGCAAACGCCTCGGGATACTGGGATTGCAACACATTGCGCACATCCTGCCAGCACTGGCCGTCGTGGAACGGCACCTCGATCTGGCGCAAGCCGACGCGATCGGCTACCGGGCCGAAAAAAAGCACCTTGATCATTTCTGCTCCCCGCGCACCCACACGCCGCTCTTGCCGCCACGCTTCTCCTCGAGTTGCACGTTCTCGATCCGCATGCCGCGGTCGATGGCCTTGCACATGTCGTAGATCGTGAGCAGCGCGGCGCTGACGGCGCACAGGGCTTCCATCTCGACCCCGGTTGGCCCGACGCAACTGGCGGTCACCGTGGCCCGGATACCGACGCAGCCCTCGCCGTCGGGTTCCGTGATCTCGGCAAACGCCACCTCCACGCCCGAGAGCGGCAGCGAATGGCACATCGGGATCGTCTCGGGTGTGCGCTTGGCGGCCATCACGGCGGCGACGTCGGCCACGGCAAGGACGTTGCCCTTGGCGATGGTGCCGGCACGGACACGCTCCAGCGTCGCCGGGTTCATGCGGATCGCGCCGCTGGCAATCGCCACCCGGCGCGTATCGATCTTCTCCGACACATCCACCATGCGCGCCCGCCCTTCGGCGGAGAAATGGGTCAAATCATTGGTTTCGTTCAAGGAAACTTCCTCTAA
>DBMG01000104.1 GCA_002304785.1 Candidatus Accumulibacter sp. UBA704 | reverse complement strand
CCGGCGTGGTTGTTCACCGCCAGTTCCAGCACGGTCTGCACCTGACCCGGTTCATGGTTTGTCTTGGTAATCGAATTCATCATCAGCCTCCAATCATGTCCTTGTTTGCGGCGCCCGGCGCCACCATGGGCAGCACCTGCTCGTGGCGGTCGATGCTGGCGTGAATGAACGTCGGACCGCGCACCGACAGCGCGGCAGCCAGGGCGGCTTTCGGGTCGCTCGCCGTATCCAGGTCGAGCGTCTGCCAGCCGAAACCTTCGGCAATCTTCAGGAAATCCGGCTCGCCCTTGAACTTCGAGGAGAAGATGCGCTTGCCGTAGAACATCGTCTGCTGCTGGAAGACGAGACCCAGCGACGCGTTGTTCATCAACACCACCTTGACGTTGACGCCCTCCTCGGCCGCTGTCGCCAGTTCCTGGATGTTCATCAGAATGCTGCCATCGCCGGAGAAGCAGACCACCGTCCTTTCCGGCTGGGCCATCGCCGCGCCGATCGCGGCCGGCAGGCCGAAGCCCATGGTACCGAGGCCGCCGGACGTCAACCACTGGTGCGGCCGCCGCAAGGGATACGCCTGCGCCACCCACATCTGGTGCTGGCCGACATCGGTGGCAATGATCGCGCTGTCGTCGAGGCAATCGGCAACGGCACGAATCAGGCCGTAGGGCGTGCGCGGATCGTCGATACCCGGCATCTGCAGCGGGCAGGACGCCTTAAGGTCGCCAACGCGCGACAGCCAATCCTGGCGCAAGTCGGACTTGACCTGCGGCAGCAGTTTGCCGAGAACCTGTTTCACGTCGCCGCGAATGCCGACGTGCGCGGTCTTGATCTTGTCCAGTTCGGAGCGATCGATGTCGATGTGGATGATCCTCGCATTGGGGCAGAACGCCGAAACCTTGCCCGTGGCGCGGTCGTCGAATCGCGCGCCGACCGCGATCAGCAGGTCGCACTCTTCCAGCGCCAGGTTGGTACAGCGCGCGCCGTGCATGCCGAGCATGCCCAACGACAATGGGTGGTCGACCGGCATCGCGCCGAGCGCCATCAGCGTCATCACCGTCGGCAGACTGGCTTTCTCGGCCAGTTCGACAGACTGCGCCGCCGCGCCCGAATGCACCACGCCGCCGCCGAGGTAAAGAATCGGCCGCTGCGATTCGTTGATCATGGCCGCGGCGCGCTCGATTGGGTCGGGATCTGCTTCAGGCACTGGGTCCCGGCGGCCGGGCTCGGGCCACTCGCTGACTTCGATGCGCTCGTTCTGCACATCCTTGGGGATATCCACCAGCACCGGCCCCGGACGTCCGGAAGCCGCCAGGCGGAAGGCCTTGGGAATCACTTCGAGCAGTTCGCGTGCCGAACCGACCAGAAAATTATGCTTGGTGATAGGGATGGTCAGGCCGTAAGTATCGACTTCCTGAAAGGCATCGGTCCCGATCATTGAAGTCGGCACCTGCCCGGTGATCGCCACCATCGGGATCGAGTCGAGCTTGGCATCGGCAATCGCCGTCAGTAGGTTGGTCGCTCCCGGACCGGACGTGGCCAGGCAGACGGCAACCTCACCGGTCGCCCGCGCCGCGCCCTGCGCCATGAAGCCGGCGCCCTGCTCGTGGCGGGTCAGCACGTGCTCGATCAGCTTCGATTGCGACAGGGCGTCGTAAAAGGGCAGGATGGCGCCGCCCGGGATGCCGGGAATCCGGCGAATACCCTGCCGTTCCAGCAAGCGTACGACGACCTGCGACCCGGTGAGGGTTTCCGTGGTGTCTTTGTTCATGAACTTCTCCTTTCAGCGGTGCGAGTGATGCGGTTGCCGGTTCTTCCCGTTCGGTGGGCCAAAAACGAAAACCCCCGCTCGGTTTGCACCGGCGGGGGTTTGAAATCGGTCTGGTGTTTCGCTTACCTTCTTCTGGCCCTCGACGGTGGCGTGCGCAGTACTACCAGTACTACCGGTACTACGCGAATCGAAATAACCAGCGCAACGGACGCCATCGCCGCGGCGATGAATGTCTGGGTAGCGATCAGGTCAAGAGAGGGCATGGGTGCGAGCAAGAAAGATGCGTGTGGAGCGATTAGAAACGAGGTTGAGGAAAAAGACAACCCTTTTCTTCACATGGACAAGATCGAGGTTCAACCGCCCCTCAGTTGACCATGTGGAACATCTTGAACGTCTTGTCGAGAATCCACGGCTCGATCACCCGGTTGACCGTGGCGAAATGATCCATGGTCATGTGTTTCTGGAAAGCCGCTTCGTCGTCATAGACTTCGAAGAGGAAGAAATGGGCCGGATCGCTTTCGTCGACGGTGACGTCGAAACGGCGACAGCCGGGTTCCTTCTCGATGGAACTGCGGGCATTGACCAGCATGGCTTCCCGGAATTCGGCGACATGCTCGGATTTGATCTGGAAATTGACGGTAACGACGTACATGGCGACCTCTGTTCAAGATGAATTCAACGGCGGACGATTCTACCAGTTGTGCCCGCGCACCCATCGGCGCACCACGAATTTGCGCACTTCCTCGAACACACCGAAGGCCAACGCCAGCGCCACGAGCAAAACCCAGACTCCCGCCGGAAACGCCTGGGTGGCGAACAGCCAGTTGCCCGCCGATGAAAACACGATCAGCAGCAACAAGGCGATTTCCGCCGCGAGGCCGAGCAACAACAAACGATTTCCGGCAACGTGAAACGACAACGCCGTTTCGCGCGGATGGCGACAAAGAAAGACGTTGACCACCTGCGCGACGACAATTGCCGCCAGGCACGCCGTCGTCGCCTGCAGGTAAAGAGGATCGCGCATGTCGAGCATCGTCCCGTACTGCCATCCGGCCGCCTGCAACACGAAGAAGAATGCACCGAGCGACATGACGGCCTGCAGCGGACCGAGCCACAAGTAGGCGCGGGCCACCAGCGGCCAGGACAGCAGCCGCTCGTCCGGACGCCGCGGCGGCTGGCGCATGACGTCCGGATCGGGACGCTCGGCGCCGAGTGCCAGCGCCGGCAGCATGTCGGTTCCCAGATCGACGGCCAGAATCTGGATGATCGTCAGCGGCAGCGGCACGCGCAGCAGCACATACGCCAGATAGGGCAGGATTTCCGGGATATTCGAGGTCAGGATATAGGTCATGAACTTGCGGATGTTTTCGAACACCGCGCGCCCTTCCTCGACGGCATTGACGATGCTGGCAAAGTTGTCGTCGAGCAGAATCATGTCTGCCGCCGACTTGGCCACATCGGTGCCGGCCAGCCCCATGGCGATGCCGATATGCGCCGATTTCAGGGCCGGCGCGTCATTGACGCCATCGCCTGTAACAGCCACGATCTCGCCCTTGTTCTTGAGCGCATTGACTACCAGCATCTTCTGCTCGGCGGTGACGCGGGCGAATATGATTTCCGGGCTGTCGAGCGCCGTCTGCAGTTGTGCGCGACTCATCCGGCGCAACGATTCGCCGAGAACGACCCGGGGCCGCTCGCCGTTTCTGTTTTTGTCGCTCCGGACCAAACCGATCTCGCGGGCAATGGCCAGCGCCGTATGCGGATGATCGCCGGTCACCATGATGACCTTGATCCCGGCCGAGCGGCAGCGGGCGATCGCCTCGGGAACTTCGGGCCGCGGCGGATCGTAGAGCCCGACCAGGCCGGAAAGTACCATGCCCGCTTCTCTCGGATCCTCGCCCGGACCCAGGCGCCGGTAGGCAAACGCCAGAAC
>DBMG01000045.1:349-12980 GCA_002304785.1 Candidatus Accumulibacter sp. UBA704 | reverse complement strand
GCACAACTTGACGCACACAACTTCTGGCTATTGAAGCACCGGGCGTCACGCCAACGTCACGCTCGTTTCGCCCTCCGAGCTGGCCGCCCCCAAAGGACTGGGTGTGCATTGAGGACAAGGATGGCAATCCGGTGTCGCGCTATGGCGATCCTATTTGGGACTTCACCCCGTGGGCAGGAAAAGCCGCCACCTTCAACTTTGGCGACGGTCCCAAGACCTATGCCTATAGCGTCGTGATTGATCCCGTCAATACCGACCTTTTGCGTCGCTTGGCAGCGTTGCTAATTTGGCGGCAACGCGCCGGGTTGGCGCTCGGTACGGTGCTGACTACACTAAAAAGACTACGGAAGATCCTCGCTATTTGCAGCGAGTACCGCATTCTCGCACCCGATCTGTCGCGCTATCCCGCAGTGATTGAACAGGTGGCGCAATCTCTTTCCCCAAGTCAGTTCAATGCTGCCATTAGCGAGTTGGATCGGCTGAGAGATGCTCGTGATGTTCTCGGTTTCGAGTTGCTGGATCAGGCCGGGATTCAACGCTTGAAGGCGGCGCAACCCGATCATGATCAAGAGCAAACCGAATACATCCCGCCGCGCATCTGGACCTACATCGTCCATCGGATTGCGGAGTGCCGGAATGACTTTCTGGCGCATCAGGAGCAGATCGAAGCATGCTTCGCCTTCTGTGTGGATGCTTACGAGAAGAACGGGGTGCAGGCGTACCGTGAAAAAGGTGGAGGAGGCCACCGCAACCCGTTTCAAGTAGCACGACCTGACGTTACTGGCGAACGATCCGGTAAGCGCTTTCACGGAGCGTTTGCAGACACCGCTTTGCGATTTGGCATCAAGGAGGTAATCGAGCGATGGGTGGGCGAGCTCACAACACGGCGTGGCATTTCCGCATTTGCCAATTACTTTCAGGTGGTTCAGTACGCCGCGTTGGTAGATGTTGCCGCATTTACCTTGATGCGTGTCAACGAGGCGGCAAGCATCAGCTGGAACTGCCTGCGCTGGGAAGATGATCCGGTATATGGCCGAATCCCGCTGATCGAGAGCGAGACGACCAAAACCGATCACGACGACAGTGCCCTTTGGGTCACCAGCCCCAGCGTGGAGCCATCAATCCGAGTGCTGCAATCCATCGCTAGGATGCGACTTACGAGCGTGGGCCGTTGGAAGGAAGGCGAAAATCCGCACATAATCACTGCCGCACTTGAACCTTGGGGCGCGACAAGCGCAGCAACAAGGCGGGCGAAAGCGAACCCTACGTTGTCTAGATTGGCGGAAGTTGTTCGAGTATTCCCATTTTTGTTCGACCTTCAGCAAATCTCCATCGCGGACGACGATTTCAGGATTGCGCGGGCCGTTTGCCCTACGTTGAATTCCGAGCAGTTCCAAGTGGGTAAGGTGTGGAGGCTTAAATGGCACCAATTCCGGCGCACGGGGGCAGTCAACATGTTTGCCTCCGGCGAGATCAGCGATTCCTCCATGCAGCTTCAAATGAAGCACATGACCCGCCTTATGTCGCTTTACTACGGGCGTGGCAACACGGCACTACATCTCAACGATGGCGCCCGCACGCTGCTGGTCAACGCCTTCTACGAAAACTCGGTTCGGGAGTTCAAAACGATACAAACGGATCGCTTCATCAGCCCCCATGGTGCCGAGCACAAGGCCCGCCTCCTGGCCCCTGCCAACATTGGTGGGCCAGTGAATCTGATTAGTGATAGTGACGCGCTCCACTTCGCGAAGATGTATCGGCTGCATGAGATTGGTGGTCGCCTGACGCCGCTAGGTGCCTGCATGAACAACGGCCCGTGCGACGGCGATTGCGTGACGTCCGTAGGCGATTGCGCGGGTGGCGATGGTAAGGCTCCCTGCGCTACGGTGCTGTTCGATGTCCAACGTGCCCCAGCTAATCAGAAGAGATTGGATGGCGTGAATCAGCAACTGGGTATGACGCCGGCAGATACGCCCAGGTATCGCCAACTGGAACAAGAGAAGTGTGGACTGGAGAACTACTTTGCCTACATCAGACAAGCCTGACCAAAAACTTTCGGCCGAAGAGCGGTTTTACGCTGCCTTTAAGCGTTTGAAGCTCAATCTTCCCCAGGTATTGCCCAAAGGAACGCCGGTAAGCCAGAACAACGTCGCCAAGGAAGCAGGGTGCGATCCGAGCGCTCTGCGCAAGACTCGTTTCCCGTTGTTGGTGTTAGCCATTCAGGAGTGGGTGGAGGCCCACAAGAGCGAGCAACCCTCTGAGCGCCAACGCTTGCTCAAGCAGCGGCGAAAGAACCGCGATACAAAAGAAATCATTGCCGACTTGAAGCAGCAACGGGATCGGGCCGTTGCTCTGCTTGCGGATGCCGATCTGCGTATCGTGGAGCTATCGGAGAAGGTGGCCGACATGCAGACGAGGTTGGATCAACTTCAGCCGTCCGCATCCATTCTGAACCTATCGAAATGAGGTATTTGCGGAGTCTCACTTTATTGGGTATCCGGATTATCGGGTGGACGGAGCCTGATTTCAGTTTAGAACTTGCCTGAATCAAAAGCCTGCTCCAGAGTGGACAGGTCTGCTCCAAGGTTTACCACCCGGGTTTGAATGCGTGTCTCGTACTCGTCGTCCATGGTTGCCAGACACATGTATCGCACCATCGCCACATCTTCGAACTTCTGTTTCCTAACCCGAACTTTTTCCTGCATTCGGGCACGCTTCTGGAACATGTCTGTATAGAGAACCTTGGCGCGTAGCCGCTCAAAGGTGTAGCCGCGCCCATTGCGATAGACGGCCCGAACCTTGGCATTGAAACTCTCGGTGAAGGCGTTGGTCACCCGCTGATCGTCGAAGTAATTCAAGATGTAGGGCTTCCAGTTGCGAAAGGCCGTCTTCACCACCCGGAACGGCTTTGCGAGTTCACTGGGGATGGTACTTTCCCAGTGCAGATACTCGCCCCAGGCTTCCTCGGGCGTCTTGACCTCGTAGATCGTGTAGAGACGTTCCTTGAGATCGTAGGCAGCGGCCAAAAGAGGGAAGGTGTTTAGCCAGCCAGAGACGGTCAAGTATTGCTCGTCATTCAAATCCTTGGCTCGCTTATCGAACAGTTTGTGGGCTCGTTTGAGTCCAAGACCGGCGCCGTTGCTGCTTTCTCTGGCGATCTTGCGCCGCACTGCCTCGAACGCCATGTTGGCTTTCATTAGAACGTGAAACTTGTCGACCACGATCTTGGCATTCGGCAAGGCTTCCTGAGCAGCACGACGGTATCCGGACCACATGTCGATGGCAACGTGCGTGATTCGATCCTTGTCCGGCATGGACGCCAGAAAAGCCGTGACGGTTGAAACATACCGATCCGGCAGCATATCGATGAGTGATCTGCCGTGCAGGTTGGTGAAGATCGCGCGGAAACGCTTCAGCTTAATTTCGTCTATACCCAGCCATATGGGCGTTTCTCGCTGATACTCCTTGGCCAGCACAGCCACGTACTTGTCGAAGATATTGCGGACAGTTTTCTCGTCGACCTTGACCTGCTTGGCAATTTCCGCGTAAGTGTATTCGATGGACTGGCGACCAATCCACTTGGCCAATCGTTCGGTCATCTCCCGACCGGTATCGACTTCCGGGACGGATGCCGTGAAGGTTTGTATGCATTGCCGGCACTTCAGACGGGGAACGTCGAGATGGATAACGACAGCCTTTCCGTGACTCGGGATATCCCGGATGACCAACGTACGTTTGGCGTGAGCTACCGTGTCGTTGGATCGGCCGCAATGCGGGCAAAGGCGGGAGATCACCTTGGGCGTTGCCCGAACGTGATATTCGGTGTCGGTTTCCCGAAAGTCCACCACATCCAGACCAGACAGGTTGAGGATGTTGACGGGCACAGCGCTGCCTACCGGATCAAGCAGCAGCGGATAGCTTGGATGGGCGAATTAGGCTCTCAGCAGGAATTCCGAATTTCTCGTGTAGCCGCCAGATCATGTTGAGCGTTAGCGGACGNNTTGTGATTCAGGATTTCATAGACACGATTCAGACGGCCAATGGCTGGCACCAAATCCTTCGGTGCCAGCCCGGCTTGCTCCATGCGGAACTTGATGGCTTCCACCGGATCTGGAAGGTCGACGGGGAAGTGCTTAGCCTCATAGGCTTCAACCAGCGTCACCAACACCTCGAACCGGTCTCCTTCTGGCGAGCCGGGCTCCGGCTCGTTTTCGAAGTACGCTGATACCTCGCGCAGAACGGCTCGATAGTCGGCGTCGGTATGAATTGGGCGGATTTCCATGTCAGGGCTCCATTTCGACGGTTTCGGCGTCAATCAGATCGTACTCGGCGTGCGTGCCGATAAATTTCACGTAGATGGCTTGGAAGCGATAAGCCACCGAGACCACCAGACGATAGTCATTGCCCTTGATGTTGAATACGACCCGGCGATTCTTCAGGATGCTGGCGCTTCGGTACTGCGCCTTGATGTCCGACGGCTGGCTCCAATTCGCCTTCTTCACCTCATCCACCCACGACTTCAAGGGCTGCTCGGCGTCCGGATTGGATTCCCAGAAAGGTCGCAGGTAGCTGACGGCAATGATTCGCATACGAAAGTATAGTCCCAAATCGGGATATGGCGCAAGAAACCTATGTGCTCGGTCAGTCCGCGAAAGTCATGCTGCGTTGCACAGCGATTTGCCTATTCCGCCAAGTGGCTTTCGCGTGGTCGAAAGGCCGGGTTCGACCCAAACCTGTCCGTCGAGTTTCCCGAAAGCTGCCCGACGTTCAGTTGAGGGATTTCCGTGTTTCGCTTCCACGATGCAGCCGTTCGTGATCTCCAGCAGTCGGCCAGGAGCTGACCTACGTGAATGCCAAACAGCAGCCGTTCTGACGACTGTTCTACTCTAAAACCTGCCGCACAGGCTACGTGTGCAACTCGGTCATTGTTGCTCGTTGCCTTAGGGCAAACTGAGTGGCTGGTATAGCATCCTTTGTAGGCATATAGCCTGGAAACTGTGTTAATCGGCAGCTTTGATTATCCTCCTGCCGTCGGACCGGGTTCCTACCGATCCGACACGATCCACAGGTTGTCTGACGGCTATCGCACCTAGAACATATAGGAAATGGCGCCGCCAGCAACCCATTGATCCGACTTCCCGCGCTCGGAAACGATGGGGCTGTCCTTGGCGTCACCCTGGAGCTTTTCGTAACGTCCGCCAGCTGACAGGAGCCATTGCTTGTTCATCATCCAGGACACGCCGAACGGGATATTGACCCCGACCAGACCGCCGGACGCATCGTATTTGCGGCCCGCCAGGGATGGATACAGGGCGATGTCGTGCGCGCTGGTGACGCCGTAGTAGGTTTCGGCGAATTTATCGTTGCCGAACGTGGAGCCCAAGCCGATATTTGCGATGAGTCTATCGCTCAGCGGCTGGAAGTACATCGTGCGCAGGTGGGCTACCGTGCCGTTGCTGCTGCCCGCGACGTCGCCCGTGAAGGTAATCTGGTGCATCGGCGTGTTGCTCAACTTGAGCCGGTATTGCACAAACGCGCCGGCTTCGACCTTGGCGTCGATCTTGTCCATCTGCTTGACGATTTGGTCATCGACGTCGCTATCACGCTTGCCCCGATAGTTGAGCATCGGTCCGGCGCGCCATGCCGAATCGTTGACCAGATTCAGCGTGGCCGTCGGGCCCAGCCACAGAAAATACCGTTCCGAGTTCTGAAACTGGTAGCGAACAACTGGACCAACTGCGCCCATGGTGTCGTTGGAGCCGCTGTAGTCGGGGGCCGACCCAAACGCGAGGCCGACCAAATTGACGTTCATGTCCTCGATAGGCGGCTCAAAAAATTGTGCGTGGGCAACCGGTGCCGACAACGCGGCTATCAGGGCAACGGCAGCGGCGCACTTCGTATGTTTCGTGGTCGTACTCTGTAGAAAAGCCATAAGCCTCTTTCTCCTTGAAACTAAAACAAGTGGAACAACAAAAAAACGATTCGGTTAATGGCTTGGTTTCAACGCCTCTGGATCCGATATAGTCCAACGGGCTATCGCACTAGAACCGAGACGTATAGTTCACAGACAAGAAAAGCATTTCGGGATGGTCATAACTCCCGCTAACCAAGGCGCTTGGATCTGAACTGCTCTGCATGCGCAGATACTCGGCCGCGACGCCAATCTCATCCTTCGGCGACAAGACGTATTGCATGCCGACACCGAACCGCCATGTGTCGCCACTGGGGGCGGCAAAAGAGGTCTGCGACTGGCTCTTGTACATGCTGGTGTCGAAGGCTACCCCCGCATTCAGCCGGGTCTGGGCGTTGAGCGTGTATTGCGCGCCGAAGGCCGCATGCCAAGTATCCTGGAGCTTCAGGCTGTTGGTGGTCGCGACATTATTGCCTTCGACCGTTATGTCGGAGAACTTGCTCCATTCCTGCCAGCCAATATTGCCCATGATCGCCCAGCGGTCGTTGAGCCGTTGATAGGCGCTGCCCATCACCTGCTGCGGCATCGGCACCGTGGCTGCAAACGGCAGGGTATGGGTGCGGCCGAACAGACCGGTCACACTGGCGTTGATATCGAAATCGAACTCCGTTTTGCTCGTCCACACCAGGCCAAAGCGCGTCGATGAGGACGGTTCGTACATCACCCCGAGCCGCGCCCCATAGGCCCAATCGCCATCGTGCTGCTCCTGGGAATTACTCCCAATCACGGTGTCGCGTTGCACTTTCAGATAACCGTAATTGGCGGTCAGGCCGCCACCAATCGACCAGTGGTCGTCAAGGCGATAAGCGACGGTGGGCTGCAGGGTCAGGGCCATTAGCGCCGATCGGTCCATGAGATTATGCCCCGCCCAATCGTCGCCAAAATCCAGGGCCAGCCCGAAGTTGCCGTAGACCGCCATGCCCAGCTTGAGCCGGTCGTCGACGCTGTGACTGTAGAATCCGCTCATGCCGGGCAGCCAGCCAATGACGTTGCCGGGATCGCTGCCGCCGAGTTTGCCCTGGCCGTCCAGCTTGTAGTCGGCCTTGCCATACAGCGCCTGACCACCCAGCGTGAACTGGTCGCCCGCCAGGCGTGTCATCCCCGCCGGGTTGGCATAAACGGTCGATGCGTCTTCCGCTCGGGCAGCTGTGCCGGCGCCCGCCAACCCAAGATCCGAGGTGCCGATCTCGTAGAGGTAAAGACCGCCAGCCAGCGACGCCAGCGGCCAGATGAGCACGCCGGCAACAATCGCTTGGCGAAATCTCAAGGACGTTTTCATTTTCTTCTCCACGGCGGAATCAACGATGGGCGTTCGTTCGTCGAAAGGGTGACCAAAAATCCCCCTCTTACCAGTCAACAATCATTGAGCGGGCATAATCGCCAGCTTCCCCCCGGTCATATGACCGAGGGGAGCGAGACATCAACCACCCGACGTATCGGCCGGGGGCTCAATCTCGAACGGATCTTTCGTGGGAGTTACTGTCTTGACTCCTGGCTTGGTGCCTGGCAGCAACTCGAAGTCCGGCGTGAAGCGCACCAGTGCGCCACGCAGCATATCGAACGGCTTACGGTCCCCGTCGAATTTCGCCTTGCCCTCGGCGAGCAGTTGGTCGAAGGTCGCCGTGCCGCCCATAACCTTTTCGAGATCGGTACGGTTGATGGTGATGGTCAGATCCGGATTCTTCCCTTGCTGCCCCTTGATATTGGTCAGCACCGAGTTGCCTAGTTCGACGAGGAATTTCTCATCGTTATCCGGGGTTACCAAATTAATGGCGAATTTCTGCCCGGCGACCTTTCGGCTATCCAGGCTGATACCGAGGAAATTCAGCCAGAGCTCGGTCGACATGCCACGGATCGTATCCGGCCCGCTGCTCTTGGCACCTGCGCCGCCAGGCATGCCGTGTCGAAGCTCGTAAGCCGCTCCGAGGAAGCTGTTGCGGACGCTCGGACTTTCCTTCTGGTAGCCAATCTGCTCGTATACGTCCGCCAGCAGATCCTTGCCAGCCGTGTTGTTCGGTTCGGCAAAGACCAGCTTGTTCAGGATCTCCACGGCGGCAAAGTATTGCCCTTTGGCATGAAGTTGCTTGGCCTTGGCGATGATCTTGGCGGAACCACCCATCATCTCGACATACAGCGGCGCAGAATCACGCGGCGACAACGGCATCAGCGTTGCCGGGTTGGCGTCCCAGTAACCCAGATAACGGTTGAGCACGGCACGGCTGTTGTGTTCCTCCGACCCGTGGTAACTGTGTGCCGCCCAGTTCTGCTTGAGGTTCTCCGGGAGCTTGTAGACGTTGTGTATCTCGTTGATGGTCACGCCCTTGTTGGCCTGATGCAGCACCTCGTTGTTGAGGTAGGCATAGACGTCACGTTGCGTGCGCATGACCTCCTGGATACGGTCATTGCCCCAGCGCGGCCAGGAGTGCGAGGCGAACATGACTTGTGCATCCTGTCCATAGCGGAAGAGAGCCACATTGATGTGCTTCGACCAGGCCAGCGCGTCGCGCACCAGCGCTCCGCGTAGCGTGTAGATGTTGTGGATGGTGCCGGTGATATTCTCGGCGGCCCAGAAGGCTTTGAGGTCGGGGAACCAGGTGTTCATCTCGGCGGGCGCCTCGGTGCCGGGAGTATTCTGGAATTCCATGCGAACACCGTCGATGGTCAGTTCCTCGAAGTCCTTGGCGATGTAGCGCGTCGGCTGGATCAGGCCCACGTTGCCGGCGGCCGTGTTCTTGCCGATCGACTGGTCCACATGGCCGAACGGACTGCGCGGAAGCAGGACGCCATACTGGAAGTAGAGGCGCCGCGACATCGCATTACCCGCATAGACGTTCTCGGCAATGGCGTGTTCCATGAAACCCACCGGCGCAATGATCGAGATCTTGCCGCTCTTCACGTCGGCCTCGTCCGCTACGCCACGCACACCGCCATAATGGTCAGCATGTGAGTGGGAATAGACCACGGCGACGACCGGTCGCTTGCCCAGCTTCTCATTGATGAAGTCCAGTGCGGCCTTGGCGGTTTCCTTAGCGGTCAGCGGGTCGAAAACGATCCAGCCGGTATCGCTTTTGATGAAGCTGATGTTGGCGAGGTCGTAGCCGCGGACTTGGTAGATTTTTCCCGGCAGGACTTCATACAGCCCGTAGGCCATGTTCAGGATGGCCTGCCGCTGCAGCGAGGGATGAATGCTGTCGAAATCCTTGCCGTCCAGCAGCCAGTCGTAGCTTCCGATATCCCACGCGACGTGCCCGGCCTCAGCCTTGATCTGTTTGTAATCTGGCGCCGCGATGAAGCCCTTCTTGGCCTCTTCGGCGTCGCGTTTGTCAGCAAATGGCAGAGTAGCGCGCAGACCCTTTTGCAGTTCGACCGTATATTTCGAAGGCATTTTCCCCTTTGAGTCGAAATGTTTCGAAGGATCTGCCGTGACAATGGCGCCTCCGCCGGCCGCAAAGGCCGTCGAGGCGAACCCGACAACAATCGCTGCTGTCAGTTTTTGAAGGGAATTACGCATGGTCTCTTCTCCTTTGTCTGAAATTAGTGGCCTACCGGGAAAAATGGGAAATCGCGTTGCTTGCGGTGTTCCATGGGCTGAGTCTCCTGATTGTTGTGGTCATTGGCGAAGTACGGCTTGGTCAGTGTGCGTGGGCATGCGCAACATGGCGGATGACCTCGATAATTTCGCCGCCGGGAGTGGTTTTCCGGAAAAAACCGGCACACCCCAGCGCCTCGGCCTCGACACGTATATCGGGATCGTCAAACGCGGTGATGAACACCACGGGTATCTGGCTCTTTTGTTCGACGAGCAACCGAAACAGGTCCATCCCTGACATGCCACCAAGCCGGATATCGAGCAGCAGGCAGTCGAACCGTGGTTTCTTGTCGTCGGCAAGAAAGGCCTCGGCGGACGGGTAGCTGACCGGATCAAAGCCTGACAGGCGCAGCAAGCGACCTAGCGAAATGCAAAGGCTGCTTTCGTCATCGATGACCGCAATGTACGTATTCATTGCTCTGCTCCTCTGATTCGGGAAGCAGAATAACGCGGTTGGATATTGCCCGGTACGTCCCCTTAGGGACGGTCAGTGGGGCTCGCGCTAACCAGCCCCGCCTCCTGCGCAAGCCGGGCCAGTTCGGCCACGGAACGAATCTGCAGTTTTGTAGTAATGGCCGTGCGATGGCGTTTCACGCTGCGTTCATTGATGCCCAGGTCGGCGGCAATCTGCTTGTTCAAGCGGCCGCGCACGACATGTGCCAGCACTTCATTTTCGCGCGGAGTCAATAACGCAAAAACCTGCCTGACGTCCTGCAGGCGATCCCTTTCGGCGCGCTCGCGGGCATTGCGGTCGAGCGCTCGGTTCACCGCGTCGAGAAGTTGTTCTTTCGGTGCGCGCTTCTCCAGAAAATCTTCCGCCCCGCGACGCATGGCTTGTACCGACGAGGGTATGCTGCCCTGGCCGGTCAGAAAAATGATTGGCAACATCACCCCCGAGGTCGCCAAGGCGGCTTGCAGGTCCAGGCCATCCAGGCCGGGCATGCGCAGATCGGAAACCACGCATCCGGTAACCTCGGGCGACACCTGTGCCAGGAGCGCAGGAGCGGAGTCGAAGGTTTTGACCGAATAACCGGTTGCGCGCAGCAACCTGGCGGCGGCGGTCAGGAACGACGCGTCGTCATCAACGATGTGCACCACGGGCGTTGCCTGGCTCAAACCGTTTCTCCCGTAATTGCGACGCGGAGTGAGAAGCGGAACGTCGCGCCGCGCGTAGGATTGTTCTCCACCCAGATCTTTCCTCCATGCGCTTCGATGATGGTGCGCGAAATCGCCAGACCCAGGCCCATGCCGGATGTCTTGGTCGTGAAGAACGGCTCGAAAACCCGGGCCAGAGCTTCCTCGGGAATTCCCGGACCCGAATCGCTTACGGCGACTTCGACAAGACGGCCCGCGGCAGGCCATGCGCGAATGACCAGACGCCGGTCACCCGCCGCTGTATCGCTCATCGCATCCAGGCCATTGGTGATAAGGTTGAGCAGAACCTGCTGCAAATGCACATGGTCGCCCAATGCCGGCGGCAGGCTGGCCGGCAGGTCGGTGTCCAGTCGGATGCTGCGATCCATGGCGTTCGGGCGCAAGAGTGAAACGACCTCGGCCACCAAACGGGCGAGATTCAATGGCTGAAGTTCAAGCCTGTGCCGTCTGAGCAGGTTCCGCAACCGGTCGATCACGTTGCCGGCTCGCTCGTCATCCCTCCGAATGTCAGCCATGATGGCGCGCAATTCCTCAAGATCTGGCGCGACCGATTGCAGCAGGATTTCTGCCGCCTCGGTATTGCGCAGGATCGCGCCGAGCGGTTGGTTCAATTCGTGCGCAAGGGAGGCAGTTAATTCGCCCAGACTGGCGAGTCGCCCCAGATGGGCGAGTTGGTCACGGGTCCGTTCTGCTTCCGTTTCTGTACGTTTGCGTTCCGTAATGTCGATGGAAACCCCGATCAGGCGATCGGCGTAAGCCGCTGTTCCGTAATGCCGGTGTCCGTGGGAGGAAATCCAACGAAGGTTATTGTCCGGTAACATCACGCGAAATTCGATATGGAAGGGGGTCTCGGTATCCAGGGCACGCCGCACCGCCTGACTGACCGTCTCACGATCGTCAGGGTGCATGATGTTGTAAAAGTCATCCCGGGTAAGGTCATCCGATGCGGCAAAATGAAGCAATCCAAGCATGCGGGCGTCCATCCAGACACGCTGGCTCTCCAGGTCCATGCTCCACAAGCCAGCGCTCGCAGAATCGAGCGCGAGGTTCAGACGCTCTTCGCTCGCCCGCAGGGCCTCTTCTGAACGCCGTCGCGCCAGGGTCGTGGCAAACACTTCCGCAACCAGGCGAAGTCGGTTGACCAGATTGTCTGGCCACTGACGCTCGGCCGTGAGCGCCCCGAACGAAAGGCCGCCGACAAGTTCGCCGCCAACCATGAGCGGAAGCGTAACGTTCGATTTCGGTCCCCATCGGCGAAAGGACTCCTTGTCCGTCGCCGCTTCCTCGGGCAATTCGTCCGGCGAGGAAAACCGGACGACATGACCACTCCGCATGCGAAGAAATCCCCACGGGAACATTTTCGTGATTGGAACGGACGGAAATGGCTGGAATCCCTCAGCGGCCCATGAGTGAGTAAATTCAGGCTCGCTGTCTGTACCGTTGAACTGGAACAACGTGCTTCGGTCAAGGCCAAGGGTTTGGCAGATCTGCCGCTGGGCGTCCTTGATCGCACCATCCAGTTCNNTTGGCGGGCAGGCCAACGAAACGTGTGGAGAGATTGGCCAGCAAGGTCTCGAAGCGGAGGCGTTCCTCCAGTTCGGCATGCAGGCTTTTGCGCGTCGGATTCATGTCGGGAGTCCTGATATCTGCCCGGGCGCTGAGATCCTGGTTCGCCAACGCCGGTACGCCGCCACCGCACCCAGCAGCAACGGCACTTCCACCAGGAAGTAAACCACGGCAATTTCGGCAAACTCAAGCCGGCCGAGGATGCTTATGGCGATGGCTGAGGCGACAACCACATTGCGCACAGCGAACACGATACCGACGGTCATGCTGTCATTGGCGTTGAGTCGCAAGAGCCGTCCAAGTCCCAACCCGACCGACATGGCGGCAACCAGAAAAGCCGCGCCGGCCAT
>DBMG01000045.1:0-283 GCA_002304785.1 Candidatus Accumulibacter sp. UBA704 | reverse complement strand
CCTTCTTTCCAGCGACGCAGCGCCATGCCGCCGAGCAAGGGTAAGGCGATCATCAGCGTGAGCCGAAGAGCAAGTGTTGCGGTGGGTGGTGCAAGGGAATAGTCGTACCCCAGCAGGTGGTCATATCCGGCAAAGACAACGGCCATCGTGATGCCGGACAACAGGCACGAAAAAGTGTTTACAGAGACAGACAGTGCGAGATTTCCGCTCAAAAGGAGCGTGTAGAAGTTGGCAATATCACCGACCGGACACGCCGCGAGCAGAAGGATGCCAGCCGTCAGGT
>DBMG01000141.1 GCA_002304785.1 Candidatus Accumulibacter sp. UBA704 | reverse complement strand
TTCTTCAGGTTCTGTGCCGATTTGGCATAGACCTCCGGCGCGTAGTGGTCGACATCCTCCGGCAGGTCGATCTCGGCCTTGGAAATGTGCAGGAACGAATACGGCTTGCCGGCGGCGCGCACGCGCGCTTCGTCACTGGACAGTACGTCGTAGGGCGGCGCGGCGACGGCGGCAGCATGTTCGGGACGCGGGCGAAGGGCAGTGAAGGGGCGGATCAGGGCGGGCATTCGTGATTCTCCTTGATTGAACAAATTCATTGTTTCCGCGTCGGCAGGACGTTGCGCAGCACATTGGCCGCCTCGCGCAGCATGGATTCGGTTGTATCCCAGTCGACACAGGCGTCGGTGACCGAACAACCGTAGCGCAGCAGCGCCAGGTTCTGCGGGATCGGCTGGTTGCCGGCAACGAGGTTGGATTCGATCATGGTCCCGACCAGCGAATGGTTGCCGTAGCGAATCTGGTTGATCACGTCGGACATCACCAAAGGTTGCAGATCCGGGTCCTTGTAGCTGTTGGCATGCGAGCAGTCGACCACGATATTGGCCGGGAGCCTGGCCTTGATCAATGCCTGCTCGGCCATGCGTACGCTGACGGTGTCATAGTTCGGGCGGCCGTCGCCGCCACGCAGCACCAGATGGCCATAACGATTGCCGCTGGTGCGCACGATCGCGGTTTTCCCTTCCCCGTTGATACCCAGGAAGCTGTGCGGCCGCGAGGCGGAGAGGATGGCATTGATGGCGATACCCACGTCCCCGTTGGTGCCGTTCTTGAAACCTACCGGAGTGGACAGGCCGGAGGACATTTCCCGGTGCGTCTGCGATTCGGCGGTACGGGCGCCGATGGCCGTCCAGGCGGTCAGGTCGCCGAGATATTGCGGCGAGATCGGGTCAAGCGCTTCGGTACCGGCGGGCAGTCCGAGTTCCGCGACATCGCGCAGGAAGGCGCGTGCCAGTTCCATGCCCTTGGCCACGTTGAACGAATCATCCATGTCCGGATCGTTGATGAAACCCTTCCAGCCGGTGGTGGTGCGCGGTTTCTCGAAATAGACGCGCATGACCAGCAGCAAGGTGTCGTTCAACTCGTCGGAAAGCTTCTTCAGGCGGCGTGCGTAATCGAGGCCGGCGGCCGGGTCGTGAATCGAGCAGGGTCCGACCACGACAAACAGGCGTGGATCCTTGCGATCCAGGATGTTGCGCAGCGCTTCGCGGCCCTGCATGACCGTGCGTGCGGCCTGTTCCGACAACGGCACGCGCGCATGGATTTCCTCTGGCGAGGGCATGGGGTCGAAATCGGTAACGTTGACGTTTTCAATGTCGGGCGTTCCGACGTTGGTCTTGTCGGGATGGTTCATGGTCTCAGTTGCCTCATCAGTTCCTTGACGGCGGCGACACGATCAGCCAGCGTCGGGCAGTTGCGGGTGAGCGAGAGTTTATCCTGTCCGGCCAGCTTGTAGTTCCGGTTCTTCTGGATCAGGCTGATAATGACGATGGGTTCGATCGGCGGCTTTGGTTCAAATTGTACGGTGATCTGCGTCGACGTGGCATCCAGCTTGACGATGCCGAGCGGCTTGCACATCAGGCGCAGGCGGTGACTTTCGAGCAAGGATTGTGCTTGCGTCGGTAGCTCGCCAAAACGGTCGACGAGTTCCTCGTGCATGGCGGTGATGTCATCGAGCGCGTCGCAGTTGGCCAACCGCTTGTAGAGCGTCAGGCGCTCATGCACGTCTGGAGCATAGTCGTCGGGCAACAGCGCCGGGGTGTGCAGGTTGATTTCGGTGGCGATGCCGAGCGGCTGCAGCAAATCGGGTTCCTTGCCTTGTTTAAGGGCCGATACGGCACGGTTGAGCATCTCGGTGTACAGGTTGAAGCCGATCTCTTGCATCTCGCCGGACTGGTTCTCACCGAGCACTTCGCCAGCGCCACGGATTTCCAGATCGTGCATGGCGAGATAGAAGCCGGCGCCGAGTTCGTCCATCATCTGGATGGCTTCCAGGCGCTGTTTCGCCTGCTTGGTCAGGCCCGACGTTCCGTCGACTTCGCCGTGCGTCAGCAGGTAGGCGTAGGCCTGGTGGTGCGAGCGCCCGACGCGGCCGCGCAATTGGTGCAGTTGGGCGAGGCCGAACTTGTCGGCGCGGTTGATGATGATGGTGTTGGCGTGCGGATTGTCGATGCCGGTTTCGATGATCGTGGTGCACAGCAGCATGTTGGCGCGCTGCTGGGTGAAGTCGCGCATTACGCGTTCCAGTTCCCGTTCGTTCATCTGCCCATGGCCGACGACGATGCGCGCTTCGGGCAGCAGCTTGGTCAGCTTGTCGCGCATGTTCTCGATGGTGTCGACCTCGTTGTGCAGGAAATACACTTGCCCACCCCGCTTGAATTCGCGCAGCAGCGCCTCGCGGATGATCCCGTCGGAGAAGCGCGAAACGAAGGTCTTGATCGCCAGCCGCTTCTGCGGCGCGGTGGCGATCACCGAAAAATCACGCAGGCCTTCGAGCGACATGCCGAGCGTGCGCGGGATCGGTGTGGCGGTCAGCGTCAGCACGTCGACTTCGGCGCGCAGGGCTTTCAGTGCCTCCTTCTGGCGCACGCCGAAACGGTGCTCCTCGTCGATGATGACCAGACCGAGCCGGGTGAATTGCACGTCCTTCTGCAGCAGCTTGTGCGTTCCGATGACGATGTCGATCTTGCCCTCGGCCAGTTCCTTCAGCGCCTGCGTCGATTCCTTGGCCGTCTTGAAGCGCGATAGTTCGGCGATCTTTACCGGCCAGTCGGCAAAACGGTCACTGAACGTCTGGAAATGCTGTTCGCAGAGCAGGGTGGTCGGGCAGAGAACGGCCACCTGCTTGCCGCCCGCCACTGCGCAGAAGGCGGCGCGCAGTGCAACCTCGGTCTTGCCGAAACCGACGTCGCCGCAGACCAGGCGGTCCATCGGCTTGCCGGACTTCATATCTTCGATCACCGCATCGATGGCGGCGGCCTGGTCGGGGGTTTCCTCGAAACCGAAGCCGTCGGCGAAGGCCTCGTAGTCGTGTGCGGTGAACTCGAAGGCGTGGCCCTGGCGGGCGGCGCGGCGGGCGTAGAGCGCCAGCAGTTCGGCGGCGGTGTCGCGCGCCTGTAGCGCGGCCTTGCGCTTGGCTTTTTCCCATTGCTGCGAGCCGAGCGTGTGTAGCGGCGCGGCGTCCGGATCGGCCCCCGAATATCGCGAGATGACGTGTAGTTGTGACACCGGCACGTAGAGCTTGGCGTCGTTGGCGTAATGCAGTTCGAGGAACTCCATGTCGCCTTCGCCGAGATCCATGTGGATCAACCCCTGGTAGCGGGCAATGCCGTGCTGCTCGTGGACGACCGGGTCGCCGACCTTGAGTTCGGTCAAGTCGCGCAGCCAGTTGTCGAGCGATGCCTTCCGCTGCGCGGCGTGGCGCGTACGGCGAGTTGGACTGCCGGCGTAGAGTTCGGCTTCGGTGATGAAAGCTAGCCCGTCGAGCAGGAATCCTTCGTGCAGCGGTGCGATGCCGAGTGCAAGCTTGCTGTCGCCCGCCAGGAAGCCCGCGAGATCGACGCTGGCGTCGGGCTTCAATCCGTATTCGACAAACAGGCCAGACAGCGTTTCGCGGCGGCCGGCGCTTTCGGCGAGCAGCAGCACTCGGCCGGGAAAGCCGCTGATGAAGGTTTTCAACTTGGCCAGCGGATCGTCGGTGCGGCGGTCGACGGCGACGGGCGGCACGACCGCCGTCATCCCGTCGCTGCCTTTGGCGAGCAACAGGCGCGTATAGGGTTTGGCAGCGATGAAGAAAGCTTCTTCGTTCAGGAACAGCTCGTTTGGTGCCAGGAGCGGTCGGCTCTTTTCGCCGCAAAGCATCTCGAAGCGCGATTGCGCGTCGCGCCAGAATTCGCGCAATGCCGCGGGTACATCGTTGTGCAGGCAGAGCGTGGCGTCTTTCGGCAGATAATCGAACAGCGTTGCCGTTTCGTCGAAGAACAAAGGCAGCCAGTATTCAATGCCGGCCGAAGGGATGCCGCTGGAGACATCCTTGTATATTCCGGACTTGGCGGGATCGCCTTCGAACACCTCGCGGAAGCGTTGCCGGAAACGCGCGCGCCCCTTGTCGTCGAGCGGGAATTCGCGGGCCGGCAACAAGCGTACTTCCGCGACCGGGTAGAGTGTGCGCTGGGTGTCGACGTCGAAAGTCTTGATGCTCTCGATCTCGTCGTCGAACAGATCAATGCGGTAGGGCAGCGGTGATCCCATCGGGAACAGGTCTATCAGTCCGCCGCGTATCGAATACTCGCCAGGCGATACCACGTTGGAAACATGCGTGTAACCGGCCAGGGTGAGCTGGCCGCGGAACGTGTCGGTGTCGAGCGTTTCCCCTTTTTTCAGGAAGAAGGTGTAAGCCGCAAGGTACGACGGAGGAGCAAAACGGTAGGCAGCGGTCGACGCCGGCACCAGTAGCACGTCGCACTCGCCGCGCATGACGCCGTAGAGCGTGGCCAGCCGTTCCGACACGAGGTCATGGTGTGGCGAAAAACTGTCGTAAGGCAGCGTCTCCCAGTCGGGAAGCAGGCGGACCTTCAGTTCAGGAGCAAACCACGGGATTTCGTCCAGCAGGCGTTGGGCGTCGTTGGCACTGGCGGTGAATACGGCGATCAGGCCGTTGCGTTCAGTTGCCAGCGTTGCCAGCGTCAGAGCGTCTGCAGAGCCACAGAAAGCCGGCAAGACGTTGCGCTCACCGCTTACTACCTTCGGGACTTTCATGGGGAGTGCGGCGTGCGCTTGGTCGGGGGGGTGCGCATTGATGACTTCGGTTCGTCTTGACACGGCTTGCAGGGCGGGGGTGGCGGAAAGCCGGTAATTATAGTCTTCCCCCTTGGTCTCGCGGGCCGGAACAGGACTACTGGGTTTCTCGGGGGAGGCTGGCCGGTGTCGGGGTGAGCCGAGGATAACAAGCGAGAGTCCCTTTCGTTGCGCAAAGCATGAAGAACAGTGGCTTCATCGTTCACCCGACGGTATTGCCGAAGTTCTCGTTAAACCATCGCGTCGCTTCGTGCAGACATATCACGAGCCCCGCCGATACCGCGTAGTCGACGCCGATTTCCGGAATTACCTTGAGTTCCTTTCGGCAGGAGACTTCCTGCAGCGCGCGGCGGTTGCTGGCGATGTGCTGGGTGGCGGTTTCTTCGGCCAGCAGGAGCAGCGGTGATTCGAGCGAGCGCAGGTAAAGCACTCCGGCGAGGTCGATCAGGCCGCCGCGGCAGACGATCGCGGCAATGTCGTGGTCGCGCAGGGCGGCAACGCGAATGACTACGGGCGAGGTGGCGTTGGTGGCGAACAGGCCGACTGGTTGTTCCCTCAGTTCACCCATGGCTACGCGGTTCTTGAGCATGCCGAGGAAATCGATCAGTCGCTTGGCCAGTAACGGAACATTGTTATGTACGTCGGGAAACTGTTCTTCCTGATGCGCCAGTAGGTCGACGCTCAAAGTTGACAGGCCGGCGCGCCGGAATTGTCCGGCCAGCAGTTTGTCCTTGTGGTCTAGCGCCATGGCGGCGTGTGCCAGCACGATGATCCCCGGCGAGTCGGGAAGCAGGGCGAGTTCACCGTACAGCAGTCCGTGCTCGGACGGGATCGAAACCGGGATGCCGAAACCGTCGGGGGTGAAGTCGATCATGGTGCTATCTTCGCGCGAGCCTGACCGGGATGCGGTGGGACCCAAAAGGCTTGCCGAATCTTCCGTAGTGCCCCGGGATACGGGTGTGGCAGTGCGGGCAGCAGCCGTCGTCGGGGAGGTCGTAGTGGCGGATCGCGTACCAGTCGCGCACGATCAGCGCGGCATGACACTCGGGGCAGAACGTCGTGTCCCCTTCCGTGTCGTGGACGTTGCCGGTATAGACATAATGCAACCCGGCGTTCATGGCGATGTTGCGCGCGACGGTCAGCGTCGACGGAGGCGTTGGCGGCAGATCGTCCATCTTCCAGTCAGGGTGAAAGGCGGAGAAGTGCAGCGGTACGTCGGATCCCAGTTCGCGCTCCACCCATTCGGACAGCGCCTTGATCTCGGCTGGCGAATCGTTGTGTCCCGGGATCAGCAGCGTGGTGATTTCCAGCCAGCAGTCGGTTTCATGGTGAATGTACACCAGCGTGTCGAGCACCGGTTGCAGATGTCCGCCACACAGCTTGACGTAGAACTCGTCGGTAAAGGCCTTGAGGTCGACGTTGGCGGCGTCCATCACGGCATAGAATTCCTTCGCCGGTTCGGGATAGATGTAGCCGGCCGTTACGGCGACTGTCTTGACCCCTCTCTGGTGGCAGGCTTCGGCGGTGTCGATCGCGTATTCGGCAAAGACCACTGGGTCGTTGTAGGTGAACGCCACGGACTGTGCGCCATAGGCCAGCGCAGCGGCGGCGATGCCTTCCGGACTGGCGGAGTCCATCAGCCGATCCATGTCCTTGGACTTGGAAATGTCCCAGTTCTGGCAGAACTTGCAGGCGAGATTGCAGCCGGCGGTGCCGAACGACAAAATCGACGAGCCGGGATAGAAGTGGTTGAGCGGTTTCTTCTCGATCGGGTCGATGCAGAATCCGGAGGATCGGCCGTAGGTGGTCAGTACCATCCTCTCGCCGATATTCTGGCGCACGAAGCACGCGCCACGCTGCCCGTCATGCAGCTTGCAGTCGCGCGGGCAAAGGTCGCACTGGATGCGTGGCAACTTGCCTTCCTCGACGGGAAGTGTATGCCACCAGCGCGCCGGATGGGTCGATTCAGGCGTTTTCGTGTTCATGCTTCCTTCCATTTTTGCACGCCATAGCGCGCGAGCGTCAGCCCGGGACTCCAGAAGTCGGCAGGCAGGCCGGCCTTGAGCTTGAGGTGCTCCAGGAAGAGCCGGGGGGTCGCCAGGGATTCCCAGACTTGCGGCAGGAAGGTGGCGCGGTGGTGGCCGCAGTTCAGGATAAGCCCGTCGACACCCGGGCAGAGTTGGCCGAGGGCATCTGCCTCGTCGGAAAAACGCATCGGCTCCGGCGTGTCGAGCAACGAGACTTCGACTCGTGTCTGTTCCAGTTCGGTGCGCCTCAACGGGGGAAAACGGGGATCGCCGAATGCGGCGGCAAGGGCATTCTCGGCAACATCGGTGGCCAGCGGCCGGTGCGCTTCGAGGCTGCCGATGCAGCCTCGTAACTGGCCTTTCTGAGTCAGGGTGACAAAGGTGGCGGCGAGCTTCGCCAGGTCCGGATGCGGCGTGACCGTACGGGCCTTCATGCCGAATTCCTTTTCAATGGCATTGCGGGCAATCGTCAGCAAGGCATGGCCGAGCGGATCAATGGACATGGTGGTGGGCTCCCTGGCTGGCTTCAAAAAATGCGAATGCTCCGTATCCGACCACGCGTGATCGATCGCCCGCCGTGTCGCCGGAATTGCGCAGATCGAGCTGGCGCGACAGCAATCCGCGCTGACGGGCCGCCAGCAGTAAACCATTGACCGGCGTGGCGCCGCACGCTTGATAGTGGTTGATTGTCGGGTTGAGTGCAAGAATTTGGCGGGCCGTTTTTGCGTCGATCTGCCGCGCGTCCTCGTAGGGGAGGTAGTGGGAAAGGTCCGAACTGACGACAATCAAGGTTTCGTCGTCGCCCCACAGGCATTCGAGTACTTCCGCGACGGCTTCCGGCGATGTGTCCCCGACCGCCAGTGGAACCAGGGAAAAATCCCCGAGCACCACCTGCAGGAAGGGAATTTCCACTTCCAGCGAATGTTCCTGGGCGTGGGCCGGGTCGCTGACCACAACCTGCGGCATATCGCTGATCGAATCGGCTGCCTTCCGGTCGACGGGAACCGTGCCGAGTGGTGTGGCGAAGGCGTCGCTGGTGGGCAAGGCCAATCCGCGCACCGCCACGCGGTGCGTCGGGCCGAGCAGCACGACGCGGTGGATCGTGTTGCGCAGGCCGGCCAATGTGGCGAAAGCGCGGGCGGCAATCGGACCGGAATAGATGTAACCGGCGTGCGGCGCGATGATCGCTTTGGGCGCAGTATCGATCCAGCCCGGAATTTCGACGAGCATGGCGGAAACATCGCGGCCGAGTTCGCTCGGCGAATCCGGATAGAACATGCCCGCGACGGCTGCGGGGCGGAGATTGATGCTCATGGCGGGACTCCTTTCAATTCACTATATGAGAGCGAACCGGTAGTCGCAAGCCAAGGCTGAACCGGGCCGTTTCGGCTAGAATCGCCGGATGTCCCGTTATTACGCCCTTGTCCCCGCCGCCGGAAACGGTGCCCGCTTCGGATCGGAGGTCCCGAAGCAGTATCTGGACCTGGCCGGCCGGCCGATGATTCATCACTCGCTGGCGGCCCTGTGTCTCTGCAACCACATCGACAGGGTGTGGGTCATCCTGTCGCCGGGCGATGAATGGTGGAATGGGTATGACTGGGCAGAGTTAGGGCCGAAACTTGGCGTCCTCTTTTGCGGCGGCGCAACACGCGCGCAAAGCGTTGCCAATGGTTTGCACGCCGTCGCCGACATCGTGTCGGATGAGGACTGGATGCTGGTGCACGATGCCGCGCGTCCATGCCTTTCTCAAGCCATGTTGCATGCTCTTTGCGAGGAATTGCAGGACGATCCGGTGGGCGGCCTGCTCGCCGTGCCGGTTGCCGACACGCTGAAGCGCGCCGATGCTGCTGGCCGGGTTGTGGCCACGGAATCGCGTGAGGGGTTGTGGCAGGCGCAGACGCCGCAGATGTTCCGCTACGGCTTGCTGCGCAAATCCCTTGCGGGGAATTTCAACGTTACCGACGAGGCGAGCGCGATCGAGGCGGTTGGATATCAGCCACGGCTGGTCAAGGCGGATGCCACCAATTTCAAGGTGACGTTTCCCGCCGATCTGCGTCTGGCCGAACTGGTATTGCAGGGAAGAAAACCATGATACGAGTTGGACAGGGCTGCGACATCCATGCGCTGGTTCCCGGACGCAGGCTGATTATTGGTGGAGTGGAGATTCCCCATGAACTGGGCTTGCTCGGGCATTCGGATGCGGATGTGCTGCTGCACGCCATCATCGATGCTTTGCTGGGCGCGGCCGGAATGGGTGACATCGGCCGGCTGTTTCCGGATACCGACGAGCGCTACCGCGGTGCCGACAGCAGGGAGTTGTTGCGGATCGTGCGCGATCGCCTGGTGCAGGCCGGTTGGCGCATCGTCAATGTCGATTCGACGATCAGCGCGCAGCGCCCGAAAATGGCGCCGCATATTCCGCGCATGGTGGACACCATCGCGCAAGACCTGGGAATTCTTCCCGAGTGTGTCAACGTCAAGGCCAAGACGGCGGAGAAATTGGGGTTCGTGGGCCGGGAAGAAGGTATCTCGACCGATGCGATTGCTCTGATTGAACGAGATGATGGCTGACCAGTTTTTAGAATTGGTCAGGCCATTTATCCAATTACCAGTAAAATCATTAAGATAGCGGTCGATTCCGGCGGAAAAACGCTCGGCAATCTGCTATACTTACCGGTTCAAAAGAAATAGAAAGTGTTGGCGCGGCAGGCAAGCAAGGAATCAGCAAGAACAAATTGCCTGTACGAGCCGTTTTTTGTTTTTAGTCCGTTGATTGGGGTAGATATGTCGAATAAGTTCGTTTATGTGTTCGGTCCCTCGAGGACCGATGGCGCCGCGGATATGAAGAATATCCTGGGCGGCAAGGGGGCCAACCTCGCCGAGATGTGCCGTCTGGGCATTTCCGTTCCCCCCGGCCTGACCATCAGTGCCGAAGTCTGCACCATCTATACCGAACAGGGCGCAGATGCCGTGCGCAAGCAAATCGAGGCCGATGTGCTGCAGGGCGTCAAGTTCATCGAGAACGAGATGGGCAAGAAGTTCGGCGACGCCGCCGATCCCTTGCTGGTTTCCGTACGTTCCGGTTCGCGCGCATCCATGCCCGGCATGATGGACACCATCCTCAACCTCGGTCTCAATGAGGAAGCCGTCAAGGGCCTGGCTGCCAAGTCGGGCAACGAGCGTTTTGCCTGGGACTCCTACCGCCGCTTCATCCAGATGTACGGCGACGTGGTCATGGGCCTGAAGCCCGAGTCCAAGGAAGACCACGATCCGTTCGAAGTGATCATCGACGAGATCAAGGAAAAGAAAGGCGTGGAACTTGACACGCAACTGTCCGTGGACGACCTCAAGCACATGGTTGCCGAGTTCAAGGCACTGATCCGTACCCGCCTCGGCCGCGAGTTCCCGAACGATCCGTGGGAGCAGCTGTGGGGCTCCATCATGGCCGTGTTCGAGAGCTGGAACAACGATCGCGCCAAGCTCTACCGCAAGATGCACGACATTCCAGATTCCTGGGGTACGGCCGTCAACGTCCAGTCGATGGTGTTCGGCAACCTGGGTGACAGCAGCGGTACCGGCGTGGCCTTCACCCGTGACGCCGCCTCCGGCGAAGACATCTTCAACGGTGAGTTCCTAGTCAACGCCCAGGGCGAAGACGTGGTTGCCGGCATCCGCACGCCGCAGCAGATCACGCTCGAAGGTTCGCGCCGCTGGGCGGAACTGGCCCAGGTCAGCGAGGACGATCGCCGCACCAAATTCCCGTCCATGGAAGAACTGATGCCGGAGATCTACCAGCAGCTGCTGAAGACGGAAACCGCGCTGGAAAACCATTACAAGGACATGCAGGACATCGAGTTCACCATCCAGGAAGGCAAGCTGTGGATGCTGCAGACGCGTTCGGCGAAGCGCACCGGCGCCGCGCTGGTCCGCACCTCCATGGAAATGCTGGCGCAAGGGATGATCGACGAGAAGACTGCCCTGTTGCGTGTCTCCCCGGACCGTCTGAACGAACTGCTGCACCCGGTGTTCGATCGCGCCGCGCTGAAGAGCGCCCGCGCCATCGCCAACGGACTGCCGGCATCTCCCGGCGCCTCGACCGGCCAGATCGTGTTCTTCGCCGATGAAGCCGAGGAGTGGGTCGCGAAGGGCAAGGACGTCATCCTCGTCCGTCAGGAAACCTCTCCGGAAGACCTGCGCGGCATGGCTGTCGCCAAGGGCATCCTGACCGCTCGCGGCGGCATGACCTCGCACGCCGCCGTAGTGGCGCGCGGCATGGGTAAGTGCTGCGTTTCGGGCGCCGGCGCCATTCGCGTCGATCCGCGCGCTCGCACCATGACGGTCGATGGCAAAGTCTTCAACGAAGGCGACTGGATCTCCCTCGACGGGTCGACCGGCCAAGTGTACGAAGGCAAAGTTTCGACCATGGACCCGGACATGTCCGGAGACTTTGGCAAGCTGATGGATCTCGCTGAGCGCTACAAGACGCTGGCTGTCCGCGCCAACGCGGATACGCCGACCGATGCGCGCGTGGCCCGCAATTTCGGCGCCGTGGGCATCGGCCTGTGCCGTACCGAGCACATGTTCTTCGAAGGCGACCGCATCAAGGCCGTGCGTGAAATGATCCTGGCCAAGGATGAAGCGGGCCGCCGCCATGCGCTGGCCAAACTGCTGCCGATGCAGCGTGGCGACTTCGAAGGCATCTTCACGGCGATGGACGGCCTGCCGGTGACCATCCGCCTGCTCGACCCGCCGCTGCACGAGTTCCTGCCGCACGACGAAGCGAACCAGCGTGAAATGGCCGCTGAGATGGGCGTGGCGTACGAGGAAATCAAGCATCGCGTTGACGACCTGCATGAAGCCAATCCGATGATGGGCCACCGCGGCTGCCGCCTCGGCATCACCTATCCGGAAATCACCGAGATGCAGTCGCGCGCCATCATCGAAGCGGCGCTCAATGTCAAGGCTCAGGGAGTCTCGCCGAAGGTTGAAATCATGGTTCCGCTGGTTGGCGGCGAGCGTGAATTCATCTCGCAGGCCAAGGTAATCCGCGCCACGGCCGAAGCCGTCTTCGCCGAGCGCAACGCCACCATCGAGTTTATGGTCGGCACCATGATCGAAACGCCGCGTGGCGCGCTGATGGCGGATACCATCGGTGCGCAGGCCGAGTTCTTCTCGTTCGGTACCAACGACTTGACTCAGATGACGCTTGGTTTCTCGCGTGACGACATCGGCAAGTTCCTGCCGCACTACCTGCAGGCTGGCATCTATGAACAGGATCCGTTCCAGTCGATCGATCAGCAGGGCGTCGGTCAGTTGGTCAAGGTCGCAGTCGAGAAGGGCCGTTCGGCGCGTGCGAAGATCAAGCTCGGTGTCTGTGGCGAACACGGTGGCGATCCGGCCTCGATCGACTTCTTCCATCGCGTTGGTCTCGACTACGTGAGCTGCTCGCCGTTCCGCGTGCC
>DBMG01000052.1:7637-8481 GCA_002304785.1 Candidatus Accumulibacter sp. UBA704 | reverse complement strand
TGCTCAACCAGAACACCGGACTGCTCGGCCTCGACCGCCTGAACATGCCGCCGCGTATCCTGGAGCGACTGCGCCAGGCCGTGCGCCGTCCGAGCGGCATGGTGCTGGTTACAGGGCCGACCGGCAGCGGCAAGACCACGACACTCTATGCCGCGCTAACCGAACTCAATACCACCGAGAAAAAGGTCATCACCGTCGAGGATCCGGTCGAATATCGCCTGCCCGGCATCAATCAGGTGCAGGTGCATGACAAGATCGACCTGACCTTCGAGCGCGTGCTGCGCTCCGCATTGCGGCAGGACCCGGACATCGTGCTGGTCGGCGAAATGCGCGACCAGACTACCGCCGAAATCGGCATGCGCGCGGCCATTACCGGGCACATGGTGCTGTCGACGCTGCACACCAATGACGTGATTTCAACACCGATCCGCCTGCTCGACATGGGAGTGCCGCGCTACATGGTGGCTTTGTCGCTGCAGCTGGTGCTCGCCCAGCGCCTGGTGCGCGTGATCTGCGGCAACTGCGCCGAACCGCATGTTCCCGCGCCGCACGAGCACGAATGGCTGCGTTACGAACTCGGCGACACCGTCGACCAGCGTCGCTACCTGAAAGGGCGCGGTTGCGCCCACTGCGGCGGAACCGGCTACCAGGGGCGCACCGGCGTCTTCGAAATGCTCGAAATGACCAACGAGATCGTCGAAGCCATCAATAGCGACGACAGCGGCGTCTTCGTGCAGGCCGCGCGCAAGCAGATGGCCGGCGAAACCCTCCGCCGCGACGCGGTTCGCCTGGTCGTGAAGGGTCGGACGACGATCGACGAAGCCATGCGCATCAGCAATCAGTT
>DBMG01000052.1:7087-7569 GCA_002304785.1 Candidatus Accumulibacter sp. UBA704 | reverse complement strand
ACGAAATCGCGCGCGGCGAAGACGTCCCCCGGCTGGAACGCGCCAGTGTTTCGCCAGAAGGTCGGGCACATCGATCTGCTGCTGTTCAGCCGCCAGATCCATACCTTGCTCAAGGCTGGCGTGCCGATCATGCGTGCGCTGTCGGGCCTGCAGGACGCGGCGATCAATCCGGAGATGAAGCGCGTCATCGGCGAAGTGCGCGAAAGCCTGGAATCGGGACGGGAATTGTCCCAGGCGCTGGCGCGCCATCCACGCGTGTTTTCGCCGTTCTACCTGTCCATGGTGCGCGTCGGCGAGGCTACCGGCCTGCTCGAGGAAATCTTCTACCGCCTGTTCGAGCACCTCGAGTTCGAGCGCTACATGCGCGAGCAGGTGAAGTCGGCGTTGCGCTATCCGATGTTCGTCGTGCTGGCCATGGTCGTGGCTATCGTCGTCGTCAATATCTTCGTCATCCCCGCCTTCGCCAAGGTGTTTGCGGGATT
>DBMG01000052.1:0-6935 GCA_002304785.1 Candidatus Accumulibacter sp. UBA704 | reverse complement strand
ATGCGCAGCGGTGTGCCGGTCATGCAGGCGCTGTCGAACTCGGCGCATACCGTCGACAACAGCTATGTTCAGCGCTGCGTCGAAGGGATGCGGGAGAACGTGGAACGTGGGGAAAGCCTGCTGCGCGCGGCGATCAGCGCGGGCATTTTCACGCCGGTGGTGTTGCAGATGGTGGCTGTCGGCGAAGAGTCCGGCGCGGTCGACGACATGATGAACGAGATCGGTGACATGTACCGGCAGGAGGTCGAATACGAATTGAAAACGCTGGGTCAGCAGATCGAGCCGATCCTCATCGTGCTGCTCGGCATCATGGTGCTGATCCTGGCACTGGGCATCTTCCTGCCGATGTGGGATCTCGGCAAGGTGGCGTTGAAGCGTTGACGGGCACCAGCCATGGATCGGCGCGAGGGGAGACGGTACGAGTTCCCGGTTCTGGTGGCGATCATCGGCGTCCTGGCGTTCTTGCTGATGAATGCGCTGGATCGGGTGCGGGAAGAATTCGAGGAAGCCGCCGTGCAGTCGGAGGTGGCGGCATTGCGCGTCGAGTTGATGGATCGCCTCGCGCACCATCAGTCGGTGGGAGGAGCGTTGCCGGTGTCGCGCAATCCGCTGCTCTGGATCGAGCGGAAGCCGGGGAATTACCTCGGTGAACTCGAGGCGACGCCGGAGGCCGGAGGGGTCTGGTATTTCGACCGCAAGCGGGAGGAGTTGGTCTACCGCTACCGGTCGGGACGGGAAGCGCGGTTCCGCCTGGTGCGGGGAGTCGAGGCGGGCGGGGTGAAAGCCAGTCTGGCCGGCGTCGGGTTGGCGCGGATCGGTGAAACAACGAATTGAGCGATTGGGACTGAAGAATAATCTGAGGATACCGTTATGTCAGGAATGAACAGCAAAACCATTTTCAGGCGCCAGGCCGGCTTTACCCTCATCGAGTTGATCGTGGTCGTGATCATCCTGGGGATTCTTGCCGCCGTGGCCTTGCCGCGCTTTACCAACCTGCAGCGCGATGCGCGCATCGCCAAGCTGCAGGCGGCGCGAGGCAGTGTGATGGCGGCGTCGACCCTGGTGCATGCCACGACCCTGTCGCGCGGCGGTATTGCCGATGCCGTGGCTTGTCCGGGCGGAGGCGGCGTGGCGACGAATAGCGCGGGCGCCACCGGCACGGTGTGCACCGAAAGCGGCTTGATCCACATGGTCTTCGGTTATCCAGCGGTGACCGGATTTGGCGGCAATCCCGGCATTCTCTCGGCGGCCGGCTTAACCGGGATTTTCAATCCCACGCAGTCGCAACTGGAGGCTGAAGGCTACACTTACGCCGCCGGCGGCGGGGTGGCAACGTTCGGCGTCCTCGGCGCGCCGGACGCGGCCAATTGCAATTTCACCTATGCGCAATCGACAGCGGCCAACGTGGCGGCGACGATCAGCGGTTTGACAATTTCGGGTTGTTGATTTCTTTTAAGAGGAGAAGAAGGCATGAAACAAGTGCAGCGTGGTTTTACCCTGATTGAACTGATCGTTGTCATAACGATTCTTGGAATTTTGTCGGCGGTTGCTTTGCCCAAATTCATCGATTTTAGTTCCGATGCGCGGAAAGCGGTCTTGGATGGCGTCCAAGGCTCGGCTGCTTCTGCTGCCGCGATGGCCTACGGGAAAGCTTCTGCCAGCGGCACAATTGATATGAGTTCTGCAACTGGAGGATCCTTAACCATCAACGGTCAGTCGATTAGTTTCGTATATGGGTATCCGGATGCCGCGTCGATTAACCTTCTGTTGCAGGATTCAGGCGGTGCAACTTTTGCCGCTGGGGTTTGGACGCTAAAAGCGAACTGCACTTTGACGTATGCAGCGGCTGCGTCTGCCGGCGCGAATCCGACGTATTCGCGGGTTGTGACGGGATGTTAGTCTCCTAATGGGAGCACTTGAGATCGTCTATCCATGGGTTCTTTGGGGATACGGTGTCTAAATCTGTTGGGAGGACGAGTTCGGCCGGTTTCACTTTAGTCGAGCTCGTCGTGGCCATAGCTGTGGTCGGCATTCTGGCGATTACAGCTATGCCTCGCTTCGCCAACAAGGCCGACTTCGATGCACGCGGATTCTTCGATGGCACCCTGTCGATCCTGCGCTACGCCCAGAAGTCGGCCGTGGCGCAGCGGCGGATGGTGTGTGTGGCGTTTGGCGCCGACTCGTCGGTAACGCTGACGATCGCCGCCAATTTCGGCGGGGCGTGCGATACGCCGCTGGCCGGGCCGAATGGCGCGGCGCCCTATGCGCTGACAGCGCCGGCGGGCGTGGGGTTTGCGGCGGCGCCCACCAGTTTCAGTTTCAGACCCTCAGGTGAGGCGTCGCTCGGGCAGAGCATCAGCGTGGCCAATCTGCCGGGACGATCCATCACGGTGGTGGCGGCGACCGGATATGTGCAAGAAAACTAGACCACGCCAATCGGGCTTGACCCTGGTCGAGCTGATCGTGTTCATCGTGATCGTCAGCGTCGGCGTGGCGGGAATCCTGGTGACCTACGATACGGTCGTGCGGCATAGCGCGGATCCGATGGCGCGCAAACAGGCGCTGGCCATTGCCGAGTCGCTGCTGCTGGAAATCGAGCAGCAGCCATTTACATGGTGCGATCCGCAAGATGAGAATGTGACCACGGCAGCCAGCGCGGCGGGGTGTGCGACGAGCAGCCAGGCGGCCTTGGCGGCGACGCCGGGGGAGTCGCGCGGCAGCAACGTTACTCCATTCGACAATGTGGTCGACTATGCGGGCTACACGGCGCCGGCCACCGATATCCTCGGCAATGCTTCGGCGGCGTTGGCCGGCTACAACGCCACCGTGCTGATCACGCGGGCCGGTGGCGCGGCACCGTTCGCCGGCTTTCCGGCCGATGCCGTGCTGCGCATTGCCGTGACGGTCAATGGCGGGGGCGAAACGGTGACGCTGGTCGGTTACCGGACGCGCTATGCGCCGAACGCGGCGGGCTAGGCGCATGGGCCGCGGTTTTCCCGAAAAGGGCTTTACGCTGGTCGAGGCGATCGTGGTGATCGCTATTACCGGGATCATCACGTCCATGGTCGCGGTGTTCATCCGCAATCCGATCGATGCCTATGTCGATACGGCGCGGCGGGCGATGTTGTCCGACATCGCCGATACGGCGGCGCGGCGCATTGCGCGCGATCTGCAAGGGGCGTTGCCGAACAGCGTGCGGGTCAATGGTGCTCCGCAATTCCTGGAATTCGTGCCGATCGTTGCGGCCGGACGCTACCGCGCCGAGGTGGGTACGGCGTCGTCGGACGACCCGCTCAGTTTTACGAACGGGGCGGACAACAGCTTCGATGTGCTCGGGCCGGCAGTGACCGTGCCGCCGGGCAGCAGCCTCGTCATCTACAACCTCGGAATTGCAGGGGCGGACGTCTATGAGGCGAGCTCGGCGGTGCGTCGCACCGCGACTGCCGGAAACAACCTGAGCAAGATAGCGTTTACAGCCACGGGTACGCCGCTGCAATTCCCGTCGCCGGGTAGCCGTTTCCAGATCGTCGGCACGCCGGTCAGCTATGCCTGCGATGCGGGAACGCTCTGGCGCTATTCCGGTTATGCCTTCCAGTCCGCCCAGCCGGTTTCGCTGGCAACGCTCGACGCGCTTGCCGGGGTTACCCGAGCGGCACTGGCCACGCATCTGTCCGGCTGCAGCTTCGCTTATGGTCCCGGCCCGTTGCAGCATAACGGTCTGGTGTCGATGTCTCTTTCCTTTTCGCAGGGCGGCGAGACAGTGACGCTGCAGTACCAGGTCAACGTGGATAACGTGCCATGAGAAGGCCGTGCCTGCCCGCGAGCGGATTCGCCCTGCCCAGCGCCATTTTCCTGCTGGTAATCCTGGCGTCGCTGGCGGCGTTCCTGGTCAACATATCGACGACGCAGAGTGCGACGTCGACGCAGGACGTGCAAGGCGCCCGGGCTTACCAGGCGGCCCGCGCGGGAGTCGAATGGGGGTTGTACCAGGTGCTCGACCCGTTGAATGCGAGCGCCGTGGCACCGGGTAACCCCGCATGGCCCAACATGCCGGGATGTGCGGCCGGTGCTTTGTCGATCGAAGGATTCAATGTGACGGTGCGATGCGAATCGAGCGATTATTTCGAGGCCGGGCAGAGCCGGAGAATCCGCGTTTATCGTCTGGTGGCGACGGCCAGTTCCGGGGTGGTGGCGACTCCCGCATTCGTCGAGCGCGAGGTTGCCGCGACGGTCAGCAGATGCCGCGCGACGGACGGTTCGGCACCGGGGTATGAGTGTCCATGAGCGGGGCGAGTGTGATGTCGATTCTATCGAACGTTCTGAAATTCCTTGGAGGTGGGCGGGCCTCATTTGTTGTCCCGCTGCTATGCGCTATGCCGGTGTTTGCACACGCCGCCTGTTCGGTGACGCTTGGCGCGCCCACCGCGTCGCCTTCCACGGTCGCTGTTGGCGCGGTTGTCACGGTGGGTATCCCCATCAGTTATGGAGGGTGCAAAGATGAAACGATCACCGTGCAAGACAACGCACCTTCGCTTCTGACTTACGCAAGCTGTTCAGCGTCCAACTCCGACTGGAACTGCAATGCAGTGATTACGACGGCGGGAGTGACTTCCTCGTCTTTCACACCGGGCAACAACGGCAACAAATCAACAACCTTCACCTTCTACTACACGGCCACGAGTCCCGGCACGACGAACGTAACCCTGAAAGACAATATCTCCGCCTCCACCGGCATTACGGGGGATATTGTCATAGCGGCAGCGGGCGGACCCGATCACTATGAACTATCCCTGCCAACAAACGGTATCTCCTGCCTGCCGACTAGCGTAATCGTGACGGCCTGCGCGAATGGCAGCAGCCCCTGTACCTCCGCGTACACGGCGGTCAACGGAAAGACGGCAACGTTGGCGACCAGCGCTGGATCTTTGGGCACCAGCACGGTCGCCTTCAATTCCGCAGGCGTCGCCACCTCGACGCTGGCATACCCCGCCGCTGCCGATGGTGCGTCGGTGTCAGTGACCCTCTTCGGAGAACAGGTTGCCGCCACCAATGCTCGCAAGTGCTGCCCGGATGGCGCAAGCTGCGTTGCAGCCAATAGTTGCTCCACAGTTTTCAAAACGGCCGGGTTCATTTTTGCCGGTACGGCCAATGGGGCTGCCATGACGATTCCAGCACAGGTTGCCGGTACGTCTTCAAATACATATTACCTGCGTGCCGTGAAGACCAACAGTGCGACGAAGGCGTGCGAGGCGGCTTTGTCTGGTGCGACGACGGTGAACATGGGTTACGAATGCATCAACCCGACGACCTGTTATACCAGCGACCTGATGAGTGTTAGCGGCGGAGTCTCGACAACCATATCGCGCAATAACAGCAACAGTGTTAACAACTACTCTCCGGTTAGCATGATTTTTGACGGCAATGGCAACGCGCCCTTTGCTTTCAACTATGGAGATGCTGGGCAAGTCAAGTTATATGTCAGCAAGCCCGCGGGTGGCTTGCTGTTAACCTCCTTGACGGGCGCGTCCAATGCGTTCGTAACCAAGCCGTCCAGTTTCTCGTTCACAGCCTCCTGCGACGGTACAGGAACGACCAACGCAGCCAGCCAGACTGTGCCCAGTGTGGCCGACCCCAAGTTCTGTCAGGCGGGAAAACCCTTCAGTGCGTCGGTCAAAGCGCTGACTTCGGGCGGGGGCGTGGCGCCAAACTACGGTAGGGAAAACACGCCGAAAACCGTTGCGGCGTCGTGGGGCCGGTACTTGCCGTCAATCGAGGGGGCTGACGGGAGTCTCCCTTCGGGCGTGTTCGCTTTCAGTGGTGGCTATAGCGGGACGTTTACCGCCAGCAACCTCAACTGGAGCGAAGTGGGTATTCTTTCTGCCACGCTGACCGTGGGCGACGGAGACTATCTGGGGGCCGGCAATGTTGTTTCGACCGCTTACGTCGGACGCTTTTATCCCGACCATTTCGACGTTGTTGTCACGCCCCAGTGCGGGGGCTTCATTTACGCTGGGCGCTCCGAAATCCCGGTGTTGACCGGTCAGCCTTTCACGGTCAAGGTTACAGCCATGAACGGTCTGCCAACACCCTCAGTCACCACCAACTACAACAGTTCAGCTGGATTCTCCAAGACGGTCGATCTATCGTTGTCTGCCGGTGGAGTTGTTGGCAAGCTCTATGTTGATTCAGTGCCGGGCGGTACAGGTGCACTGCCTGCCATAAAGTTTTCCAGCGGAGTAGGAACCGTAAACCACAATGACGCCGTCGGAAAAATCTCTTACGTATTCAATACGTTCCCGAGTGTTCCGGCAACAATCGCAGTGCATGCGGACGATATCGACAGTGCCATATCGAACGGAAACGATGGTTCTACTTCGGCGCGCGCAGGACGTTTGCAATTGGGCAATGCTTATGGCTCGGAGTTTCTCGATTTGCCGATCCCGCTGGGGGCTCAGTATTGGGCGAATGGAGGATATTACGTTGCCAACAGTGATGACAGTTGCACCGGATTCAATGTCTCGAGCATTATTCTCTCGAATTTCACGCAGAATCTTGCCTCCTGCGAAACTCAACTTTCACCGACAGGGGCCCAGACCCTGGTCGGGGGGAAACTCAACCTGAGGTTGCTCAAGCCGGGCGCCGGAAATTTTGGCAGCGTCAACTTGGCCTTAAACATCGGCAGTTCGGCGACTGGATCGACATGTGTGTCGGGAGCCTCGTCCGCAGCGACGGCAGCGAACCTCCCTTGGTTCGGTGGCGCTAACCCTACTGGACACGCCACTTTCGGAATTTACAAGACGCCGTTGATCTATCGTCGGGAGAACTATTGACGTGCAATCTTTCTGCGGAGAAAGATGGTGTTGGGCGCCAAAAAATGGCTTTGTTTTGAAATTTTTCTCTTGTTATTTAGTGGGTTAATCGGTATCTTTCGACAA
>DBMG01000092.1:1143-18181 GCA_002304785.1 Candidatus Accumulibacter sp. UBA704 | reverse complement strand
TGCCGGCGCTTGGCCTCATCCTGGCGCGGCATGCGTTGCGCCGTGGCAACGGCCTCGCGCAGGTCATCCGGGATGTCCAGTTTCCGCACACGGTCGGCGGGAAGCGCCACCAGTTCCTCGCCAAGCGATTGCAATTCCTCCATCGCGTGCTTGCGTTGGGTCTTGGAAAGAGGGAGGCTGTCTTCTTCTGAACTGTTCATGCGGGTGGGCGAGGGCGGGTGGTTGGTCGAGGCTGCTATGATAGCGGTTTCGTAACCGGCTCCGATATCCATGTCACGCAAAACCGTTCCGATTTCCCCTGAGGCGAAGTTCAGCCACTCCCTCGATGCGCTGCGCAACTATGCTCAGGATGTCCTTGATCATGCGCGAAAGCTTGGCGCAAGCGATTGCGAGACCGACGTTTCGGAGGGGTTCGGACAATCCGTCACGGTGCGTTGCGGCGAGGTGGAAACCATTGAGTACAACCGCGACAAAGGAATCGGAGTCACCGTCTATATCGGTCAGCGCAAGGGACATGCCAGCACGTCCGATTTCTCGGCGGCGGCGCTGCGCGAAACGGTCGAGGCCGCACTCAACATTGCCCGGTTTACAGCGGAAGACGACTGTGCCGGACTGCCGGACGCCAAGCTGCTGGCTACGCGCGAGCAGGGGTTTGCCGATCTGGATCTGTATCACCCATGGCAGTTGTCGGTGAATGGGGCGGCCGATCTGGCCAGGCGGTGCGAGCAGGCCGCCTTCGATGTCAGCCCGCAGGTGACGAACTCCGAAGGCGCCTCGGTGTCGATCCAGGAAGGCCATTTCATTTCGGCCAACAGCCTCGGTTTCATGGGCGGCTATCCGACATCGCGGCACTATCTGTCTTGCTCGGTCATCGCCGGGAAGGACGAGAACATGCAACGCGACGATTGGTACTCGACGTCGCGCGACCCGCGGCAAATTGCCTCGCCCGAAGCCATTGGCGACTACGCGGCGCGCCGGGCGCTGTCTCGTCTCGGCTCGCGCAAGATCAGAACCTGCAAGGTTTCGGTGTTGTTCGAGGCGCCCCTTGCTGCTTCGCTGATCGGCAATTTTGCTCACGCCGCGAGCGGCGGCAGCCTGTACCGCAAGACTTCCTTTCTGATGGATTGTCTTGGCCGACGCATTTTTCCGGCGAACATGCGCATCAGCGAACGTCCGCATCTGCCGGGGGCTCTGGCGAGCAGCATGTTCGACAACGACGGCGTGGCGACGCGCGACCGCGAGCTGGTGGAGAGCGGCGTGCTGCAGGGATACTTTCTGAGCGCCTATACCGCGCGCAAGCTCGGCATGCATCCGACTGGCAACGCCGGGGGCTGCCATAACCTGATCGTCCAGCCGGGGCGCCACGATTTTCGCGGGTTGCTGAGAAAGATGGGCCGGGGTCTGCTGGTAACCGAACTGCTCGGGCAGGGCGTCAATTACGTAACCGGCGATTACTCACGCGGTGCCGCCGGTTACTGGGTGGAGGGCGGCGAGATCCAGCACGCGGTCGAGGAAATCACCATTGCCGGCAATCTGCGTGACATGTTCCTGAATATTGTCGATGTGGGCAATGATGTGGCCGTACGCGGCTCCCGGCAAGTTGGCTCGATCCTGCTGTCGGAAATGAAAGTCGCCGGAAGTTGAGGCCGGCGACCTAGTTCAGGTAGCCCAGCGAGCGCGGAAGGGCCAGTGCCAGTTCCGGGATGAACGTTACCAGGAGGAGGGCTGTGGTCATCGCCGCGACCATCCACAGCACCCAGGGAACCGTCTTCTCGATGCTGGTTCCCGCGATGCGGCTGGTGACCATCAGGTTGATGGCCATTGGTGGCGTAAATTGGCCAATGGCCATGTTCATTGTCAGGATGATGCCGAACCATACCGGATCCCATTTGAAATGCAGGATGACCGGCAGCAAGAATGGAACGAAGATGAACAGGATGGACACTGCGTCGAGGAACATGCCGGCGATCAGCAACAACAGTGTCACCGCCAGCAGCACAATGGTTTCGTTGGCAGATATTCCGATCAAGACCGAACCCAGGGATTCGAAAGCGCCCAACGTGCTTCCCGCCCACGCAAACACGCTGGCGAGCGCGATGATCAGCAGGATAACGCCTGACACTTCCGCAGATTCGACCAGAACCTCGAAAATCGAGCGCGAGTCGAGTGTGCGATAGATGACCAGGCCAACGAATAGTCCGTAGAAAACCGCGACGACGGCCGCTTCGGTCGGAGTAAACGCGCCGGAGCGCATTCCGCCAAGGATCAGCACCGGGGCCAGCAATCCCCAGATGGCCTCCTTGAACGTTTGCCAGAAACCAGCTTTGGGGATATCGGTCCCGGCGTTCTCCTCGCCGAACCCGTGTTTCATGGAAAGCCAGATGGCCGGCGCCATCAGCGCAATCCCGGCCAGAATGCCCGGCACCATTCCTGCCGCGAACAGAGCCGGCACCGATGCGTCGGGGACCAGCACGCTGTAAAGGATGAAGGCGATCGATGGCGGGATGAGGATCGCCGTCGAGCCCGCGGCGGCTATCACGCTCGCGGAAAATGCCGCCGGATAGCCGGCGCGGACCATGCCGGGAATCATTACCGTGGCAACAGCGGCCGCGTCCGCCGGGCCGGAGCCGGAAATTCCGCCAAGCACCATGCACACCAGGATGGCCGCCACGGCCAGCCCGCCTCGTCTCTCTCCAACGATAGCAATGGCGAAGCGGACCAACCGCAAGGCGACTCCGGAACGTTCGAAAACCATTCCGGCCAGCACAAACACTGGAATCGCCAGAAGCGGGTATTTGGCGATGCCGGTATAGACGCTGGTGGGGACTGACATGATGCCCAGGTCTGCCAGGAAAACGATGGCACTGGCCGACAACCCCATGGCGACGCCGAGCGGTACTCCGGAGAACATCAGAACGAAGAAGGTGGCAAATAGCAGCATGTTCATGCGGCTTTTCTCCGTCGGGCCAGCAGGAACAGGAACAGGCGCAAGACGATCACGGCCGACAGCAGCGGCAGCCAGGCGGTGTACAACCACTGAGGCAGGCCGAGACCGGGCGAAGTGACCTCGAACTCGAAATCGTCCATCGCCATGCGACATCCGGTCCAGGCGAGCAAGGTGAACATCGCAACATTGGCTGCCCACTCCAGGCACGAACAAATGGCCTTGCCGGCATTCGGCAACTTGTCTACCAACAGAGTGATGCGTACGTGCCGACCTTCCGCGAAGGCACTGACCGAGCCGAGGAGCGTCAGGCCCAGAAGCAGGAAAACCGATATTTCCTCGGTGAAGGCGAAGGAAATGTTGGTCAGGTAGCGCACCAGAACGTTGGAGAACGTGATGATGCACAGCAGAGCCATGCAGCCGGCGGCGAGGGCACGTTCGAGCCTGGCCGGGGGGTTTTTGCCGGGAGTGTCCATGAACAGCTTTGTTGTGAGGCGGGATGAGTTCAAAAAGAGACTGGACAGCTACGGGTTGGCGTAGCCGTCGCTGAACGGCTTGGTTGGGCGAGTTAGATTACTTGGCGTTGGCGATCGCCGTTTCCGCCTTCTTGACCAGGTCCTTGCCGATGGTGGCCGCCCATTTGTCGTAGACCGGGCGGGTTGCGTCCTTGAAGGCTTTTCGTTGTTCGGGGGTCAGGCGGGTGATGGTTACGCCGCTCTTCTCGATGCTCTGCAGCAAAGCATCGTCACCGGGGCTGATGCCCTTGCGCGCAGCGACCAGGTTCTCGGCGGCGGCCTGCTCGGCGGCTTCGCGCACCGCCTTGCGGTCGGTCTCGCTCCAGGAATTCCAGATTTGCTTGCTGACGACGAAGATCAGCGGATCGGCCATGTAGCCCCACAAGGACAGTTGATTCTGTCCGAGCGTGTGCAGCTTGGCGATACTGAACACGGACAGCGGGTTCTCCTGTCCGTCGACTGCCTTGGTGGCCAAGGCCGGCTGGGCGTCGGCCCAGCTCATCTGCGTCGGATTGGCGCCCAGCGCAGTAAAGGAATCGATGAAGATGGGCGACCCGACGATGCGGATCTTCAGGCCCTTGAGATCGGCAGGGGACTTGATCGGATGCTTGGAATTCGAAATTTCACGGAAGCCGTTTTCTCCGTAGGCCAGGGGAACGACCCCCTGTTTTTCCAGAATGGCAAAAATATCCTTGCCAACGTCCCCCTTGATCAACGCGTCCAGGCCTTTGGCATCGGGGGTCAGGAATGGCAGCGAGAACAGGTTGAGTTGCTTGACCTGTGGCGACCAGTTGATCGACGAGCCGATGGCGAGGTCGATGACGCCCTGCCGGATGGCCGAAAACTCCCGGGTCTGATCACCGCCGACGAGGCTGGTACCGGGATAGAGCTTGACATTGATGCGTCCGTCGGTCTTCTGCTTGACCAGTTCCGCCCAGCGTTCGCCAGCCTTGCCCCAGGTGAAGGCAGGCCCGAGGACGGTGGATAGACGGTACTCCGGTTTGTAATCCGCGGCGTGGGCCACGTTGTTTGCCACTGGCAGCGCGGCAATGGTCAAGACGATAGCGGCAGCGTGAAACCTGTTCATGTTTTCCCCCCGGAAATTATGTTGCGTTGTTGGAACGGGATTCGAGTTTAGGGGCGGTTTCGTTGCGGCGTCAAGGAATGGCCGGTGTCGCGGGGCAAAAAGACCCTTTCGGCCGTCTGCCTTTGGCTATAATTGATCGGTTGTCAAACAAGCGGTTCATCACCTACGGAGAGAATAAATCATGGAAAGACGTTCCTTTTTGAAGAAAGCGGGGGTTGGTCTTGCCGCGGGTGCCGTTGCCGCCCCGGCCCTCGCCCAGAATGCGCCGACGATCAAGTGGCGGATGGCGTCGAGTTTCCCGAAGAGCCTGGATACCCTGCACGGTTCGGCCGAGTACCTGGTCAAGCGCATTTCGGAGATGTCCGGCGGCAAGTTCCAGATCCAGTTGTTTGCCGCGGGCGAAATCGTCCCCGGGCCGGGGGTGCATGATGCGGTCAAGGACAATACCGTTGAAATCGGCTTTACCTGCTCCTATTACTATTTCGGCAAGGATCCGACATATTGCATCGATACGGCGATCCCGTTCGGCATGAACGCCCGTCAGATCAAGGCCTGGTATCGGCAAGGCAATGGCTTCAAACTGATGAACGAGTTCTTCGCCAAGTCGAATATCATTTCCTTCCCGAGCGGCAACACCGGTGTGCAAATGGGCGGCTGGTATCGCAAGGAGATCAAGAGCGTCGCCGATTTCAAGGGCTTGAAGATGCGCGTCGCCGGCCTCGCCGGCGCGGTGCTTGCCAAGATGGGCGTGGTGCCGCAACAGATCGCCGGCAGCGACATCTATCCGGCGCTTGAGAAGGGCACGATCGATGCGGTCGAGTGGGTCGGGCCTTACGACGATCAGAAGCTCGGTTTCAACAAGGTGGCCAAGTACTACTACTACCCGGCCTGGTGGGAGGGTGGTCCGCAGATTTCGACCTATGTCAACCTGCAAAAATGGGCCGAATTGCCGAAGGAGTATCAGGCGATGATTCAGGCCGCGTGTGCCGAGGTGGATGCCGAGATGTGCGCGCGCTACGATGCCAAGAACCCGCTGGCCCTCAAGCAGCTCTTGGCTTCCGGCACCAAGATGCTGCCTTTCCCGAAGGACGTCATGGAGGCGAGCTACAAGGCGGCCATGGAGTACTACGCGGAAACGTCGGCAAAGAATCCGGAGTTCAAGAAAATTTACGACGACTACAAGAAGTTTCTGGACGAGCAGAATTTCTGGTTCCGGGTGGCCGAGAACGAGTACGCCAAATTCATGTACAGCCGCAAGAGCTGAGCGGCGGCGACTTCAACAAAAACGGGGGCGATGCCCCCGTTTTTGTTGAATGCCTACTCCTACTGCTTGGCAGGCTCCGCTTGATCGCCTGTATCCGCTGACGGTGATTCCGCTTCGGAGGGTTCGTCGTAGTTGGTTTCAGGAAGCACGATTTCGACCGCGTTGACGTCTACCACGCTTGGCTTGTCGAGTCCGAAAGTGACCAACTGCGGGAAGGCGATGAGCAGGCTGACCATGAGTAGCTGAATGACTACGAAGGGAATGGCGCCCCAGTAGATGTCGCTGGTCTTGACAGAGGCCGGGGCGACCGAGCGCAGGAAAAAGAGTGCGAAGCCGAACGGCGGGTGCAGGAACGACGTCTGCATGTTGACGCCGAGGAGCACGCCGAACCAGATCAGGTCGATGCCCATTTTCTCGGCCACCGGGCCGAGCAGCGGCACGATGATGAAGGCCAGTTCGAAGTAGTCCAGAAAGAATGCCAGCAGGAACACGAGAAGATTGACGGCAATCAGGAAGCCGATTTGTCCTCCCGGGAGGTTGACCAGCAAATGCTCGACCCAGTGATGGCCGTCGACGCCATAGAAGGTTAGCGAGAAGACACGTGCCCCGATCAGGATGAACACGACAAAGGTGGTCAGCTTGGCCGTGCTCTCCATGGCCTGCCTGAGCAGTTTCAGGGTCATGCGCTTGCGCAGGATGGCCATGACCAGTGCGCCGGTTGCGCCCATGGCGCCGCCCTCGGTGGGTGTGGCGATGCCGAGGAAGATCGTGCCGAGGACCAGGAAGATCAGCAGCAATGGAGGCAGCAGGGTCGTGAAGACGCGAAGCACGAGCTTCCAGCCGCGCAGCGTACGTGCCTCGAGGGGGAGGGCCGGAACCCAGTGTGGTCGGGCGAACGAGACGATGATCACGTAGCCGACATAAAGCAGGGTCAGGATGATGGCCGGAACGAAGGCGCCGGCGTACATGTCACCGACCGATTTTCCGAGCTGGTCGGCCATGACGATCAGCACCAGCGATGGGGGAATGATCTGCGCCAGCGTCCCGGATGCGGCGATGACACCGGAGGCAAGGCGTTTGTCGTAGCCATAGCGCAACATGATGGGCAGGGAAATAAGTCCCATCGAGATGACCGAAGCGGCGACCACACCTGTGGTTGCGGCCAGCAGGGCCCCGACAAAAATGACGGCGTAGGCCAGGCCGCCGCGGATCGGGCCGAACAACTGGCCGATCGTATCGAGCAGATCCTCGGCCATGCCGGAGCGTTCGAGGACCAGTCCCATGAAGGTGAAAAACGGCACGGCGAGCAGCGTTTCGTTGGCCATGACGCTGAATATGCGGTCCGGCAGTGCCTGGAAAAGCTGCGGGCCGAGCAGTCCGAGTTCGATGCCGATCAGCCCGAATAGCACACCATTGGCCGCCAGGGCGAAAGCAACCGGAAAGCCGACCAGCAGGAACACGACCATCGAGGCGAAAATGATCGGTGCCATGTTGGCAATGAGGAATTCGCTCATCACGCTTCTCCCTTTTGCGCCTTGATGGCGTTCGCCAGTTCCTCGACGGGCGTCAGGGCAGTGCGCTTCTCGGTCGGGTCGGGGCAAAGCCCTTTGAGGAATCCGACGCGCTTGATCAGTTCCGAAACGGCCTGCAGTATGAGCAGTGCGAATCCGACGGGAACCATCAGGCGCGCCGGCCACACGATGAGCCCGCCGGCACTGTTGGACATTTCGCTCGACTCCAGGGCGTGGATGAACACCGGCCAGGATAGGACCATGATGGCGATAGCCATTGGCATCAGGAAGAAGAGGATGCCGAAAATGTCGATCCAGGCCTGCTTCCTCCTGGAGAACCGACCGGAAATCAGGTCGATGCGCACATGCTCGTTGCGCAGCAGCGTGTATCCCGAGCACGAGAAGAAGATCAGGCCAAACAGGTACCACTGGATCTCGAGCAGGGCGTTCGAACTGTAGTTGATCGTGTAGCGCATGACGGCGTTGCCGGCGCTGACCAGCACGACAATCAGTACCAACCAGATGGCTGATTTGCCGATGCGCTCTGTCAGCGCATCGATCTGTCGTGACAGCTTGAGTAGGGCGTTCACTGGAAAAATCCTTGTCTGGTGTCAGAATCTCGAGTGTTTGCTCGGGCAGGCAGGCGGGTGGATCTCACCCGGAGCTTGAAGCGGCGACGCGTTTTCCTTATGGGATTTATTGATGTATCCGGCCCGCAAACAAGGGGGCGATTATCGCATAGATTGCACCGGTTGAGCAGTCGTGGAGACTGTCTGGAAACCTGGGTTGGATAGATACGCCATTGTTATAAAAGTATTTTTTATGAGAGATAATAGATTGAACGAGGCTGCAAGGATTTGCGTGATCCGTCACGGAGAAACGGATTGGAATGCCGAACGACGCATCCAGGGGCATCGGGACTTGCCTCTCAACGCGACCGGGCTGGCGCAAGCAGCCGCGCTGGCGCGGGGTCTGGCGGGGCTGCGGGCGGATGCCATATTCAGCAGTGACCTGCTGCGTGCCCGGCAGACGGCGCAACCGCTCGCTGATGCGCTGGGCTTGCCGCTTCAGCTTGAGCCCGATCTGCGTGAGCGAAATTTCGGTTGCTGCGAAGGAAAGACGATCGACGAGATTATGGTGGGTGAGGCAGCAATCGCTCGGGGCTTGTCGGCACGCTGCCCCGAATTCGTTCTCCCGGGTGGCGAGAGCCTGTTGCAACATCGGGTGCGTATCGAAGCGTGCTTGGAGCGGCTTGCCGCGCGCCATGCCGGGCAGGTCATCGCCGTCGTGTCGCACGGCGGGGTGCTTGATCTGGTCTATCGCCGGGCGCGCGGCGTGCCGATCGAGCAGCCGCGCGACTTTCCTCTCCCGAATGCCTCGGTCAACTGGCTGACCGTCGCCAGTGGATGCTGGCAATTGGAATCGTGGGGCGAAACGGGGCATCTGGAGGGCATCCCCCAGGTGGCCTTCGTGACTCGGATATAGACGTGAGCGCCGGTTTTTTGCGGCGTCGCGGCGCAGGAGAAGAGGCCTTCCGACTTCGGATCGCGTGATACAATCCGCTACTTTTCAATGGCTTGTGAGGCGCGCGATGTTTTCAGCAAAAGACACCCTGGCAAAAGTTGATCCGGATCTCTGGAAGGCGATCGAAAACGAGAATCGCCGTCAGGAGGAGCACATCGAACTGATTGCTTCGGAAAACTACGTCAGCAAGGCGGTGATGGAAGCCCAGGGGTCGCAATTGACCAACAAATACGCCGAGGGCTACCCGGGCAAGCGCTATTACGGCGGTTGCGAATACGTCGACATTGCCGAGCAGATCGCCATTGATCGCCTGAAGGCATTGTTCGGTGCGGAGGCAGCCAACGTGCAGGCGAACTCGGGGTCGCAAGCGAACCAGGCGGTGCTCATGGCTTTTGCCAAGCCGGGCGACACGATCATGGGCATGAGCCTGGCCGAAGGCGGCCACCTGACCCACGGCATGGCGCTCAACATGTCCGGCAAGTGGTTCAATGTCGTCTCCTACGGACTGAACGAGAAGGAAGAGATCGACTACGACAGGATGGAAGCGCTGGCCCGCGAGCACAAGCCGAAGATCATCATCGCCGGCGCCTCCGCCTATTCGCTGCGCATCGATTTCGAGCGATTTGCCAAGGTGGCCAAGGAAGTCGGCGCCATCTTCTGGGTCGACATGGCGCACTATGCCGGTCTGATTGCCGCTGACTGCTACCCGAACCCTGTGCCCTTCGCCGATGTCGTGACCTCGACCACGCACAAGACGCTGCGCGGCCCGCGCGGCGGTGTCATCCTGATGAAGGCGGAGCATGAAAAGGCCATCAACTCGGCCATCTTCCCCGGTCTGCAGGGCGGTCCCCTGATGCACGTGATCGCTGCCAAGGCCGTGGCCTTCAAGGAAGCGGCGACGCCCGAGTTCCGTGAATACCAGGAACAGGTGGTGGCCAACGCCCGCGTGCTGTCGCGCGTGCTGTCGGAAGAGCGCGGCCTGCGCATCGTTTCCGGCCGTACCGAATCGCATGTCTTCCTGGTCGATCTGCGCCCCAAGAACATCACCGGCAAGGAAGCCGAAGCGGCGCTCGGCAAGGCGCACATCACCGTCAATAAGAACTCGATCCCCAACGATCCACAGAAGCCGATGGTCACCTCGGGCATCCGCATCGGCACGCCGGCCATGACCACGCGCGGCTTTACCGAGATCGAGGCCGAGGAAGTGGCGCACCTGATCGCCGACGTGCTCGACGCGCCGAACGACGAGACCGTGCTTGCCCGCGTGCGCGGCGCGGTTTCCGCGCTGTGCAAGAAATTCCCGGTCTACGGAGACTGACCTGCAATGAAATGCCCATTCTGCGGAGCGTCCGACACGACGGTCGCAGATACGCGCATCAACGAAGACGGCGATATCGTGCGTCGCCGTCGACGCTGCCTGTCCTGCGACAAGCGCTTTTCCACCTATGAGCGGGCGGAAATCCGTTTGCCGCAGGTGGTCAAGAAGAACGGATCGCGCGTCGATTTCGACCGTGAAAAGCTCTCGGCCAGCCTGTGGCTGGCCCTGCGCAAACGCCCGGTGACCGTCGAGGCGGTCGATGCGGCGATCATGCGCATCGAGGAAAAGCTGCTGACTCAGGGCGAGCGCGAGATTCCTTCCGAAAAAATCGGCGAGATGGTGATGCGCGAGTTGAAGAAGATCGACAAGGTGGCTTACGTCCGGTTCGCTTCGGTCTATCGCAACTTTGAAGACGTCGACGAGTTTTCCGATCTCGTCAAGGAAGTGTCGCGCCCGGTTCAGCGGCGCACCCGATAGATTCCAGGTCCATGTTCAGCCCGGCTGATCACCAGTTCATGGCGCGAGCCTTGCGCCTCGCGCGACGTGGGCTTTATTCGACGACCCCCAATCCGCGCGTCGGCTGTGTCATCGTCAAGGACGGTGCCGTTGTCGGGGAAGGGTGGCATGAAAAAGCCGGCGGGCCACATGCCGAAGTTCATGCGCTCGATGCCGCGGGTCCGTCCGCGCGCGGCGCGACAGCGTATGTCACGCTCGAACCGTGCAGCCATCATGGACGCACGCCGCCCTGCGCGGAAGCCCTGATCGATGCTGGCGTGGCGCGTGTGGTTGCGGCCATGCAGGATCCGAATCCCCAGGTCGCCGGGCGCGGCCTCGCCAGTCTTGTCGCCGCCGGGATCGTTGCGTCATGTGGACTGCTCGAAGCGGAAGCGCGCGAGCTCAACGTCGGCTTTGTGTCGCGCATGTCTCGCGGTCGGCCGTGGGTGCGCGTGAAGCTGGCGGCCAGCCTGGACGGCAAGACGGCGCTGAACAACGGTGTCAGCCAGTGGATCACCGGCCCGGCAGCCCGACAGGACGGCCATCGCTGGCGGGCGCGGGCGTGCGCCATCCTGAGCGGGATCGGTACGGTACGCGACGACGATCCGCAGCTCACTGTACGTGGCGTCGCCACGGATCGGCAGCCGTTGAAGGTGGTGGTCGATAGCCGGCTCCAACTCTCCCCCCTCGCGCGCGTGCTGGACGGCGGGGCTCTCCTGCTGGCTACCGCGGCGGCAGATGCCGAGAAGTCAGAACTCCTGCGCCAGCGCGGCGCGGAGATCATCTGCCTGCCGAACGCCGTCGGCAAAGTGGATTTGCCGGCGCTGATGCAGGAGCTCGGGCAGCGCGGGGTCAACGAGCTGCATGTCGAGGGAGGTTTCCGGCTCAATGGCGCCCTGCTGTCGGAGGGGCTGGTTGATGAGTTGCTGCTCTACCTGGCGCCCTGCCTGGTAGGCGACAGGGCGCGTGGCATGTTCGATCTCCCCGAGCTTGCCACGCTGGAACATCAGCGCCGGCTACTCATCCGCGACATCCGGCGGATCGGGGAAGATCTGCGGGTTATTGCGCGCTTCCAGTGACCCCGTCGCCGCACACGGAGCAGTGCGGATCCTTGCTGAAACGGACGCTGCGCCACTCCATGGTCAGGCCGTTCAGCAGCAGCAGACGGCCGATCAGCGGCTCACCCGCGCCGCTCAGGGTCTTGAGTGCCTCCGCCGCCTGCATGGCGCCAATGATGCCGGTCAACGGCGCAAATACGCCCGTGACGGCACAGCGCATTTCCTCGACATCCTCGCCTTCAGGGAAGAGGCAGTGATAGCAGGGGGATTCGTCCTGCCGCGGATCAAACACCGAAATCTGACCGCTGAACCGCACGGCTGCTCCCGAGATCAGCGGCACACGGTGCTTGACGCAGGCTCGGTTGACGGCGTGGCGCGTGTCGAAGTTGTCGCAGCAATCGAGAACGGCGTCGGCCTCGGCGATCAGTGAATCCAGCCGCTCACCCTCCAGGCGCTCGGTGACCGGCTCGACGATGACCTCCGGATTGATCTGCGCCAAGGCGGTTTGCCCGGAAACGGCTTTGAGTTGCCCGATGCGGTCGTGGGTGTGCAGAATCTGCCGCTGCAGATTGGTCAGGTCGACGGTGTCGCCGTCAGCCAATGTGATCTTCCCGATCCCGGCAGAAGCAAGGTACAGGGCCGCCGGCGAGCCCAATCCGCCGGCACCGATGATCAGCACGCGGGCATTGACGATGCGCGTCTGGCCCTCGATGCCGATCGGGTCGAGCAGGATGTGCCGGCTGTAGCGGAGCAGTTGTTCGTCGTTCATCGCGGGGAAAGGGAGGCGAAGCGCGATTCCTGTTTCCACGTTTCGCGCTTCATCATTCGCTTATTACCGGGCTACTTGTATTCCCGCCACTCCGGCGGCGTGTCGTCGTGATCTCCGTGCGGGTGCCGCTCCCAAGCCTGCGTGTAGGCCTCGTTCTGGGATTTTTTGAGCAGCCGGGTCGGGGCATCGAGATTGTGGATTTCCGTTTCTTCCACGTAGTAGATCAGAGCCCGGATCAACTTGCTCAGCAGGGAAGTCTCGAGGTGAAATCCCTTATCCTCCAGCGCCGCTTCGAGCTCCTCCAGCGAATGGCCGTGCAGGTCGTAGACGACGTCGATCGACAAGTCCTCGATGTTCGGCGTGATCTCGAGATGTTGCAGGCCGCCGAGAAAGTCGGCGGCTTCGGGAACCTGTCCGGGAGGGAATTCCGCAAACCGGATGGTCCGCTCCTTGCGGATCGGCGCCGGTTTGTGGAGCGGTTCTGCCGGACGTTTCATTGTCGGTCCCCCGGCCGTTTCTCTATTTGCCCTGCATGATCTGCAGACCCTTGAGCAGGTTGATCGCCTGGTTAAGCTGGTAGTCGCTCTTGGACGCCAGTTCGCGGGTCGGCGGCTCGGGACTTTCGTCGCCTTCGTCCTTGGGCGGGCTGGTCTTGGGTTTTGCCGGTGCCTTGCTTTGCGGTTTGACCGGAACCGTCGATTCCTTGCCGTCGTCCTTGTTGTTCTCCAGATGGTTCTCCAGATCGGCCTCGCGCAGGCGCATGGCCGAGGTGCCGTTGGCCGATTCCTCGACGGTGATGTCAGGCACGATGCCCTTGGCCTGGATGGACCGGCCGGAGGGAGTGAAATAGCGCGCCGTGGTCAGCTTGATCGCCGTGTTGCCCGGCAGCGGGATGACCGTCTGCACCGACCCCTTGCCGAAACTTGTCGTGCCCATGACGACGGCGCGCTTGTGATCCTGCAGGGCGCCGGCGACGATTTCCGAAGCGGAGGCGGAGCCGCCGTTGATCAGCACCACCATCGGTACTTTAAGCGCTTCGAGAGGGAGACCCTTGATGAAATCATCCCGGCTGCCGCGCAGGTAATCTTCCGGTTGCACATAGAACTGGTGTTTTGCGTCGGGCACGCGTCCGTCGGTCGAGGTGACCAGCGTTTTGGGAGGCAGGAACGAGGCCGATACACCGATGGCCGCGTTGAGCAGTCCGCCCGGGTCGTTGCGCAGGTCGAGCACGAGTCCCTTGAGCGAACCGGGTTTGTAAAGATCGTTGAGATGCTTGACGACCGAGGCTGCCGTATTTTCCTGGAACGAGGTGATGCGCAGATATCCGTATCCGTCCTCCACCAGCTTGGACTTGACGCTTTGCACCTTGATCACTTCGCGCGTCAGGGTGATCTCGATTGGTTTGGGTTCCCCCTTGCGGATGATGGACAGCCTGATCTGGGTCTTGGGCTTGCCGCGCATGCGCTTGACCGCATCCGTCAGGGTCATGCCCTTGACCAGCTTGTCGTCCAGCTTGAAGATCAGATCCCCTGCCTTGACTCCGGCACGATAGGCCGGGGTGTCCTCGATCGGAGAAATGACCTTGACCAGGCCGTCTTCCATGCCGACTTCGATACCCAGGCCGCCGAATTCGCCCTGAGTGCTCGTCTGCAGGTCCTTGAACGAGTCGGCGTCGAGGTAGGAGGAGTGCGGGTCGAGGTTGGAAAGCATGCCGCTGATGGCGTGGGTGATCAGCTTCTTGTCCTCGATCGGCTCGACATAGCCTTGTTTTATGGCGTTGAAAACCTCGGCGAAGGTGCGCAACTCCTCGATCGGCAGATTGGCCCGGACCTCTTTCTCGGCCATGGCCGAGAACTGCAGGCTGATCAGGATGCCGCCGGCCAGACCCGCACATACCAGACTCACTTGTTTCAGCTTACCCATCGAATGCGCTCCAAAAATCGCTGATGTCATTTCAGGTTGACCCACTTCAGCGGGTCGATCGGTTGCCCTTGATGACGTATTTCAAAGTATAAACCGGATTCCGGGTTGCCACCGCTGTTCCCGGCCGTGGCAATCGAGTCACCGCCCCGCACACTGTCACCGACCTGCTTGAGCATGGCATCGTTATAGCCGTAGATCGACAGATAGCTGCCGCCATGATCGACGATCAACAGGTTGCCGAAGCCGCGCATCCACTCGGCGAATACCACGCGTCCGCCGGCGATGGCCTTGATGTCGCTGCCCACCTGTGCGCGAATGAATAACCCTTTCCACGTACTCCCTTCCTGGCGTGACGTGCCGAAACGGTTCGTCACCACACCCCTGACCGGCAAGCGCAAACTACCTTTCAGGGCGGCGAAACTGCCGAAAGCGGCTTCCGGAGTCGCCTCGTTGGCAATTTCGGTTGCGCTTTCCCGGTTCGTCGGACGCTTATCCGACTGCGTCGTCCGGGGCGCGCTTTCCTTGCGCGGGACGGGCCGGCTGGCGATGATCCTGTTCAGTCGTTCGATCAGTTGCGCAAGCCGCTTCTCGTCCCGTTGCAGGTTGCCGATTTCCTTGCGTTGCTCGGAAATCTTCGACGAGATCCTTTCCAGGACCGCCTTGTGCTGCTCGCGTTGGGCAACGAGTTTTCCGTGTTGTTCCTTTTGCCGGGCCTCGATCGAAGAAAGTTCTTCGGTACGCGCCTGCGTGTCCTGCGCCAGCGATGTCTTGCGCTCGAGAAGCGCCGCCGTTTCTTTCAGCATCTGGTTGCGGGCACGGCCGACGGCGCCCAGGTAGTACAGGTCACGCGCCAACTGGCTCGGGTTCTCGCCGTTGAGCAATAGCCGCAGCGCATCCGGATTGCCTTGCAGATATTGGTGGTAAACCAGACTCTCCAGTTGTGCATGGAGATGGCCGAGACGCTCCTCCAGTTCCTGTGCCTGCTTGCCCAACTCCTTCAATGTCGCCTGCAGTTTGCCGCGCTGCGCGGACAGGTTGTGCAGTTCCCGCTGAGTGACGGAAATTTCGCGTTCCATTTCCTTGAGCTGGTCGGCGGCGCTGGCGCGCTTGCCTTCGGCTGCCGCCATCTCCTTGCGCAGCGACTCGATCTGGCCGCGCAATTCCTTGAGATCGGTCTTTTTCTCGGCGACCTCTGCGCTGGTAGCGCGGGCAGTGCCTTTTTCGGCGGAGAGAGCCGGTGATGCGGCGATGATCAGGGCGAATGCCAGAGTGAGCAGCCGCTGCGACGACGAGCACGTGGCTGGCACGGAGTGAACGACTTGGGGTGGTGCAGAGATGCTTGCAGAAAGGGAAACGTTCATGCGCTGGTCGGGACGTTGCTCTGGGGACGCCCCCGGAATCGGGAATTATTCTATAATGATTCCCCGGACTTAACGAGGGTCAGGCATCGTGGTCAACCAGGTCAATCTGATCGACAAGCAGGAACATATCGAACTTGCGGCGCGCGCGCTCAAGTCGATTTCGCATCCCTTGCGCCTGAAGATTCTGTGCGTGCTTGGCGACCAGGAGGCTTGTGTGCAGGAGATCGTCGATGCCGTGGGTACCTCGCAAAGCAATATTTCACAGCATCTGGCCATCCTGCGCGACAAGGGCGTGCTGGTAACAAGAAAGGACGCCAACCGTGTTTACTACCGTGTTGGTGATTCCCGCATCCTGCTGTTGATCGGCATGATGCAGGACGTGTTCTGTCGAACCTGACTGGCGGCCGGGCTCATACAGGTTTCATTGCTTCACCATCTTCCTGTCAATTTCAACATTCCTTCTGGAGTATCGCTTGGAATTCATTAAGCAAAACATTCTTCTCGTCTTGTTGGCGCTGGGCAGCGGCGGAGCCCTGCTCGCGATGAGCTTCCGCCGTCCTGGCGGGCGCAGCGGCGTGACGCCGACGCAGGCGACGCTGCTCATCAATCGCGAAGACGCGCAGGTCATCGACGTGCGCGGGTCCGATGAGTATGTGAGCGGGCATTTGCCCGATTCCCGCAATATTCCCCTGGAACAGCTTGAGGAGCGCGCGGGGGATCTCGAAAAATTCAAGGACACACCGTTGATCCTCGTTTGCCAGACCGGATCCCGTTCGGCTGGAGCCTGCAAACAGCTCGAAAAACTTGGGTTTGCCAAGGTTAACAACCTGGAAGGCGGTATCGCCGGCTGGCGTTCAGCAGGACTGCCTCTCAAGAAGGGCTCCAAGAAATGAGCACCACTCAGCGCGTGCTCATGTACTCGACGGCCGTCTGCCCATACTGCGTACGCGCCGAAAACCTGTTGCGTTCGAGAGGTGTGACGGAGATCGAAAAAATCCGCGTCGACCTCGATCCGCAGCGGCGCGTCGAAATGATGGAAAAAACGGCGCGCCGGACGGTGCCGCAGATCTTCATCGGGGAAACCCATGTCGGCGGGTGCGACGACCTGATCGCGCTCGATCGAGCGGGCAAGCTCCTGCCGCTGCTTTCCGGCGAAACGGCCTGACGTTTCTGGCAGCAATTGAACCGCAGGCCGGTTCGCCTTTCACTCCACCAACCAAGAAAACACATCATGACTGAACAAGAAGCCCCGTCGTTTGCCATCGAAAA
>DBMG01000092.1:0-1061 GCA_002304785.1 Candidatus Accumulibacter sp. UBA704 | reverse complement strand
ACCGCCAAGATCGGGGAAAAGACCGTGTTCCTGGTCGAGGCCGGCCAGTCCGGATTGTTCCGCATCCGCAATATTCCGGAAGACAATCTCGAGCCGCTGCTGTCGATCGCCTGCCCGAACATCCTCTTCCCCTATGTCCGCGAAGTCGTTTCCGAATCGGTCACTCGCGCCGGATTCGCCCCGGTCGTGCTGCAGCCGGTGAATTTCGAGGCCATGTACGCGGCCCGTGCGCAGCAGGAACAGACGGCCGAGGCCTGATTTTCCCTTTTCGCCAAGGAGATCCGTCATGAAAAGATCGTTGTTCGCATTGTTTCTTCTTTTCGCCGGCTTCTCCTTGCCGGCCGCGGCCATCGAGTATCGCACGGTGGATGCGCCGGCTGTCCTTTACGATGCCCCCTCGCAGCGCGGCGTCAAGCTTTTCGTCATTCATCGCGACACTCCGGTCGAAGTCGTGGTCAGTCTCGAAGGCTGGGCCAAGGTGCGCGATGCCGAGGGCAGTCTGGCCTGGATCGAGAAAAAGTATCTGGCTGCGCGGCGCTCGGTCATCGTCAGGACGGACCGGGCCGACGTGCTGAAGAATTCTGCGGAAGGTGCTCCGCTGGCTTTTGAGGCCGAAAAGAATGTCTCTCTCGAGTATCTTGAAACCCTGCCCGGCGGCTGGGTCAAGGTGCGCCATCGCGACGGGCAGGAAGGTTTCGTACGCGCCGCCCAGGTCTGGGGTTTCTGAACTTGAAGCTGACCATCATCGCCGCCGGCGCGTGGGGCACGTCGCTGGCTATCGCCCTGAGTGGCCGGCATCAGGTCACCCTGTGGACGCGTGAGCCCGATGTCACGCGCGACATGCAGGAAAAGCGTGAAAACCGGCGCTTCCTGCCGGGTTTCGCCCTGCCGGATTCCCTCGGCATCGGCGTCGATCTTGCGGCTGCCGTCAACGACGCCGACCTGTTGATCATCGCCGCGCCGCTGGTCGGCCTTCGCGCTACCCTGCGCCAGTTGCGCGAATCCGGCCCGCTGCGGCCGCTGATCTGGGTGTGCAAGGGCTTCGAGCCCGGCACCGGCAA
>DBMG01000046.1:54655-56422 GCA_002304785.1 Candidatus Accumulibacter sp. UBA704 | reverse complement strand
GTACAACTGGTCGATAGCAGCGTGGCCTTTGCGGAGCAAGCCGGAGGGGCCATTGCCAAGCTGCGCGAAATGGCGCAGCGCGTGGCGAAACTCGTCGGCGACGTTGACGGTGCCCTGCGCGAGCAGTCCGCCGCGTCGACCGAGGTGGCGAAGAAAATCGAGGACATCGCCACGCAGGCCGAGGAAGCGAATGCCGTCGCCCACGAAACTTCGCTGGCGTCCAATTCGATGTCCACCACGGCGCAGGGGATGCAGGCCCTGGTGTCGCGGTTCAAGGTATAGGGGAATCCTGGAGTGTTCGTCATTCCGGCTGCTGCCGGAATGACGGCGTATGCGGGGGTTCTCTATTCCTACGGCCTGATGAAGCCCTTGCGCCAGGCGCTGGCAAAGGCCACCGCATCCGGCAGGAAAACCCGGAAGTCGGCCTCGAACCCCGCCGCGTCGGCAAGGAATTCCTCAATGCCTCCGCCCAGCGGATTGGCCCGCCGCAGACGATAAACCGCCATGCGGTCGATGACCCGGCCAACGGCGGCCACGTTGCGGTAGGAGCACAGCCAGTCATTGCTGCTCATCAGCTCGGCGATTTCGCGGGCTTTTGCGGGCAGCAGGCCGGAGCGGGCCCGCAGTGAAGCATAGAGCCGGGCTGCGTAGTCTTCCAGCACTCCCGGTCCGTGATCCGCCCAGTCGCGGGCGAGCAGATGGTCGTAGAAGATGTCGACCAGCACGCCGCTGACGCGCCTCCGTTCCGGGCTGATCCGGGCGCGGCTGGCGACAAAGGCTGGATGCCGGTCGGCGAAGCTGTCGATCGCCCGATGCAGGGCCACTCCGCAGGCCAGGTCGGGCGGCAGCCCCGCGGGAAGCGGCCCCTTGATGAAATCGCCCATCAGGCCTCCGACGCGATCCGCTTCCGCGTCACCCGACAGCAGGGCATGCGCGAGAAAATTCATGAGATTCGGCGATTTTTCAAGGCGCAGGCGGACTACAAGGAAATATCCAGCCTTCCCGGCAGGACCTTCAAGCTGGATATCTGTTTGCCGATGAAAGTGTCGGCCTTGTACACTTCGACGCCTTCGAGCCGGGGCAGGACGACCTGGTTCACGATGGCCTTGAGCAGTTCGACATCCTTTTCGCCCACGCCCGGCGCGTTGAGCGACACCAGTGCCATCCGCGTGGCCAGCAGCGAACCGGTTTCCTGTCGCCACTTCGGCGTCATGTCGGCGCAGAAATCCACGTCGTGGGCGATCACCTTGGCGCGAACCTTGGCGCAGATGGTGGCAAATCCGTCCAGCAGCGTGATTTTCGGATCGAGCACCTGAACGTCCCGCTGGCGCTTCTCGGCGAGCTTCTGCGCGACGAACTTGTTGAGCATCTCCTCCGATATGTCGATGGCAAATGCGGAAGAGCAGGTCAGCAAGAGAGCAGGGATCAACAGCAGTGGTTTCATGAGTGCAATGGCTTTCTGGCGAGTGCTTCGTCGAAAATGGCTTCCAGCGCCGGGTGGGTGCCGCGAATTCCCTCTACCACGGCCTGCGCCCAGTCGAAATACGCTTGCTGCCGTTCCAGCGACCACCCGGTCGGCGGGCTTCTGGAAATGTCCCGCAAGTTGCAGATCTTGTCGGCCAGCTTGACCAGTTTGGCCCGCCGGCTGATCCCGCAGGAATTGACCACCTGCAGGCGCTTGCGCTCGGCCTTGGGCAATGCCTTGTCGTCGGTAACCTCGAGCACGATGGCGGCGACATCCGGCCCGAATTCGCGGATGAGTTCCGC
>DBMG01000046.1:46866-54637 GCA_002304785.1 Candidatus Accumulibacter sp. UBA704 | reverse complement strand
TTGGCGAGCACGTTGGCCAGCGCGATCGGGTGGTTGATGTAGGGCGACGCGGCAATATCCTTGCGCCGCTGATCACGGTGCTTGTGCGCGGCGAAGGCGATGGCTGCTACGAGTCTGTTCATGATGTCACCGGAACTGCTTCCGGAGGAGGTAGCATTGTGGGCTGTGTCCTGACTTCAACGGTTTGTCCGGGGTGGAAATGAAAACCTGCATCAACAAAAAGAACGGAAAGCGCTATGTCGTGGTGGCCGAGGGTATCGATTGCACCAACGCGCGCGATGGTACGCCGGTTATCGTCTATTACCCGGAGGATAACCCGAGCCTGATCTGCGTGCGGGAACGGGACGAGTTCCTCGCCAAATTTGATCCCGAATCAGCGGAATAATTCCAGGGCGCCATTGCTGGCAGTGGCACGGCATTCACCGAGCCTGACCAGGGCGTCCTCGAGATTGCCGACCACGATCGATGCGCAGGACTCGGCGAGCATGAGGTTTACCGCGTGCCCGAAATCCTCGACCAGATTCCCGTCCCGGTCGCGCCAAAGGTCGGCTTGCGCGTCGTATCGGATTTCACCGTGCAGCCGCTCGACCCGTTGCATGACGTTATCCGGTCGCGAAACGTAGCCGATGACGGTTTTTCCGAGCGCTGCGGCGAAGCCGATCTCGAATGCCGTTCCCGAATCCACTTCCGGCCCGCGAAAGGGGTTGAGGTTGGCCAGTACCGCTTGCGCGTCGCGGATCATGCCGATGTTCGTGCGGAAGATGCCCGGCGACGAAAGCGCTTCCTGGTCGAAGGGGTGAAACGGCTCGAATCCGTGCCTGCGGCAGAGCACCTTTTGTCTTTGCGCGTGCTGGCCGGCTTCCGGAAGGAACACGTCGGGGCCGGCGAGGTAGACGGATTTCACTTCGCTTGCACCATCCGCACTTCGCGCTGCGGGAGCGGGATGACGACGTTCTGGTCGCGGAATGTCTCCAGCACCGCCTTGTTGACCTCGCTCGTCGCCGCTTCAAAATCGGGTACCGCGACCCATGGATTGATATTGAGGCTGACGCCGGAATCGGCGAGTTTCGCCACCCCCACGACCGGGGCCGGTGTCTGCAGGATGCGCGGATTGGAACCCAGCACGCCGTGGATCAGGCGCAACGCCACATCCACGTCACTGCCGTAGGCGATCCCGACCGTCAGAGCGAGGCGGCGGATCTGGCCACAGTTGTGCAGGATTTCGCCAACGATCTTGCGGTTGGGAATGATGACCTTCGAGCGGTCGAAGTGACCGAGCGTGGTGCTGAACAGGTTGATGTCGAGCACCTCACCTTCTTCGCTGCCGATCGAGATGTAGTCCCCGACGTGGAACGGTTGCGTGAAGATGATCGTCAGCCCGGCGGCGACGTTGCCGAGGACGCCCTGCAGCGCCAGTGCCATGCCTGCGCCGGCCACGCCGAGGCCGGCGACCAGCGGCAGCAGCTCGACGCCGAGGTTCTGCATGGCCATGATGGCGAAGAGGCCGAACACCAGAATCTGGGCGATGCGTTCGAGTAGCGCGCGTACCGGCGGTTCGAGCTTGAAGCGCGCCAACAGGCGGCTCACCACGTTCCCGGCCCAGCGGGCGGCGATATAACCGGCGAAAAGAATCAGCCCGGCGACGACCAGCTTCGGCCCGAACTTGACGGCCATGTCGATAGCCGAAGCCTTGACCTGGTCAAGCGATTGAAATTGTTCTCCCATCGTATTTCTCCCCGTTTGGCGGTTGTCGCAATGTCGCAAGTTTAGCGCAGGCGCGATCCGGTTCCGAATCGGCCCGGTCGCGAGAACGGGGCCAGGCGGCGCGCAAGAGTCGGGAATTCGGTGTCGATCGGCGCGGAAAACTGCCTTATGCGATTGTTTCGACGAGAGAAAAAGGCGATGATCGGGGCAACAACAACATCAAGCCTTCGACAAAATCATGAAATTCCCTCTAGCCGCCGATGTCGAACTGGCGTTTTTTCGCCAGATCTGGGACAAGTCCGACGATCCGTTCTGGCTTTGCCAATGCGTGGGCGACGACTTTGTGCTTGCCGTCATCAACCCGGCGGAGGAAGTCGTCGATCCGCGTATTCATCCGGGCATGTCGCTTCTGACCTACATTGGCGGGTACCCGGAAGGTGTGCAGTTGATCTCCGGATACTACGAATGCAGGGACGCCGCCCGCACGGTCAGTTTTCGCCAGCAGGTCACGATCCAGGGCGAGGAAAAGCTCTTCCAGACCATGCTGGTGCCGGTGACCGACGCGCTGGGGAAAGTGACGCATATTTGCGGAACGTCGCGCGACATGTCCCAATATCTTCAGGCGCAGCGCGCGCAGGAAGAATTCAGCCGGCAACTCGAGCGGCAGGTCGCCGAGCGTACCGAGGCATTGAATGCGGTCAATGCGGAACTGCGCGAAGCTAACCGTATCCTGGAGCGGCTGGCTTCGTCGGACAGCCTCACTGAACTGGATAACCGGCGTTGTTTTTTCGACAAGGCCGGGGCCGAAGCCGTGCGGGCGCGGCGGTACGGGCACCCGTTGTCGCTGCAGATGCTCGATATCGATCATTTCAAGGCGATCAACGACCGATATGGCCATATCGCCGGCGACCGCGTGCTCATGGCCGTGGCGGACGTCCTGCGCGCGAACCTCCGGCACAGCGACATCGCCGCGCGGCTCGGCGGCGAGGAGTTCGCCATCCTGCTGCCCGAGACGAGCATCGATGACGCTTCCGTACATGCCGAACGGATCCGCCAGAGCGTGGCCGCCCTTTCCATTGCCCACGGATCGGATCGCCTGACGCTCACGGTGAGTATCGGCATCGCCGGAATGGGAGCGAACGACGAGTCGATCGAGCCGATCCTGATGCGCGCGGACAAAAGCCTTTATCGGGCGAAGGAAGAAGGCCGCAACCGGGTTTGCGCCAATCGGCCAGCCGAGCCGGCTCGCAGCCTGAGTCTGTTCTGATTCGGCGCAGCGGGCGTCAATACGCCGTCGGCGTACTCCCCGCCTCATCCGGCCAACCGTTCTCGAACAGCACGTGTCCGATGCCGAGGCGTTTGCCCCAGCCGGCGTCCTCGAACATCGGGCGCGGATAGAAAGCCGGCACCCGCCCGATGCACAGGATGCCGAGTGGACGCGCGCCGGTCGGCAGGGCGAGCAGTCGCGCCAGCGACTCCGGGTCGAAGAACGACACCCAGCCCAGCCCGATGCCTTCGGCGCGCGCTGCCAGCCACATGTTCTGGATCGCGCAGCCGACCGACGCGATGTCCATCTCCGGCAGCATGCGGCGGCCGATGATGTGTTTTTCGCGGCCGGGCATCAGGGTGACTACGAGCAACTCGGCGCAATCGAGGATGCCCTCGATCTTCACGCCGAGGAATTCTTCGTTGCGCGACGGCAGTGCTTTGGCCGTCTCCAGACGTTCTTCCTCGACCAACGCGTGCATCTTCTGGCGCAGCGCGCAGTCGGTGATGCGGATGAAGCGCCAGGGCTGCATGAAGCCGACGGATGGCGCGAGGTGCGCGGCTTCGACGAGGCGTTCGATCAGCCCATCCGGCAGCGGGTCTGCCTCGGAGGCGCTAACGAAATGGCGCATGTCGCGGCGTTCGCGCAGGGTGCGCCAGAGCGCCTGGATTTCGGCATCGGAATAGCGGTGCGGTTCGTTGGGCATGGGGCGTTGGTCAGGAGGTGGCCAGGAGAGGCCGTATTCAACCACAACCGGACTCCGCCCGGAAATCACGCCCTGGCTATTTCATCCAGTGCCTTGCGCAGCGAGCTTACCGTCCGTTCCGGGTCGTGCAATTTGTCGAGGCCGAACAGGCCTACGCGGAAGCTGCGGAAATCCGCCGGTTCGTCGCATTGCAGGGGGACCCCGGCGGCCGTCTGCAGGCCCTGTGCGATGAATTTCTTCCCCGACTGGATGTCCGGGTCGGTGGTGTAGCTGACCACCACGCCGGGTGCCTGGAAGCCATCGGCGGCGACGCTCGGAAATCCATGCGATTCGAGCAGCGCGCGGACTCGCCGGCCCAGTTCCCACTGCTCCGCACAGACTCTTTCAAAGCCGTAGCGCTCCGTTTCCAGCATCACGTCGCGCAGGTTTGCGAGGGCGTCCGTGGGCATCGTCGCGTGGTAGGCGTGCCCGCCGTTCTCGAAGGCTTCCATGATCTGCAGCCACTTTTTCAGGTCGCAGGCGAAACTCGTGCTGGTCGTACCCTCGATGCGTTCGCGGGCGCGTCCGCCGAGCGCGACGAGCGCGCCGCACGGCGGAGCGCTCCAGCCTTTCTGCGGCGCGGTGACCAGCACATCGACGTGGTTCTGCTGCATGTCGACCCAGACCGTTCCGGAGGCGACGCAGTCGAGAACGAACAGGCCGTCGACGTCCCGGGTCGCCGCACCGACGGCGCGGAGGTAATCATCCGGCAGGATCATCCCGGAGGCCGTTTCGACGTGCGGCGCAAATACTACTGCGGGCCGATGTTGGCGAATGGCAGCTACCACCTCGTCGACCGGCGCCGGCGCGAACGGTTTTTGCGTTCCCGCAACGACCTGCCGCGCCCTGAGGACGATGCTCTCGGACGGAATCCGGCCCATGTCGAAGATCTGCGACCAGCGGAAGCTGAAGAAGCCGTTGCGGATCACCAGCACCTTCTTGTCCGTGGCGAACTGGCGGGCGATGGCTTCCATGCCGAAAGTGCCGCTGCCCGGCACGACGATGGCCGAGCGGGCGTTATAGACCTTCTTCACGATCCGCGAGATATCCTTCATCACGCCCTGGAAGCGTTGCGACATGTGGTTAAGCGCGCGGTCGGTGTAAACCACCGAGTATTCGAGCAGGCCGTCGGGATCGGGGTGGGGCAGCAGGGCAGTCACGGGAAACTCCTGATCAAGGTTGTGGAAATGAAATGGGCGCTTGGGCTCAGAGACCCGGCATGTCGAAGCCCAGGCCGGCGAGCGATTCCTCGAGCGCCCGGGCTTTCTCGGCGGAAGCGCTCACCAGCGGCGGGCGCACTTCGCGCCATTGCGCATCGTTGCGTTTCCAGGCGATCGCGGCCTTGAGGGCGGAGATCAGCGGCAGGGTTTCGAAGGCCCGGCGGATCCCGGTGATGCGTGCCTGCAGCGCGTCAGCGTCCGCGCTTTGCCAGTGGCAGAACAGATCGTGGATCATCGCCGGATTGACGTTGCCGGTGGCGGTGATGCTGCCGGCGCCGCCGCCGCGCAAGGTTTGCAGGAGGAAGACCTCGCTGCCGCAGAAGACGTCGAAGTCCTGCGACTGGAACGTCTCGAGCAGCATCGCCGTATGGTTCCAGTCGCCGGAACTGTCCTTGATCCCGGCGATCGTCTTCGGGTATGCCTTGAGCAGGCGTTCGATGAGCGTTGCCGTGATCGGCACCTGAGCGACCGGCGGGATATGGTAGAGGTAGATGCGCAGCCGATCGTCGGCCACGCGCTGGATGACTTCGGAGTACGAGCGGAACAGGCCGTCGTCGGAAACGTTCTTGTAGAAGAACGGGGGCAGCATCAGCACGCCGCTGCAACCGGCAGCGACGGCCTTCCTGGTCAGTTCGACCGAATCGGGAAGGGCGCAGCAGCCGGTGCCGGGCATCATGCGGGCGGGCGGGATGCCGGATTCGAGCAGGGCGTCCATCAAGGCCAGGCGCTCGGACAAACTCAGTGAGTTGGCTTCGGAGTTGGTGCCGAAAAACGCCAGGCCAGCGTTCTGGGAGACCAGCCAGCGGCAATGGGCGACAAAACGTTGCGGATCAGGCGAGAGATCCGCCTTGAAAGGCGTGACGACCGGTGCCAGAACACCGCGAATCCGGGTTTGCATGAGGGGAATCCTTTCCTGCGGCAGGGTGGGAGCGTTGTTGGAGTACACCGCTGCACACTAGACGGTTTTTTTCGTGGGGGCAAATGCGGATGACCTTGCCAGCAGATTCTCATTCTATCGATCACCGAATCGCAGTGCGCTGCTTAGCTCCGATCGACGACACCGGTCATTCGGGGTGACGAACTATGGAGAAGTGGTCGGTGGTTTCTCAGCTTTCGGCCGAAGATCATGTTGAACGCGAATGTTCAACGAAGCGACCGAAAAACACACGAATTCCACGGATCAGCTTTGGCAACAACCAGATTAGCAAGATGACGAAGCCGCCGAGAATGATCAGGAAAGGGATGGGGTGATAGATGGCGGCATAGAGGCCGCTGGCGACCATCACATCTTCACCGAGGGAGGTCGCGACATTTGAGAACGGTTCGGGAGAACTGTTGATGAGTGCTCGTCCTCCCGCCTTTGCAATATGGGTCCCAGCGGCAATAGAGCCTCCCAGCAGTCCGGCGGTAAGCATCAGTTCAGGCGAATGCTCGCCCATCGCCAAGGCCGCGAGGACCGCGCCAGCGGGTATGCGGATAAAAGTCTGGATGCCGTCCCAGATGGAATCCACGATCGGAATCTTGTCGGCCAGAAACTCGATCGCCAGAAGGGTGCCTGTGATACCGATGACCCATGGAGTCTCAAGGGCCTGCAAACTGGCAGGAAGCTGCAAATAGCCGAGTTTTCCGAGCAGTCCAGCCGCAAAAAGCACGGCGTACAGACGCATGCCGCTTGCCCAGGCCATGCCTCCTGCCAAAGAAACCGACTGAACTACATCCACGATCTAGCCACCCGGATGCCAATCCCAAATCGGGCGGGAGCGTCGCATGCCACGATACGAGCCTCAGGAATCACCATTTCCCTGGCGTAATCGTCCATAGACCAATAGCAGGCCAATAGCGGCAACCACCGAGGCTATGAAACCAGCGCCTTCGCCCGCCTGATACCAGCCGAAAAACTGGCCGACGAATCCCGCCAGGAAGGCACCGGCGATGCCGAGCAGAATGGTCATGATGAAGCCCATGTTTTCCTTACCTGGATGCAACAACTTGGCAACGACGCCGACTACGAATCCAAGCACGATGGTCCACACGAAACCCATGGCAAATCCTTATTCCAGGCCGATCGGGTTTTCAGTATAGCTCCCCGATAAGTGACTTGCTTCCAACATCGACGGTGGGAGACAGGGGGTTGGTGTTGCATGGACGCAAAAGGCTCCCGCACGGAATTCTAGAACACGAGGTCTGCGCCTCTGCCAAGGCACGGTCCGGCGGAAGCCGCTCTGCTTAGTCGCCGTCGGCGAAGACTCTGTTTCGTCCTGCAGCCTTGGCCCTGTAAAGCGCCGCATCCGAAATCGCCAGAACCTCGGACAAGCTCGAATGGTTCGATGAGCGCTCGGCCACCCCGATGCTTACCGAAACGCTCAGCGAACCGTGCGGCGAAGAAATCATTGTAGTTTCGACAGCCTGGCGCAGCCGTTCGGCGACGGCCATGGCTTGGTCCTTCGTCGTATTGGGAAGCAAGGCGATGAACTCCTCGCCACCATAACGGCACCAGATATCATTCGATCGCAATGCCGCTTGGGCAGCCTTCGACACTTGAACCAGGGCGATGTCGCCGGTCTGATGGCCGTGCTGGTCGTTGAAAGTCTTGAAGTGATCGATATCGACCGAAAGAATCGAGAGCGGATAATCATGACGCACGCTTCTGGACCATTCCTTGTCGGCAAATTCGATCAAGGCACGACGATTGTAGGCGTCCGTCAGCGTGTCACGACGCGCTTGAGCGTGGATTTCCTCCTGCAGCCGTTGCGACGTATGCAACGTCAACAGCACCGTTAGCATCGGGAAACTGATCAGCGACGTTGCGATCCACAACAAGCGCGGCAGCGTTGG
>DBMG01000046.1:26351-46780 GCA_002304785.1 Candidatus Accumulibacter sp. UBA704 | reverse complement strand
GCCGTGTAGAGGTCGAGCGTCAGAAACACCGCATTTTGAGTCAGGACTGCCGCCGGGTAGTTCGGCGCTCCTACGGTAAACCATGCCAGGACTGCATTGGCCACGGTGCACAACGCCAGCCCAAATCTGACCGGCGGCTTTCGGTCGGTGGCTTTGACGATGCCAAAATTGAAAAGCATCAAACCCGGCAGCAGGAACAGGTTCGAAACGATCTCGGACAGCACGACCGGCACGAGATTGCGCAGAGCAAACAAGAACAGGCCGATGGCCATCATCAATGATCCGATGGCCCAATCCTTTGCTGGCGGATAGTTGCGCTGAACACTCCACAAATAGACCAGCACTACCGCCTGCCCGATAGTGACGCCTACGTAGATCAGAACCAACGTTCTTATATCGAGAACAGGGGACATTCGCGGGGTGGGACCGAACGAAATGTTGGAGTTTATCTCGCAATTGCTCGGTCAGGGCTTGTCGCGGGCGGGCTTCAGTCATTGATCGGTCCCCCCGATTCTGCATTGTGGTTCCGGGCAGGGGCGGGCTGTGAAAAAATGGCACCTCATCGTCGAAAGGTCGCCATGAACGTACGTTCCGCCCGAGTCCAAGGATCCGTTTTTCCCAGCGTTTGTCCGCACGATTGCCCAAGCGTCTGTTCGCTGCAACTCGAGGTTGCGGCCGATGGCAGGCTCGGCAAGGTGCGCGGCGGCGAACAGCCCTATACCGACGGGGTGATCTGCGCCAAGGTGGCGCGCTACGCGGAGCGCGCCAATCACCCGGAGCGGCTGATGCATCCCTTGCGCCGGAGCGGGCCGAAGGGCAGCGGGAAATTCGAAATTATCGGCTGGGATCTGGCGCTCGATCTGGTGGCCGAGAACCTGAATCGAGCCATCGAGAAACTTGGCCCGGAAACCGTCTGGCCGTATCACTACGCTGGAACCATGGGCCTCGTGCAACGAGCGGCGCTGCGTCGGCTCGGGCATCTCTCCGGCTGGTCGCGGCAACACGAAACGTTCTGCGTCGCGCTTTCCGACGCCGGATGGCAGGCCGGTGTCGGGGCCAAGCACGGCGTCGACGCGCGCGAGGTGGTTGATTCGGAGTTGATCGTGGTGTGGGGCGGCAATCCGGTACATACGCAGATCAACTTCATGCATTGGGTGCAGAAGGCGCGGCGCCGGACGGGGGCGAAGCTGGTGGTGGTCGACCCCTACCGCACGGCGACCGCCGAAAAGGCGGACGTACACCTGATGCTGCGGCCCGGTACCGACGGGGCGTTGGCCTGCGCGGTGATGCACGTGTTGCTCCGGGACGGGCTGGCCGATCGCGACTATCTAGCGCGTCTCACCGATTTTTCGTCGGCCGTGGAGCGGCATCTGGAGAGCAGGACGCCGGAGTGGGCAGCGGGAATCACCGGGCTGTCGGCCGAGCAGATCGTCGCATTCGCCAGGCTCTACGGGGCGACGCGGCGCAGCTTCATGCGTATTGGCTACGGCTTCACGCGCCAGCGCAACGGGGCGGCAGCGATGCATGCCGTCAGTTGCCTGCCGGCGGTCACCGGGGCGTGGCAGGAGAAGGGCGGCGGCGCCCTGTATGGGCAAAGCGCGATCTACGGGCTCGAGCGCCGCTTCCTCAACGGCCTCGACCGCCTAGTGCCGGCGGCGCGCCAGCTGGACATGTCGGCGCTCGGCGCGGTTCTGTCCGGTGATCCCGGCGCCCTGCGCGGCGGACCGCCGGTGACGGCGATGCTCGTCCAGAACACCAATCCGGCGGTTGTCGCCCCGGAGAGCCTGGCCGTGCGGCAGGGCTTGCTGCGCGAGGACCTGTTCCTGTGCGTGCATGAGCAGTTCATGACCGACACCGCGCGCCTGGCCGACGTGGTCCTGCCGGCGACCATGTTTGCCGAGCATGACGACCTGTACCAGGCGTCCGGCCATACCTTTCTGCAGGTGGCGAAGGCGATTCTCGAACCGCCCGGGGAATGCAGTTCAAATCATGATTTCATCGGGCAACTGGCCGGCCGTCTGGGAGTCGCCCACCCCGCCTTCGGCATGAACGCGATGGCGGTGGTCGACCAGGTACTGGCGGCCTCCGGCAAACCCGGGGCGGATGACGTGCTGCGCCAAGGCTGGCTGGATTGCACGCTGCCCTTCAAGAAAGCGCATTTTCTCGCCGGCTTCGGTCATCCGGGCGGGCGTTTCCGTTTCTCGCCGGATTGGGCGGCGATCGGTCCGGACCATGCCGTCATGCCGGCGATGCCGGATCATCTCGATGTCATCGAGAGCGCTTCCTTGGAGACGCCGTTTCGTCTGGTGCCGGCGCCAGCACGGCACTTCCTCAATTCGACGTTTACCGAAACGGAAAAATCCAGGATTGGCGAAGGCCGGCCGACGGTTCTCGTCCATCCGGATACCGCAAAAGCGATTGGAGTAGCAGACGGCAGTCTCGTTTGCCTCGGCAATCGGCGGGGAAGTGTTCGCTTGCACGCCCGCCTGTTCGACGGTGTTCAGCCGACGACGCTGGTGGTTGAAAGCCAGTGGCCGAGCGCCAGTTTTGTGGACGGCATCGGGATCAATGCGCTGGTTGGAGCTGCACCCGGATTTCCCAATGGCGGCGCGGCCTATCACGACACGGCTGTGTGGCTGGCGCCGGACAAGTAGATGCTTGGCCAGGCTTTCGGGTTCGACTGCCCGAATTCCTGCACAAGGTCCATACTGGCCGGGAAGGAGGTGGCATTTCTCCTCTAACCGCCTCGACAGTTTGAAGCTGGTACGATGGACTATGCTGAAAAGAGTGGTTTCAATTTCGTTAATCGCGAGGAGAATCGAGTGAAGATCTCGAAGAAACTGGTCATCATGGCCGTCAGTTCTGTCGTCCTGATGGCGCTCATTGGCGCCACGGGGATCTACGTAGCCGACAGGCTGGACGACGCTCTGGAGAATGCGAACACGCGCGGCATGCCGGGCATGCGCAGCATCTTTGAAGTCAAGAGCCACCAACAGGCGATCGCCATCGCCATCTATCGGCACGTGCTCGCCGAAAAGCCCGAACAGAAGAAGGAAAGCGAAAAAGCCATCGAAGACGGCAGGATTGCCTTGGAAAAGAGCCTGACCGCGTATGAGGCCGTGGCCCGTTCGGCGAAGGGGAAAGAGCTGGCCCAGGCGGAACGTGCCGCATTCGGCGAATACATGAAGCTGCTGCCGGCGTTGCTCGAGAAGTCCCAGGAGTACGACTTGTCGGGGGCGATGGCCGTGGCAGCGAAAATGGCCGCCAGCAGAATGAAGATGGCCGCGCTTGTTGACGAGCATATCGCGGTCAATGCCAAGAACACGGACATTCGCGCCGAAGAGAGCCGCGCTACTGCGCATCGCGGCTTCATTCTCTCGCTGGCCTCGATCATCGGAGCATCAATTCTTATCGGAGTGATCAGTTTCCTGACGATCCGTGGCATCAATCGCTCGTTGGCGGCAATGCAGCGGGCCGTGACACGCATCGAGGGCGACTTGGACTTTACGGTGAAAGCCGAAGTGATTGGCAAAGATGAGATTTCCGAGGTCTCCACCGCGATCAACCGCCTTATCGATAAGCTCCAGGGCAACCTGAATGCCATTGCTGGCAGCGCCCGTTCCGTCGCTTCGGCGGCCAGCCTGATGACCACGACCTCGACCGAGGTGGCTACGGCGGCCCACCTGCAAAGTGAATCGGCTTCGGACATGGCGGCCACCGTCGAAGAATTGACGGTCAGCATCAACCACGTCGGTGATCGGGCGCAGGAAGCCAATCGTATTTCGCGCGAGTCAGGAGCCTTGGCTGAATCGGGTGAAACCGTGATCACCCGGACCGTGGATGATATTCAGGACGTCGCAACGACCGTCGGCGAAGCGGCGGCGCTCATTCACGGCCTTGAGCAACATAGTCTGGAAATTTCCAAGGTGGTGGCAGTGATCAAAGAAGTCGCCGACCAAACGAATCTGCTGGCGTTGAATGCGGCCATCGAGGCGGCGCGAGCGGGGGAACAGGGTCGGGGCTTTGCCGTAGTCGCCGACGAAGTGCGAAAACTCGCCGAGCGCACCGCCGTTTCAACCCAGGAGATTTCCGGGACGATCGATTCCATGCGAGCGAGTGCCAGCAATGCGGTGGTGAGCATGGAAGGCGTGGTCGGCAAGGTTACGAAAGGCGTGGAAAGCGCGCAGGAAGCCAACGCGGCCATCCGGTTGATCGGCGATGGGAGTCGCCGGGCAGTGGATATGGTGGAGGAAATCGCTTCGGCGATCCGGGAGCAAGCTACAGCGATGAACAATATCGCCTCGCAGGTCGAGCGTATTGCCCAGATGTCGGAAGAGAGCAGCGCGGCAGCGGGGAATAGCGCTGAAACCGCTCAGAATCTTGACCGACTTGCCACGGATATGCAGCAGATTGTGAGCGCCTATCGGCTTTGACCCGCTTCTTGCGCGGATGGCGGGCCATCCGAAGATCGATTCTTGCCGTTTCAGCTTAACCCCAGCGCAGGTTCTCCTGGCGGGGGGCTTTTCATGCGCAGCCGTTCCACTCTACCTCCGATGCCTTCAGCCTAGCGCGCGAGCCATTGCGCGGCCAGCCGTGTACGCTCACAGTGCTCGGCGCCGGACAGCATGCGGAAGCGAAGTTCAAGTAGATCGAACGGCTCGGAACGTCACCGGCGCGCCAGCCTCAGCCCGTTGCCGACGACCAGGAGGCTTGCGCCCATGTCGGCGAAGACCGCCATCCACATGGTTCCCATGCCGGCCAGCGTTAGCGCCAGGAATGCGGCCTTGATGCCCAGCGCCAGCGCCAAGTTCTGCATCAGCACGCTGCGCGTCGCATGCGACAGGCGGACGAAGCGCGCGATCTTGCCGAGGTCGTCGTCCATCAGCGCGACGTCGGCGGTCTCGATGGCCGTGTCGCTGCCGGCCGCGCCCATGGCGAAGCCGATGTCGGCGCGCGCCAGCGCGGGCGCATCGTTGATGCCGTCGCCGACCATGCCCACCGGGCCGCCCTGCGCGTAGCGCTCGATCGCGCGCAGCTTGTCTTCGGGCAGTTGCTCGCCGAGGGCTTCGTCGATGCCGACCTGGTCGGCGATGGCGCGCACCGTGTGCGCGTTGTCGCCGCTGAGAATGACCGTTTTGATCCCCAATTCGTGCAGGGCTGCGATCGCGCTTCGGCTGCTGTCCCGCACCGTGTCGGCCACGGCGAAGAGCGCCAGCACGCGCCGCTCGTCGGCGAGCAGGACGACGGTTCGTCCCGTCCGTTCCAGCGCGTCGACTCGGGTCTCGATGGGCGCCGTGCAGAGTTCCGGGTCGTGGATAAGGCGGTGATTGCCCAGGCGGCAGGGTACGCCATCGACCGTGCCGCGCACGCCTCCGCCAGGGATGGCCACGAAATCGGCCGCTTCCGGCGGAACGACGCCGCGCTTCCGCGCCTCGACGACGATGGCATGCGCCACCGGATGGTCGGAACGCGCTGCGAGACCGGCGGCGATGCGGAGCGCATCGTTTGCGTCTATCCGGTCGAGTGGCACGACGTCGGTCACCATCGGCTTGCCGTACGTGATCGTGCCGGTCTTGTCGAGGGCCAGCCAGGCGAGGCGGCGGCCCACCTCGAGGTATGCGCCGCCCTTCACCAGGATGCCGTGCCGGGCCGCCGCGGCGAGGCCGCTGACGATGGTCACCGGCGTCGATATGACGAGTGCGCACGGGCAGGCGATGACCAGCAGGACCAGCGCCCGATATGCCCATTGGCCCCAGTCGCCGTCGATCCACAGGGGAGGAACGACGGCCACGGCCAGCGCAAAAAAGAAGATGGCCGGCGTGTAGATCCTCGCGAACCGGTCGACGAAGCGCTGCGTCGGCGCCCGCGCGCTGCGCGCCTCCTCGACCGCATGGATGATGCGCGCCAGCGTCGAATGCCCGGCGTCCGAAACGACCCGGAATTCGAACGAGCCCGATGCGTTGATCGTCCCGGCGAATACCGGGTCGCCGACGGCTTTTGCCACCGGCATGCTTTCGCCGGTGATCGGCGCCTGATTGACGTCGGACTGGCCGGCAGTCACCACGCCGTCGAGGGCGATGCGCTCTCCCGGCTTGACCCGCGCGATCGCGCCGACGGCCACTTCCCTCGCCGGAACATCTACCCAGCTTCCGTCCGGCTGCCGGACGGTGGCGACCTCGGGCGTGAGTTGCAGCAGGCCGTGGATGGCGCGGCGCGCGCGCTGCAGGGACATCACTTCCAGGCGCTCGGCAACGGTGAACAGGACCGTGACCATCGCCGCCTCGGGCCACTGTCCCAGCAGCGCGGCGCCCGTGACGGCGATGCTCATCAGCGCGTTGATGTTGAGATTCCAATGGCGTAGCGCGATCAGCCCGTTGCGGAAGGTCTGGACGCCGCCGAGCGCGATGGCGACAAGCGCCAGCGCGGCGCCGCCCCACGCGGGAACCGCCGTGATCCAGGACACCGCTTCGGCACTCAGCGCCGCCGCCCCGGCACACACCAGCGTCTGCCACGTTGCGCCGTCGTGGCCGTGAGAAGCAGCCGGGGCGTGCTCGCTCTCATGCCGCTCACGGCGGGTGAGTGATTCGTCGCCCGCCGTCGCGTGGCACGCGCAGCAGGCGCATGTGGCATCGATCGGTTTGTCGTGGCTGGAAGGCATGTGCAGCTCCGTTCGTGGTCGGGTATTGGCGCATTGCACACCCTGAAGCTACTATAGAGTCAAGCCAATCGTCAGGAGCGCCCATGAAGATCGGAGAACTTGCGAGCGTCTCGCGCTGCACGGTGGAGACCGTGCGCTACTACGAGAAGGAAGGGCTGCTGCCCGCGCCGGAGCGCACCGCGGGCAACTACCGAAGCTACGGCCCGGCGCACCTGGAACGCTTGCGCTTCATCCGCAACTGCCGCGCGCTGGACATGGCGCACGCCGAGATCCGAGCGCTGCTCGCGCTGACGGATCGGCCGACCGGCGACTGCGGCGCCGTCAATCAGGTGCTTGACGAACACATCGGGCATGTCGATGCGCGCATCGCCGAACTGTCGCAGCTGAAGAACCAGCTCACCGAGCTGCGCCGGCTCTGCCAGCGCACGAACACCGTCGAATCCTGCGGCATCCTGCAAGGGCTGGCGTCGATGGAAACGGAGCCGCACGAGCGGCATTCGCACCTCGGATGACGAAGAAACACGATTCCATGCCGAAGACATTACGCGCCAGCATCCCGCGCGCCATCTGGGCCCTTGGCTGCGTCAGCCTGCTCATGGACGTTTCGTCCGAGCTGATCCACAGCCTGCTGCCGGTGTTCCTCTCTACGACGCTGGGTGTCAGCGCGCTGACGATCGGGCTGATCGAGGGCGCGGCCGAGGCTACGGCGCTGGTCGTCAAGGTCTTCTCCGGCGCCCTCTCGGACTACTGGGGCAAGCGCAAGCCGCTCGCACTCCTCGGCTACGGGCTCGGCGCACTTTCCAAGCCGCTTTTCGCGCTGGCGACGGGCGCCAGTTTGGTCATTGCCGCGCGCCTCATCGACCGCGTCGGCAAGGGCATCCGCGGCGCGCCGCGCGACGCACTGGTTGCCGACATCGCCCCGCCCGACCTGCGCGGTGCGGCGTTCGGCCTGCGCCAGTCGCTCGACACGGTCGGCGCCTTCCTTGGGCCGCTGCTGGCGATGGGGCTTATGCTGCTGTGGGCCGACGATTTCCGGGCGGTGTTCTGGGTCGCCGTGATCCCCGGCACGCTCGCCGTGGCGACGCTGGCGTTCGGCGTGCACGAACCGGAAAATCGCATCGGGCAGCGCCGGGTCAATCCGATCCGGCGCGAGAACCTCTCGCGGCTTCCCGGCGCCTACTGGACAAGCGTGGTGGTAGGCGCCCTGTTTGCTCTGGCCCGTTTCTCCGAGGCTTTCCTCATTCTGCGCGCGCAACAGGGCGGACTGCCACTCGCCTTCACGCCGCTGGTGCTGATCGGCATGAACGTCTTGTACGGGTTGAGCGCCTATCCCTTCGGCAGGCTGGCGGATTCCATGAGCCACGGAAAATTGCTGGTCTGGGGACTGGCCGTCCTCGTCGCCGCCGATGCGACGCTCTCCTGGAGCGACCATTGGACCTGGGTCTGGGCTGGCATCACGCTGTGGGGGCTGCATATGGGCATGACCCAGGGCCTGCTGGCGACGATGATCGCCGACGTGGCGCCCCCCGATCTGCGCGGAACCGCCTTCGGATTCTTCAACCTGGTAAGCGGCATCGCCATGCTGTTGGCCAGCGCCATCGCGGGTTTCCTGTGGGACCAGTTCGGCGCCTCCTTCACCTTTATGGCGGGAGGCATGTTCGGCGCCATGACCTTGATCGTGTTGGTTGCCAGAGGTGGATGCAGATCGGCGTGACAACAATCCCGTTTCGGCGCTGCCGACTTCAGGCCAGTTTTACCCCAGAAACATCGCACGAATGCCATCGACGAGCGGTGTCGAAAAAAAACGCTGGCGATCGTTCGCTCAAGCAAGACGGTGTCCGCGTGCTGTTGGGAGGAGCCCAATTGCTTGGATTTTGTTGATAGAAGATAGTGCGCAAAATCAACGCGTTGCCAAGTTTTGTGGAGTGTTGGTCCGAGACTGTCGTGGCGGGAGGTGTTTTTCTCCGCCGCGATATCGTGTCTATAATCGCCACTCTTTTCGTTCACAAAGGGGCAACAAAATGGCACGTCTGGGGCTGGAACGCTCCGTGGTCGATACCGCGGTTTATGAGAATACCGTCGCTCGCTTCAAGGAAGCCGGCGTGCTGCTGCCGACCATCGGGCAGCTGAAAGATCCCTCCACGATCCCCGCGGCCATCCGGGCGAAATTGAAGCAGGTGAGCCCGGACAGCCCGCATCCGCTCAACCTGTTCCGCGTGCACTGGTTCAACGATGGCGAGCGCACCGGCCTCGTCGACGTCCCGGAGCACATCGAGCTGCCCTCGGCCCTGACCGGCGTCAAGGCGCGCATCGTACTGGCGCTCGGCAACCGTTTTCCGATGATCAATGCGCACAAGGTGCTGGCCGCTTACGGCTGCCTAGTGCCGCGACTGGTCACCGGGCAGTTCGATCCGACCCGTCACCGCGCGGTGTGGCCGTCGACCGGAAATTACTGCCGGGGCGGCGTGGCCATCTCGCGCATTCTGGGCTGTCATGGCACCGCCGTCCTGCCCGAGAACATGAGCCAGGAGCGTTTCGACTGGCTCGACAAGTGGGTTTCCGATCCGGCCGACATCGTGCGCACCCCCGGTTCCGAGAGCAACGTCAAGGAGATCTACGATACCTGCGCCGAGCTCGACCGCGATCCGTCGAACATCATCTTTAACCAGTTCTGCGAGTTCGGTAACTACCTGGTGCACCGCAACTGCACCGGCGCGGCGCTGGAGACGCTGTACCGCTCGCTGGCCCAGGGACATTCCCAGGCCAGGCTGGCGGCTTACGTCTCCGCGTCCGGATCGGGCGGCACGCTGGCGGCCGGTGATCACCTCAAGGAGCAATTCGGAGCGCGCATCGTCGCCGTCGAGGCCGCCGAATGCCCGACACTGCTCAACAACGGCTTCGGCGAGCACAATATCCAGGGCATAGGCGACAAGCACGTGCCCTACATCCACAACGTGATGAACACCGACGTGGTGACGGCAATCAGCGACCTGCATACCGATCAGTTGCTCGCCCTGTTCAACACCGACGAGGGGCGCAAGTACCTGGTCGAGCGGCGCGGCATCGATGCCGGGCTGGTCGCGCGCCTGTCCAATCTCGGTCTGTCCTCGCTGTGCAACATGCTGGCGGCGATCAAGACGGCGCGTTACTACGGCCTCGGCGCCGACGACGTGATCCTGACGGTGGCCACCGACGGGGCGGCGATGTACACCAGCGAGATCGACAAGACGATCGCTCGCAATTTCTGCGGGCGTTTCGACGCGATCAACGCCGGCGAGATCTGGGGACAGTCGCTGGCGGCGACCGCCACCGACCTGTTCCTCGAAATGACGCACGTGGAGCGCAAGCGCGTGTTCAATCTCGGCTACTTCACGTGGGTCGAACAGCAGGGCGTGTCGCTCGAGGAGTTCTCGGCACGTTCCAGCCAGTCGTTCTGGGACGGCTTGCAGGATCTTGTCCCGGCGTGGGATGCGATGATCGTCGAGTTCAACGCCCGCACCGGCGTTGGCAAGACGCTCGGAGTGTGATGCGGTGACTCCGGCGAGCGCTCCTTTCGTATGCCATGGCTGCGGCGCCCGGGTCGATGCGGCGGCGGCGCTGCCTTTCCGCTGCCCGAACGCAGGGGCGGACGACGTCGATCACCTGTTGCTGCCGGTCGATAGCGAGCCCGTCTTTCCGACGGGTCGCGAGGACAACCCGTACCTGCGCTACCGCCATCTGCTGTCGCCCTATCGGCTGGCCCGAGGCGCGGGGCTGTCGGACGACGCCTGGGCGGAATTCGTCGGGCGCCTCGACGAACAGTTGGCCGATATCGACGGCAGCGGTTTCCGCATCACGCCGATGGCGGCACAGCCGGAACTGGCGCAGGCCATCGGGTTCGGGGGCGCGCTGTGGGTGAAGAACGAGACCGGCAACGTCTCCGGTTCGCACAAGGCGCGGCACCTGATGGGCGTGATGCTCTACCTGCGGGTGATCGCAGCCGCGCGCTTGTCCGTTGGCGACGGACTGACGCATCGCCGTCTGGCCATTGCCTCGTGCGGCAACGCCGCGCTGGCGGCGGCCGTCATCGCCCGGGCAGCGGATTGGCCGTTGGACGTTTTCATCCCGCCGGACGCCAGTGCCGCCGTGGTCAACCGGCTGAAGGACCTGGGCGCGCGGATTTCGGTATGTGCGCGGCAGGGCGGCGAAGCCGGCGATCCGTGCTTCCTGAGGTTCCGCGAGGCCGTCAAGGCGGGCGCGATTCCCTTCGGCGTGCAGGGCACGGAAAACGGCCTGGCCGTGGAGGGGGCGCGCACGCTGGCGTTCGAAATGGCCGAAGGATTCGCCTCGGCACGGCAAGTTCCCGAGGCGGTGTTCGTCCAGGTCGGCGGCGGCGCGCTGGCCAGCGCGCTGGGGCAAGGGTTGGCCCTGGCCGCCGCTGATGGGCTCATCGCCAAAGCGCCGCGGCTGATCGCCGTGCAAACGGCGGGGTGCGCACCGCTCGATCGCGCCTGGCGCAAGATGGCGGATGCCCGTTTAGCCGAAGCCGGGCAACATCGTTCCCGCTTCATGTGGCCGTGGGAAAGTGTGCCGCAAAGCATCGCGCACGGCATCCTCGATGACGAGACCTACGACTGGCTGGAAATCGTCAAAGCCATGCAACAGACGGGTGGCCGCTCGCTGGTGGTCGACGAGGAGACTCTGGCCAGGGCCAACGAGCTCGGGCGGCGGTTGACCGGTATTCCGGCATCGGCCACCGGGACCGCGGGTCTGGCCGGCCTGATGGTTGAGCCGATAGGCAGCGGGCCGGCCGCCGTGATCTTCTCCGGCGTGGATCGCTGACCGGCTTTCCCCGTGCGGCGGGCCGGACAGCACCGGCCCGCTATCGCCCGACGTCGTGATTCTTCCCGTTCGCAGTCTACGGTTTTCCGAATAATCGGAAGCCGGTGGGGTGCGGGGCATTGACGGAATTTTTGTTTTATGGAACGATGAAGCTGAAACATTCGTTTCACATCGATCGTTCCGTGTGTCCTCGGAGCGCTGCAGCCAAGAGTCTCTTGGGAAGCCGTTTTAGGGGTTTTGCGCATGCCTTGGACCAAACCGACAATTCAGGAATCGATTCTGGCGGTGTACGACCAGTTGCCTCCCAGCGAGCGCAAGCTGGCCGACATTACGCTGTCGAAACTGAACAGCCTGGCCAGTTATTCGGCCACCGAGCTGGCCGGCGAGGCACAGGTCTCCAAAGCCACCGCGGCGCGCTTTTTCCGCCGCGTCGGTTATCCCAGCTTCAGTCAGGCACGCCGGCAGGCGCGCGCCGAAGCGCACATGGCGTCTCCGCTCTATGCGCTGGCCGGCGTCGATGCCAAGGAGCGGCCGACGGATGCGTTGTCGCGCCATCTGGCGACCGACATCCGTAATCTTTCCGAAACCTTCCAACTGCAAAACGCCTCCACGCTGGCCAACGCCGCGCTGGCTATTGCCAGGGCGCCTCGCGTGCGCGTGGCTGGCATGCGCAACGGGCACTTTGTTGCGCTGTATGCGGCCAATCTCCTGGCCCAGCTTCGCGAAGGCGTTGAACCTCTGCCGACGTCGGCCATGACGCTGGCCGAGGATCTGGCGTCCATCGAAACCGGTGACGTGGTCATCGTCGTGGATTTCCGCCGCCGCGCGGCGATGTTGCAGACGATCGTCCAGGCGGCACGCGCGGCCGGTGCTTCGCTGGTGTTTCTCTCCGGCGCCGGGATGGCCGCCCTGTCGCGTCCCGGCGATCTCGTGGTGACCTGTCTGACCGACGGTTCGTCCCTGTTCGATTCCTATGTTGCCGCCGTGAGCATCGTCAATTTCCTCGCTGCGTCCGTGGCCAGAGAACTTGGCAAGGGCGGCCGCAAACGTCTCGAAGCCATCGAGAAATTGCACGAGGTTCTTGGCGATCTGCGTTAGCCCGATAACACTTTCATTGACCGAATTGAGGTGAAATTTCCCATGACCCACAGCACTCCCCCTCCCGACCTGCTGCAGTACAGCGAGGCCAGCGCCAGGCTCAGTGCGAGGCTCAACTGGTGGGTCGAACGCGTTTGTGCGGCAATACTTGCCGTGCTGCTGGTCGATATCTGGATCGGCGTGTTCGGGCGCTATGTGTTCGAGCTGCCCGTGACTTGGGCCGAGGAACTGGCCCGCTATCTGATGATCTGGGCCGCGTTGCTGGCTGTCTCCTGCGGCATCGCGCGGCGCGAACATGTGGCGGTGACGGCGGTGATCAGTCGATTGCCGAACCGCGGCAGGCGTTGGCTGCACGTGGGCATCGATGTTCTGGCGTTCGCGTTTTTTGCCTTCATCGGTTACTTCGGCATCGGCATGACGCAGGGCGGTGCCACGCAATTCGCCACGATCTTCGAAATGACCATGGTCATTCCTTTCGCCGCGGTGCCGGTCTCCTCGGCACTGGCTTGCGTGCAACTGGTGTTGATGGGGGTGCGCGATTTCTGTGTGGCCGAAATGCCGGCCGCCCTCGCGGAGGATGCAAAATGATCTGGGTACTCACCGCGTTCTTCGTATTGCTGGTGATCGGCGTGCCGATCGGTTATGTGTTGGGAATCTCGGGCGTCCTCGGCATCCTGCAAATCGGCGGCGCGAGCATGCTGGCCATGGCGCCGCAGCGCTATTTCGCCGGGCTGGACCTGTTCACCTTCCTTGCCATGCCGCTGTTCATCTTTGCCGGCGAGATCATGAACAAGGCCGGTATCACCGAGCGCCTGGCCAAGTTCGCCGATGCGCTGGTCGGCCACTTGCGCGGCGGCATGGCGCAGTCGTGCATGGTGTCATCGGTGCTGTTCGCCGGCATTACCGGCGCGGCGGTCGCCGAAGCCGCGGCCTTCGGCAGCACGATGGTGCCGGCCATGGAGAAGACTGGGTACAAGAGGCCGTTCGCCTGCGCCGTGGTCGTCGCCGGTTCGATCATCGGCCCGACGATCCCGCCGTCGAACCTGATGGTGATCTACGGTTCGATGATGGGCGTGTCGATCGCCAGCCTGTTTGCCGCAGGGATTCTTCCCGGCCTGGTCATGGGACTCTTCTGCATGGGCGTGATCGCCAGTCTCGGGCGCCGGCTGAACCTGCCCAAGAGCGGTCAGCGGCCGAGTCTGCTGAGTATCATCAAGGCATTCCGCAATAGTCTCAGCGCACTGATCATGCCGGTCATCATCCTCGGCGGCATCCTCACCGGCTGGGTCACCCCGACCGAGGGGGCCTCGGTCGCCGTGTTCTACGCGCTGATCCTGGGGGTGTTCGTCTATCGCCAGGTAGGATTCCATGACATTGTCGAAATGCTGGTCCGCACGGCGCGCATTACCGGCGTGGTCTTCCTGATCATCGCCGCGGCGTCGATCCTGAGCTGGTGGATGACCTTCATGAAGCTGCCGCAAATGATCACTCATCTGTTCCTCGGCCTGACCACCGATCCCTCGATGATCATCCTGATGATTCTGGTGCTGCTGCTGATCCTCGGCATGTTCATGGACATCAATGCCATCCTCATTGTGCTCGGCCCGATTCTCGGCGCGCTGGCCACGTCGATCGGCATGCATCCGGTGCAGGCCGGGATCATGATCGTGCTGGCGCTCAACATCGGCCTGATGACCCCGCCGGTCGGCGCCAGCCTGTTCGTCCTGAGTTCGATCACCGGCGAGAAGATCGAGCGCATCACGGCGTCCATGTGGCCCTTCGTGATTGCCGAAGTCGCCGTGCTTTTCCTTGTTGCCTACTGGCCCAGAATGACGCTGTCTGTGCCGGCCTTGATGGGTCTCTGAGTCATGAGACCGCCTCTGCGTCACCCCGTCACCCCTCCTGCCAACCCAACCTGATGGAGATCATTAACATGCGCATGTTCAAGACAATCGCCATAGCAGCCACGCTCGCAGTCTCGGTCGGCATGATGCCGGTCGCGGCGCACGCTCAGAAAACGATCAAGCTCGCCCACCTGAACAAGAACGACCCATTCGACAATGGCACCGGCGCCATGGCCGTGGTGTTCAAATCGCTGGTCGAGTCCGGCACCAACGGCGCCGTGAAGGTCGATATCTTCCCCGACGGCCAGTTGGGCAAGGATAACGAGGTGATCCAGCAGGTCAAGTCCGGCGTGGTGCAGTCGTCGATTTCCAGTGTCGGCGGCATCGCTTCGGTTTATCCGATGATCGGCATTCTCGACGTGCCGTTCGCCTATCCCAACATAGCCACGACCTATGAGGTTTTCGACGGACCGTTCGGCCAGAAACTCGCGGCCGACATCGAGAAGAAGACGGGCATGGAAGTGCTCGGTTTCGGCGATTCGGGCGGCTTCTTCGCCTTCACCAACTCCAAGCGCCCGATCAAGTCGCCGGATGACATGAAGGGGCTGAAGATTCGCACCATGGGCCTCGAATCGCACAAGTCGGTAGTCAGCAGCGTCGGCGGTCAACCGGTGGCAATCAACTGGGCCGAGGTCTACACATCGCTGCAAACGGGCGTGGCCGACGGCCAGATGAACCCGATCCCGATCGTGAAGTTCGCCAAGTTCGACGAGGTGCAGAAGTACCTGACGCTGACCAACCACCTGTTCACGCCGTACGTCTGGATTTTCAACAAACAGTTCTATGACGGGCTGTCGGCTGCCGAGAAGGATGTTGTGAAAGCGGCCGCCCGTTCGGCGATCGTCGCCTGCCGCGGCATCAACCGCATCATCGAAGCGTCGGACCGTGGCTTGCCCGCGCTGGCCCAGAAGATGCAGGTTTATACGCCGACGCCAGCCGAAATCGCCAAGTTCCGCGAACTGGCCCAGCCCGCCGTCAAGGCGCAGATCGCCAAGAGCTTCGGCGCCGAAGGCGAAGCGTTGATGAAGGAGTTCCTGGCTGCCGTGGACAAGGCTGCCAAGAACTGAGCGCAGCAGATGACTTCCGGGATTTCAAACCTGAAGATCAACGCCGGGCGGCTGCAGCGCCGCCTGGCCGATCTTGCCACAATCGGCGCTATCGACGGCGGCGGTTGCGCCCGCTTGGCGCTGTCGGATGAAGACAAGGCGGGGCGCGATCTTGTTTGCCGATGGATGGGCGAACTTGGTCTCAGCATAACGGTGGACGCCATCGGCAATGTCGTGGGTGTTCGGCCGGGGCGCCAAGCCGGCCCGCCCGTGATGGCCGGATCGCACATCGACACGGTGCGGACGGGTGGTCGTTTCGACGGCAACCTGGGCGTGCTGGCGGGTCTGGAAGTCATCGAGACGCTCAACGAGGCGGGTGTCGAAACCGAACACCCGCTGGCAGTGGCCTTCTTTACGAATGAGGAGGGCGCGCGCTTTGCCCCCGACATGATGGGCAGCCTGGTGTTTACCGGGGTGCTGCCGCTGGCGGATGTCCTGCAGACAAGAGGCATCGACGGCTCCAGCGTGGGCGAGAATCTCACCCGCATCGGCTACGCCGGAAACGCGCCGGTGCCGGCGCAATCGCCGCGTGCCTACGTCGAACTGCATATCGAACAAGGACCGGTGCTTGATCACGAAGGGATCGACATCGGTGTCGTCGAGTCAGTCCAGGGTATTTCGTGGACGGAGATCGAGATTGCCGGAGTGTCTAACCATGCCGGCACTACGCCGATGTCGCTGCGGTGTGATGCGGGCTGGGCGGCCGGATCGATCATTGCCTTCGTGCGCGAGATGGCCGAGGAAATGGGCGGCAGCCAGGTGGCGACCGTCGGACGTATCGAGTTTTTCCCCAACCTGGTCAACGTGGTGCCCAATCGTGCTGTGCTCACAGTCGACCTGCGCAATACGCGCGAAGAGTCCTTGCGTTCCGCCGAGGCGCGCCTGCTGGCCCACGTTGCGGCCTTGCGCGATGCCGAGAAAGTGCAAATCGCCACGCGCTGTCTGGCCCGTTTCGAGCCGGTACCCTTTGCGCCGGAGATGACGGCGCTTGTCGAACGGCACGCACGGGCGCATGGTTTGACCACGCGGCGCATGCCGAGCGGCGCGGGCCACGACGCGCAGATGCTGGCCGCGGTCTGTCCGGCCGCCATGATCTTCGTTCCGAGCGTGGAGGGCTTCAGCCACAACGTTCGGGAATTCACCCACCCCCACCACATCGAAGCCGGAGCCAACGTCCTGCTCTCCGTTCTTTGCGAACTGGCAGGCGCCGCAAAACCGGCAGGAGTCCATTCATGAGCCGCAAGATCATCGTCGGAGCCGCCCAGCTCGGCCCGATTGCCCGAGAAGAAACCCGCCGTTCGGTCGTGGCACGCCTCGTCGAACTGATGCGCGAGGCCAAGACGCGCGGATGTCATTTCATCGTTTATCCCGAACTCGCGCTGACGACGTTTTTCCCTCGCTGGTATTTCCCGACGCCGGCGGAAGTGGATTTCTGGTTTGAGCGCGAGATGCCGGGCCCGGAAACGCAGGCGCTTTTCGACGAAGCGAAGCGGCTGGAGATGGGGTTCTACCTGGGCTATGCGGAAATCGCCGAGGAATCGGACGGGACGCATCACTACAACACAGCGATCATGGTCAGCGCGAAAGGCGACATTGTCGGCAAATACCGCAAGGTGCATCTGCCCGGCCACCGCGAGTACGAGCCTTGGCGCGCCTTCCAGCATCTGGAAAAACGCTACTTTGAATGCGGCAACCTGGGCTTCCCGGCCTATCGCGCGCAGGTGGGCGGCCACAATGGCATCTTCGGCATGGCGCTGTGCAACGACCGTCGCTGGCCGGAAACCCACCGCGTGCTCGGACTTCAAGGCGTCGAGATGAGCTTCATCGGTTACAACACGCCGATCCATTACCCGCAAGTGCCGGAGCACGACCATTTGCAGGCTTTTCACAACTTGCTGCCGATGCAGGCCGGCGCTTATCAGAACGGCATGTGGATCGTTGGCGTGGCCAAAGCCGGCAAGGAGGAGAACTGCGACCTGCTCGGGCAAAGCTGCATCATCGCGCCGACCGGCGAGGTCGTCGCCATGTGTTCGACGATCGGCGACGAGTTGGCAACCGCGTCATGCGATCTCGACCGCTGCAAGGAAATCAAGGACAACGTGTTTAACTTCGCGTTGCACCGCGAACCGCAGTACTACCGGTTGATTGCAGAAACCAAAGGTGCCGTCGTGCCGCGCTGAGGGGGTGACTTTTGCAGGGTGTGCAACGCCGTGCGTTGCGCACCTTGCGGTCTAGATGTTCGCGCCGGAATCCGGTTCGAGATAAGCGAGCAGGCGCTGTGCTGCGGCGTTGGGCGTTGTGGTTCCGCCGGCAACCTGATTGGAGAGTTTCGGCAGTGCGGCGTGCACCTGCGGGTGGCTCCGGAAGAACTGGTGCAGGCCGGATTCGATGAGGCTCCACATCCAGTCGAGCGCCTGTTTTTTGCGCTTGGCTTCGAATTCGCCCGTCTGGGTGGTGATTTCCCGGTAGCGTTCGATTTCGGTCCAGAACTCGACCATGCCTTCCTTCTTCAGGGCGCTGACGCCGATGACGGGCGGGCGCCAGTTGGGTGAGGTCGGGCGCAACATGTGCAGCGCCTGTTTCCATTGCGCACGGGCGACGGCAGCCGCCCGAGGATCGATGTCGCTCTTGTTGATGGCTACCAGATCGGCGATCTCGACGATGCCTTTCTTGATCGCCTGCAGGTCGTCGCCGGCGTTCGGCAACTGGACCAGCGTGAAAATGTCGACCATGCCGGCGACGGTCGTTTCGCTTTGCCCGACACCGACGGTTTCGACGATGATGACGTCGTAGCCGGCCGCTTCGCAGGCCAGCATGGCTTCCCGGGTCTTTTCGGCGACTCCGCCCAGCGACCCCGCGGAGGGACTCGGCCGGATGAAGGCTTCGACACGCTGGCACAACGATTCCATGCGTGTCTTGTCGCCGAGGATGGAGCCCCCGGAAACCGAAGAAGAAGGATCGACCGCGAGCACCGCGAGATGATGGCCCTGGTCGATCAGGTAATTGCCCAGCGCTTCGATGAAAGTCGATTTGCCGGCGCCAGGCACGCCGGAGATTCCGACGCGGATGGCCTTGCCCGTATGCGGCAGCAGCGCTCCAATGACTTTCTGGGCGCGCTGCTGGTGATCCGCACGGGTTGATTCAATCAGAGTGATGGTTTTGGCGAGTGCCCGCCGTTGCCCGGACAGTACGCCGTCAACCAGGTGTTGATCGGCGTTATCCAGCGTGTTTCCCAACGTGACACTCGCTTCCATTTGCTACGAACTCCTGTTAAGCCTTGGCAGCCTTCTTGATTTCTTCCAGAACCTTGCGGGCGGAATCCTCGATCCGGGTACCCGGTCCGAAAACGGCCTTGGCACCGCCGGCGAACAGGGCATCGTAGTCCTGGGCCGGGATGACGCCACCGGCGAAGACGATGATGTCGTTGGCGCCTTGATCCTTCAGAGCCTGAACGAGTTGCGGAACCAGGGTCTTGTGACCGGCGGCCAGCGACGAGCAACCGATGGCATGCACGTCGTTTTCGATGGCTTGGCGGGCAGCTTCTTCCGGAGTCTGGAAGAGCGGACCGACGTCGATGTCGAAGCCGAGGTCGGCGTAGGCCGTGGCCACCACCTTGGCGCCGCGGTCGTGTCCGTCCTGGCCGAGCTTGGCGACCATGATGCGCGGACGGCGGCCGTGTTCGGCCGCGAATTTCTCGACATCAGCCTTGATCGTTTCCCACGTATCGATGCCTTCCACGACGCCTCCGTATACACCCGAGATGGTTTGATTGTTGGCGCGGTGGCGGCCAAAGACCTTTTCCAGGGCGTCCGAAACTTCGCCGACCGTGGCGCGCAGGCGCATGGCCTTGATGGACAGGTCGAGCAGGTTGCCTTCGCCGGTTTCGGCACACTTGGTCAGTGCATCAAGGGCGGCCTGAACAGCAGCGCTGTCGCGGGTGGCGCGAATCTTCTTGATGCTGGCGATCTGCTCTTCGCGAACGGCGTGGTTGTCGATCTCGAGGATGTCGATCGGCGCTTCTTCGGCGAGCTTGTACTTGTTGACGCCGACGATGACCTTCTTGCCGGAATCGATCAGCGCTTGCGTTTCGGCCGCGCAGGTTTCGATCTTCATCTTGGCCCAGCCGGACTCCACGGCCTTGACCATGCCGCCCATCGCTTCGACTTCCTCGATGATTGCCCAAGCCTTGTCAGCCATGTCCTGGGTCAGCTTTTCCATCATGTAGGAGCCGGCCCACGGATCGACCACGTTACAGATCTTGGTTTCTTCCTGGATGATGATCTGCGTGTTGCGGGCAATACGTGCCGAGAATTCGGTCGGCAGGGCGATGGCTTCGTCGAGCGCGTTGGTGTGCAGCGACTGGGTGCCGCCGAAGACGGCGGACATGGCTTCGATCGTGGTGCGGATCACGTTGTTGTACGGATCCTGCTCGGTCAGCGACCAGCCGGAGGTCTGCGTGTGCGTGCGCAGCATCATCGACTTCGGGCTCTTGGCGCCGAGCTTGGTCATGATGCGGTGCCACAACATGCGCGCGGCACGCATCTTGGCGATTTCGAGGTAGAAGTTCATGCCGACGGCCCAGAAGAACGACAGGCGGCCAGCAAACTCATCGACGTCCATGCCGGAAGCGATACCGGTGCGCACGTACTCGGCGCCGTCGGCCAGCGTGAAGGCCATTTCGATTGCCTGGTTGGCGCCGGCTTCCTGCATGTGATAGCCGGAAATCGAGATCGAGTTGAACTTCGGCATGTTCTGCGCGGTGTACCCGAAGATGTCGGCGATGATCTTCATCGACGGCTTCGGCGGGTAGATATAGGTGTTGCGAACCATGAACTCCTTCAG
>DBMG01000046.1:9949-26317 GCA_002304785.1 Candidatus Accumulibacter sp. UBA704 | reverse complement strand
AGCACGGCGCCGTTCATGGTCATCGAAACGGAGATCTTGTCGAGCGGAATGCCGTCGAACAGAATCTTCATGTCCTCGACGGAGTCGATCGCCACGCCGGCCTTGCCGACGTCGCCGACGACGCGGGGATTGTCCGAGTCATAGCCGCGGTGGGTGGCCAGGTCGAACGCGACGGAAACGCCCTGTCCGCCGGCGGCCAGCGCCTTGCGGTAGAACGCGTTGGATTCGGTGGCGGTGGAGAATCCGGCATATTGGCGAATCGTCCAGGGGCGCACTGCGTACATCGTGGCTTGCGGGCCGCGGGTGTAGGGCGCGAAGCCCGGCAGCGTGTCGGTGCAGGGCAGATCGGCAACATCGGCCTTGGTGTACAGGGGCTTGACGACGATGCCTTCGGACGTAGTCCAGTTCAGGTTTTCAACGTCGCCGCCGGGGGCGGACTTGCTGGCTGCTTTCTTCCATGCATCCAGATTGGAAGAATCGGGGAATACAGGAGCGTTCTCGTTGGACATGACTATACCTTTCAGGAATTAAAAACTTTCGGCGTTTTCAACCGGAAATGCAGTCAGTCGAACGGATGCAGCAAGTTCCGGAAATGCGGTTGAAACCTCGCCGTGAGCCAGCAATGCTACTCTCACAGGTAGGTGGAGGCAAGGCGAAACCAAGTCTCCGAGCCTGAAATGCGGAAATCCGAAATGCCGACAGCTTGAGGAATGGTGAGTTTTTTACCGACTTGCGAGTGGCAACCATGACACGAGATGGCACATTGACCGCAGCGTCAGGAAAAAAGTTTCCAGAGCATGCGGCCGGCCAGCGCGATCAGCAGCGCGGCGAAGATGCGTTTCAGGACGGACACGGGCAAGCGGTGCGTCGTCCGTGCTCCTAGCGGGGCGGCGAGCATGCTGAAGGGAATCATCCACAGCAGCGCCGGGAGAAAGACGTATCCGATGCTCCCGGGCGGCAGCGCGGCGTGGCCCCAGCCGTTGTAGATATAGCCGAGGGAGCCTCCCGCAGCGATGGGGAAACCGACGGCGGCCGAGGTGCCGATGGCTTTCTGTACCTTGACGTTGCACCAGGTCAGGAAAGGTACGGTCAGTGCGCCGCCGCCGATGGCGACCAGCGAAGAAATCGCACCGATCCCCGTGCCGACGCCGAACACCGCCACGGCTCCGGGAAGCTCGCGCGCCGCTTTGGGCCTCAGGTCGAGGATCATCTGCAGGGCCACGAAGCAGACGAAGAGCGTGAAAAAGACGGCCAGGGGTTTTGCCGGAACGTGCGAGGCGAACAGCGTGCCGATCAGCGTGCCGAACAGAATCCCCGGAGCAATCTGCAAGACCACTCTCCACAGCACTGCCTGGTGCTTATGGTGAGCCCGCAGGCTGGAGAGCGAGGTGAAGAGAATGGTGGCCATCGACGTGCCGAGCGCCATGTGCAGTGCTTCGCCGGCAGGAAACCCGGCCTGCGCCGTGAACATCATGGTCAGCGTCGGCACCATCACGAGGCCTCCGCCGATTCCCAGCATGCCCGCCGAAAACCCGGTAAACAAGCCCAGCGCGATATAGGCCAGCCACCATTCCATGCAGTTCTCCTTTGAGGGGCAGCGATGGCGCGTCAGAGGCGCGCTTCGAGGATTGCCCGCATTTGATCGCGGCTCAAGGTAATCGGGCTGTTCTTGTTGTTTGACTTGTCGAGAATGCGGGCGAAATCGCCCGGCGTAATGCCGTAGGCGGAGAGCCGGGCGATGCGGGTTTTTTCGATCCACTGCTCCAGGGTCTCCATCAGCCGTTCGCAACCCGCTTCGGTTGTGGTCGCCGCTTGGCCTGACAATACGACTCCGGCTTTGGCGAGTTTCTCCAGCGGGATCCTGTTTTTTTGCGCGTCCAAGCGCAAGGCTTCGATGTTGATCCGCGTGGCCGCGCCGATCAGCGTGCCGCAGACGACGCCGTGCGGCATCGGGAAGAATCCGCCGATCGGTCCGGCGAAACCGTGCACTACGCCCAGTCCGGCATTGGCCAGCACGATGCCTGAGAGCAGGGCGGCATAGGCCATGTGGCCGCGTGCTTTGACATCATGCAGTCCGTTCTCGAAAGCCGGAACAAAGCCGGCGGCAATATGCTGCAGTCCGCTCAATGCCAGCGCGTCGGTCATCGGCGACGACTTGCTCGATACGTAGGCTTCGAGCAGCTGCGTGAGTGCGTCGAGTCCGCAAGCGGCAGTGACGTCCGGCGGGCAGGTCAGCGTCAGTTCGGGATCGACGAGCGCGATGTCGGGTACGAAATTGTCGTGGCGTAGCGAACTCTTGTAGCCGTCGGCGCCGATGTGGCTCAGGACGGCGTTCTTGGTGGCCTCCGCGCCTGTGCCCGAGGAGGTCGGAACAGCGATGTAGGGCACCTTGCGACCATCATGCTTCTGCGTATCGACGCATTCGAGGTAGGGGGCGACGGAGCCATGCTGCAGGAGCATCGCCGAGACGGCCTTGGCGGCGTCGAGGACGCTGCCGCCGCCGATGCCGACGACGCAGGTGACGCCTTCGTCGCGGTGTCGCGTGACCGTGACGTCGACGAAATCGGGTGAAGGCTCGCCCGATACCGAGCAGTGGAAGACGCGGATGCCGGCTTCGGCGAGTCCTTCCGTCAGGCGCACGTAGCGGGCGGAGCGCACGAATGACGAGGAGCCGGTGACCAGCAGGACGGTTTTCCCGCGCTGGCCGATCAGGCGTGGCAGCAGCGCGAGCTTCCCGGCGCCGAAATGGATTTCCGGCATGCGGGCGAAACTGAAGTCAGTGATGTTGATCATGGCGGCGGCAGCATGGAATTGGGTGAAAAACGAGCGAAAAAAATCCCGGGGCGAACCCGGGATTCTAAGCCATGACACACTGTGTTGTTGCTATTTTGCCGCTTCGGCTGCGCCCGGCCGGGCGAACCATCTCTTCAGAACTGCGGGGACGCTGACGCCCTGATTCATGATCAACGCGACCAGAATGACTATACCGGTGGCGATCGGGTGGAAGGCCGAGGGCATGTCCAGGAGGTTGAGTCCGTTGTTGATGAAGCCGACCATCACCGCACCGATCAGCGCGCCGACTACCGACCCGCTGCCGCCCATCAGGCTGGTGCCGCCGACGACGATGGCGGTTATGACGTCCAGCTCGTAGCCGGTGGCGTTCATGGCGTAGGCCTGCTGGGTCAGCGAAGCCATCACGATGCCGGCGATGGTTGCCGTTACCGACGAGATCGTATAGACGATGATTCGGGTCCGGTCGGGGTTGACGCCCGTCAGCTTGGCCGCAACTTCGTTGGCGCCGACGGCAATGGTGCGGCGGCCGAATACCGTTTTCTTCAGCAGGATGTGGCTGAGGATGACCAGGGTAAACATGATGTAGATCGGGATCGGGATGCCGAGGAGCTTGCCGATACCGATCTGCAGGAACGGCGCTGGCTCCATGATCGTGATCTGGTCGCCGTTCGACACCAGCATGGCGACGCCGAACAGATAGGTCTTGGCGGCCATCGTGACGATGAATGCCGGCACCAGGAACTTGGTGGTCACGACGCCGTTCAGCCAGCCGATGCCCGCGCCGATGACCAGCGTGATGAGGATGGCGACGATCCAGTTCATCCCGAGCGTGTTCATGAACACGTTGGCCAGGATTCCTGCGAGGGCGGCCATCGACGCCACCGACAGATCGATCCCGCCGGTGATCGGCGCGTAAATGGCGCCGGTGGTCATGATGCCGATCAGGCATACCGACCACAGCACGTTGGTCAGGTTGTCCACCGTGAGAAAACGGTCGGAGATTAGGGACAGGACCACCATCAGGCCGAGCAGTACGCCGAACAGGCGCAGTTCGACCATGTGTTCCTTGAACAGAGCAGATTTCGTATTCATTTTGCACCACCCTCAACAATGCCCGACGCCGCCCGCAGGACTTCTTCCTCGGTGACGACGCCTTCGGTGAATTCCTTGATGATCCGCCCCTTGCGCAGCACGATGATGCGGTCGGACAGGCGGGTCAGTTCCGGAAGGTCGGATGACACAACCATGACGGCCACGCCTTCCCTGGAGAGACGGTCGATGGTCTGGTACATCTCCTCCTTGGCTCCGATATCCACGCCCACGGTCGGTTCATCGACGATCAGCAGCTTGAGGTCGCGGATCAGCCACTTGCCGACGACGACTTTCTGTTGGTTGCCGCCCGACAGGTTGCCGACCAGATGATCCGGATTGGCCGGCTTGATGTTCAGCGTCGAGATGGCTGTCTGAGTCCGTTCGAGTTCCTTGTCCCGGCTGACGAAGCCGGCCGGACTGGAGATTGAGTCGAGGTTGGCGATGCCGATGTTGCCGGTGATCGAGATGCCGCCCATGATGCCCTGCAGGCGGCGCTCTTCGGGGACGAAGCCGAAACCGCTGGCGATCGATTTCTCCACGGTTGGCGAGTAGGACTTGCCAAGGTACGTGATCTCGCCGGCGTCGAACGCGTCGATGCCGTAGATGGCGCGCATCAGCTCGGTGCGTCCCGATCCCACCAGGCCGCCGAAGCCGAGTACCTCGCCCTTGTGCAGCTTGAACGAGACGTTGTTCAGCTTGCCCTCGGCGCTCAGATTCTTGACCTCGAGGACGACTTCGCGGTCGCGCTTGTCGACCATCTTGTGGTGCGACTCGTCCTCGGTCAGCTCGCGGCCAATCATGAGGCGGATGATCTCGGCGGGCGTGATCTCCTCGCCCTCGAGTACGGAGACCAGTTTGCCGTCGCGCAAGACGGTGACGCGATCGGACAGGTCGTAGACCTCCTCCATGCGGTGCGAGATATAGACGACGGTAATGCCTTCCGCCTTGAGCATGCGGATGATCTTGAACAGCCGCTCGCTCTCCTTGGCGGTCAGCGAACTGGTCGGTTCGTCCATGATCATCAGCGACGCCTTGTTCGACAGCGCCTTGAGGATCTCCACCGTTTGCCGCTGGGCGATCGGCAGTCTGTCGATGATGTCGGTGGCCTTCAGGTCGAAGCCGTATTTCTCGATCATCTCCTGGGCCATGGCGTTCATCTTCTTGATGTCGATGAACGGCAGACCGGGCATCAGCGGCTCCTTGGTCAGGAAAATGTTCTGGGCCACGGTCATGCCGTGGATCAGGCTGAGTTCCTGGTAGATGACCGCGATGCCGAGCTTTTCCGAGGCGTTCTTGTTGTGCTCGACGGGAACGTCATGCCCGTCGAAGACGATGGTTCCCGCGTTGCGGTTGGTGATGCCGGTGACGATCTTGATCAGTGTCGACTTTCCGGCGCCGTTTTCGCCGACCAGTGCGTGGATTTCGCCGCGGCGCAAGGAGAAGTCGACCTTGCTGAGAACCTGCGGACCGTTGTAGTTCTTGTCGATGCCGCGGCATTCGAGCAGCAGATCGCTCTTGACGTTGTTGCTCATGCTCCCACCTCCTTGCTCTCCATCGCCTTTCTTCTCGCGGCTTGCGTCGCCTTCTTCTCGGCGTGGTGCTTGTACCAGACGTCGGCCACGACGGTGACGATGATGATGCCGCCGATGACGATCGGCTGGATGTACGGAGACAGGCCGAGCTTGAGAATGCCGTTCTTGATCAGGGCGATGAACAGCGTGCCGATGATCGTTCCCCAGATGTCGCCGATGCCACCGGTGAAGGGTGTGCCGCCGATCACGACGGAGGCGATGACATCGAGTTCATTGCCGATGCCGAACTCGGGCATGGCCGTCATCATGCGCGCGGCGAGGAAGATCGAAGACAGCGCGGCGCAGAAGCCGGAGAACATGTAGACGCCGATCAGGGTACGGTCCACGTTGATGCCGGACAGCCGTGCCGCCGTCGGATTGGCGCCGGAGGCGTAGATATTGGTGCCGGCGCGGGTGCGCTTCATGAAGAACTGGGTGGCGATGGCCAGGAGGATGAACACGATGGTCACGATATAGACCGGACCGACCGTTTCGCCGAACGACAGGAAGACCGGGTCCTCGATGAAAACGTTCTTCACGAAGCCCTGTTCGTCCTTGACTGCGATGATCAGCGCCAGACCCGCCAGGATGCCGCGCGTGGCCAGGGTGACGATGAATTCCGGCAGCTTGAAATGGGTGATGAAGAAGCCGTTGACCCAGCCGATCGCGCAACCGGCGGCAAGCGCGACGGGAATGTAGATGTACGCTGGCAGTTGCGTATAGGAAATGAAATTGACGCAGATCATCGAGGTGATGGCGATGACAGCGCCGATCGACATGTCGATCCCGGCGGTGATCAGGATCAGCGTGAATCCGATGGCCACGATTCCCGTCAGCGAAGCCTCCTGAAGCATGGTCATCAGGTTGTCCAGCTTGAGGAACGTGGGGTTGGCGATCGACAGCGCAATGCCGATGGCAATCAGCAGCCCTGTCAGGATCAGTCGTCGTATGGCACTAACCGACACAATGCGACCTCCGAGTCGTTTTTTAGGTTCTGGGGGTTCGGGTAATACGGGTGGGGGCGGCGAGGCCGGGCGGCCTCGCCGGGCACTACGAACAGCGGATTACCAGCGTTGTTCCGGCTTGATCTGCGCGACGCTGTCCTTCGTGGCCGCGAAGGGAGGGACGACTACGACGTCGGTCTTGTCGCCCTTCTTCTTCGCTCCGGAGAGGAGGTCGAGCGCGTACTTGGCGGCCGTGGCGCCCTGGTCGTAGGCGTTGGTGTAGGCCGTGCCGGTGATCTTGCCCTGCTCGATCAGCGTAAGCGTGCTCTTCTGGCCGTTGAAGCCCCAGATCTTCACCTGGTTGAGGCGGCCGGCCGCTTCGGCGGCGATCATGGCGCCTTCGGCCATGTTGTCATTCACCGCGAATACGGCGTCGAGCTGCTTGTTGACCTGCAGGAAGCTGTTCATGATCTCGATGGCCTTGTCCTTGTTCCACAGGCCGTTCTGGGCGCCGACGATCTTGATTTCGGGATAGAGCTTGGCCATCGCGGCGCGGAATCCCTTCTCACGCTCGACGCCGGCCTGGGCGCCGGGAGGCGACTGGATGATGGCGACATTGCCCTTGCCGCCGAGCGCCTTGCCGATTTGTTCGCCGACGAGGTAGCCGGCGCCCTGGTCGTCCATCGTCACGCAGGCAGCGTGCGGCAGTTTCGTATCGGTGTTCAGGGTGATGACGGGAATGCCCTTGCCTTCGGCTTTCTTCACGCTGGCCGTCAGGGCCGCTGCGTCGATCGGCTGCAGGATGATTGCGTTGTAGCCCTGATTGATGAAATCGTCCATCATTGTGACCTGGATTTCCGCCTTCATCTGTGCGTCGAGCGCCTGGAAGCTGACGTTAGGTTGTCCCTTGAGCGTGTTCTCTATGCCCGTCTTCCAGGCTTGTGTGAGCGCCTGGCCAACCGTGCTCGGCAGGTAGCCGATCTTCGTCTCCGCGCTTGCCGCTCCGCATGCCAAGCTGAACAGGGCCGCTGCCGCTACCATCCACTTTGCTTTTGCCATTTTCCCCTCCGTAAGGTTAAGTGTTTGAAGCTCTTTGCTAAACGATCATATTGATCGTTTGTGGAACTATTTTATAATCAAGCTGTCGCATTTTGCAAGTATTATTTGAAAAATAAAATAATTGAAAAATCAATTTGTTATGTAGATTGACGTGCTGGAGACCAGAATTTCTCGAAGGTATCAAAGGTTTCCATTGGACGGGTAAATGCATCGCGTGAGCGTTTATATCGATCACTTTGCGCGTTTTTTGGTTCTTTCCCCCCAAGAGTCTTGGGCGAGGCAGAGCGTTCCCCGCCAATCTCATCGCCGTGATGGGTTGCCACGATCGTTGTTGTGGTTCGTTTGATGGGATTCCACGGGATTATCAAGCGCTGCCTTTTGCCGGTTTGCTGTTGGTTTTCCTCTGGCTAACGGAATTCAGGGCGCTAAGAAAATAACGGTCAAGATACGCTGTATCGCATTAAACAATCATAATTGTTTACAAAACGATCACTTTGATACTTTACATTCATGACCTGCAAAACTAAACTGGTTCCTCCCAAAATGACGAGGAAGCTATGAAAAACCCGATCGGGATCTACGAAAAGGCGTTGCCGAAAGACTTGAGTTGGGCTGAGCGCTTTACAGCGGCTCGCAAGGCGGGGTACGACTTCCTGGAAATTTCCGTCGATGAGACGCCCGAACGCATGGCGCGGCTGGATTGGTCGATGAAGGAACGCCTCGATTTCTTCCGGGCTTCCCGGGAGTGCGGTGTCCCCGTGCCGACCATGTGCCTTTCCGGTCATCGCAAGATTCCTTTCGGCAGCGCGGACCCGGCCATCCGGGCGCAGGCCGACGATTTCATGGTCAAGGCGATCCGTTTCGCCAGCGATACGGGAATACGGGTCATCCAGCTGGCCGGCTATGACGTGTATTACGAACCGACCACGCGCGAGTCGCGCGAGCGGTATTACGAAGGGATGGAGCGCGCGCTGGAGGAAGCCGCGCGGTATCAGGTGACGCTGGCCTTGGAGATCATGGACACCCCGTTCATGAATTCCATCTCGAAGTACCTGACGCTCAAGGAGCGCCTGCCGTCGCCCTGGTTGCTGGTATATCCTGATCTCGGCAATCTCACCGCCTGGGGCAACGACATGGAGCGCGAGCTTCGTCTGGGCATCAACCACATCGTGGGCGTGCACGTGAAGGAGACCAAACCGGTCGGTCCGAATTTCCCCGGCGCGTTCCGCGACGTTCCGTTCGGCGAGGGGACGGTGGATTTCGTGCACTGCTTCAAGACTTTGCACGACCTGCGCTATGCCGGTCCCTTCCTGATCGAGATGTGGACCGAGAAAGCGGCAGATCCCTTGAAGGAAATCGCCCTGGCGCGGCAATGGGTCGGGGAACGTCTGAAACTAGGAGGATATGAATAATGCTGGAGAATCTGAAAAAGGAAGTGCTCGAAGCCAACCTGGAATTGCCCAAACTCGGGCTGGTGGACTTCACCTGGGGTAACGTCAGCGGCAAGGACGCCGAAACCGGGGCGATCGTGATCAAGCCGAGCGGCGTTCCCTACGAGACGATGAAGGCCGAGGATATGGTCGTTACCGACGCCGAGGGCAAGGTGATCGACGGCAAGCTGCGCCCGTCGTCGGACCTGGCGACGCACGTCGAACTGTATCGCCACTTCCCGTCGATCGGCGGCATCGTGCATACGCACTCATCGTGGGCCACGGTGTGGGCGCAGGCGTGCAGGGGCATTCCGGCGCTGGGGACGACGCACGCCGACTACTTCTACGGCGAGATTCCCTGCACCCGCATTCTGACCGAGCAGCAGACCTCGGGGCATTACGAGGCCGATACGGGGCTGGCAATCGTCGAGCGTTTCCGCGAAGGCAAGATCGATCCGAAGAACATGCCAGTCGTGCTGGTGGCCAACCACGGCCCGTTTGCCTGGGGTGCCAACGCCCACGACGCGGTGCATAACGCGGCGGTACTCGAACTCGTTGCCCGCATGGCCATGCTCAGCCTGCAGATCGACCCGAAGCTGCCGCCGATGCCGCAGCATTTGCTCGACAAGCATTTTTTCCGCAAACACGGCCCCGGCGCCTATTACGGTCAGGCCTGACCAACGGTCGGGAATAAGGCACCGCCCCGGGCGCATTGCGCCGGGGCGGTTTTCTTTGGTGGTTCAGCCCTTCACCGCGCCGGCAGTCAGCCCACTGATGACCTGTCTTGCCGCGAGAAAGGTGAAGATGAGAGGCGGTAACGCGATCAGCGAGGCCAGCGCCATCAGCTTGCCCCACTCGACGCCGATGTCGGTGACGAACAACGACGCGGCAACCGGCAGCGTGCGCGTCGAGCGGTCGGTCAATACCAGCGCCAGGATGAACTCGTTCCAGGCGATGCGGAAGGTGAAGATCGCCGCCGCGGCGAGGCCGGGGCGGATCAGCGGCAGCACGATGCGCAGGAAGATTTTCCACGGGCGGCAGCCGTCGATTGCCGCCGCCTCTTCCAGTTCGACGGGCACCTGCAGCACGAATCCGTACAACAGCCAGATGGTGAACGGCAAGTTCACGGCTACGTAGAGCAGGATCAGCCCGAGCAGCGAATTGGTCAGTCGCCAGTCGCTCCAGATCATGAACACCGGCACGGCGATGACCGCCAGCGGCACGGTGCGCAGCATCAGCGTCGTGTAGGCAATGGTCTTGCGCCCGGCAAAGGAAAAACGGGCGAGGCCGTAGGCGGCCATGCAGCCGAGCAGCAGGGTGATCAGCGTGGCGACGATGCCGACGATCAGCGAGTTGACCAGGTAGCGTCCGAAGCTCGAGTCGAAGATCACGTCGCGGTAGTTTTCCATCGTCGGCGCGAAGAAGAACGACAGCCCGGTNNACCAGGATCGGGCCGACGCACAGGATTGCCAGTAGCGTCAGCGCGACGTAGCGGACGGCGAGGAGTGCGCGCTGGTCGTTCATTTGTCCTTCTCGCTGTCGGCAAGCGGGTTGGACATGCGCAGCGCCAGCCAGGTGAGCACCATCACCACGACCAGCAGCAGCACCGAGATGGCCGAGGCGGCGCCGAGCTTCTGGCCGATGAACGCGGTCTTGTAGATGTGCAGCGAAAGCACCTCGGTCGAGTCGCCGGGGCCACCGAAGGTCAGCACGTAGATGACCTCGAGTACCCGGAAGGCGTCGATCAGCCGCATCACCAGCGTGATTGCCAGCACGTGCGCGATCATCGGCAACTTGACGCGGGTCGTCAGCGTCCACCAGCGGGCGCCGTCGATGCGGGCGGCTTCGAGCACGCTGGTGTCGACGTTGGCCAACCCGGCGATGACCATGATGAAGACAAACGGCGTCCATTGCCAGATGTCGGAAATGATGATCGCCGCGAAGGCCAGCGTCTCGTCGGCCAACCAGCCTTTGGCGGCGACGCCGAACACGGCGAGCACGGCGTTGATCAGGCCGAACTGCGCGTCGAACAGGTAGCGCCACGTCAGGCCCACGGCGATCGGCGCCACCATCATCGGCAGAATGAACAGCGTGCGGAAGAACGCCATGCCACGAATGTTGCCCTCCAGCGCCAGGGCCAGCGCGATGCCCAGGAACATCTCCGCCGATACGCTGACCGCCGCGAACTTGAGCGTGGTCAGCAGGCTGCGCCACATCGCCGGGTCGGTGAACACGATCTCGAACGACGTCCAGCCGGACCATTTCGCCTGAGCCCACGGCGTGCCCATGCTCCAGTCGTAGAAGCCGAGGCGCACGGCCGAGACCACCGGATACAGGCAGGCCGCCGCCATGATGAGCACGGCCGGCAGGATGAAGAGCCAGGCCGTGCGGGCGTTGGAGTTAGTGGCTGAGGTGCTCATCGCCCTATGGTCCTCGCCCCGTCATCCCGGCGAACGCCGGGATCCAGGATCTGTCCCTGGAGTCGTTGTTCTGGATTCCGGCTTGCGCCGGAATGACGGGGTTGGTGGCGCATGATGAGTCGATCAGGCCTTCAGGTAACCGCCGCGTTTCATGATGTCGGTGACCTTGGGCACGATGCCGTTGAGCGCTTCCTCCGGCGTTTTCTTGCCGGTCAACGCCTCGGACACCGCCACGCCGAGCGCCTGGATGTTGATTTCGTCCCACTCGGCGATGATCGGCCGCCAGTCGGGTTCGACATACTTCAACTGCTCCTTGAGGATCTCGAAGTCGGGGAACTGCTTGAGAATGTCCGCATTGTTCAGCGTCGACATGCGCGTCGCATTGCCACCGGCCTTGGTCACCTTGATGTCGGCCGCCTTCGAGGTCAGCCATTGCAGCAGCAGGAATGCCGCGTCCTTGTTCTTGGCGTTCTTCGGGATGGCGAGTCCGAGGCCGCCGGACTGCGAGGCGTAGCGCACGCCCTTCGGGTGCAGCGCGTAGCCGACGTTGCCGACGATCTTCGACTTGGACGGATCGTTCACCTGCCCCATGATCAGGATTGAGTCGAGATACATCGCCGCCTGTCCCTGCAGGAAGGCGTTGATCATCTCGCCCTGGCCGTAGCCGGGGATGCCCGCCGGGCCGGTGTCGGAGATCTCCTTGAGCAGCTTGAGCGCATCGATGCCGGGCTTCCTGGTGAAGGCCGGGTTCCAGTTTTCGTCGAACACCTCGCCGCCGAGCGGATTGAGGTGCAGCAGCCAGGCATGCACGCACTGGTGCCCGGCCTGTCCGCGCGACGTCAGCGCCCCGATTCCCGACTTGGCCTTGAGCGGGGCCAGGATCTTCTGCAGGTCGTCGTAGGTCGCCGGTGCTTTGAAGCCGTGCTTCTCGAACAGGTCCTTGCGGTAGGCCAGCACCGAGGTTTCAGCCCCGTAGGGGAGTCCATAAAGCTTGGCGCCGAGGCCGGGCAGGTAGCCTTTCTTGCCGCCGACCAGGCCGAGGTTTTCCAGGTAGCCCTTGACGATGTCGTTGATGTCGTAGTTCGGGTCGGCCAGCGCGGCATTCTTGAAGTACGGTTCGAGTTCCTCGACCAGATTCTTCTTCACGTACTCGCCTTTCCACATGACGATGTAGCAGACGGCGTCGTAATCGCCCTGGGGCTTGGCCATTTCGAGCAGTTGCTTGTCCTTCATGCGGCCGATGGCGATCTTGTCTATCTCGACCTTGATTCCGGTCTCGGCGGTAAAATCGGGCAGGATCTTGGCCATGGCGTCGTAGTGCGGATGCGCCGGCACGTTCATCACCACCGTCTGTCCGCGGTACTTGGCGTAACGGTCCTGGGCGAAGACGCCCCTGATCAGCGGAAACTGCGCCGCCGCGAGAATCCCGGCGATGCCGCCGGCCTTCAATAGATCACGTCGCTTCATGGCTTGCCTCCTTGGAAGATGTTCGTCAGTGAGTCAGTGAATCAATGAATGAGGTTGAGTCCTGTCCCGGCATCGAAAACGTGCACATGGGCGGGGTCTATCGACAATCCGATTTGCTTGCCGGCGAGCCCGCCGTGCTCGCCGTTCAGCGATGAAGTGACCGCTTCGTCGGAATTCGCAAGCGTTCCATTCAGTACCGTCTCCGTTCCCAGGTATTCTGCGACCTTGACCTGCATGTGCAGGACGGCATCCGGGCCTTCGTTCAGGATCAGCCCCTGCGGACGGATGCCCAGCACCACCGGTTTGCCGGTCGCGCCGCGAACCGGGACCGGCAGCTTGATCCTGGCGCCGGTGTCGGGCAATTCAACGTTGTCTTCCTCTACGATATAACCCTTTAGCATGTTCATCACCGGGGAGCCGATGAAACCAGCGACGAATACGTTGCGCGGACGGTTGAAGACCTCGGCCGGGGATCCGATCTGCTGGATCGCGCCGCGGTCCAGAATGACGATGCGGTCGGCAAGCGTCATCGCCTCGACTTGGTCGTGGGTGACGTAAACGGTGGTCTTGCCCAGACGCTTGTGCAGTAGCGCCAGTTCCACCCGCATCTGGGCGCGCAACTTGGCGTCGAGGTTGGATAAGGGCTCGTCGAACAGGAAGACCGACGGTTCGCGCACGATGGCGCGACCCATGGCCACGCGCTGCCGCTGGCCGCCCGACAGTGCCTTGGGCTTGCGCTCGAGCAACTGTTCGATGCCGAGTATGCGCGCCGCTTCGCCGACGCGTCGCTTGATTTCGTCCTTCGGCGTGCGGGTCAGCGTCAGCGCGAAACTCATGTTTTCCGCAACGGACATGTGCGGATAAAGGGCGTAGTTCTGAAACACCATGGCGATATCACGCTCATCCGGCCGCACCTGCGTGACGTCGCGCCCCTTGATCATGATCTGCCCTTTGGTGACTGACTCGAGCCCCGCGATCATGCGCAGGATGGTGGACTTGCCGCACCCGGACGCGCCAACCAGCACGATGAATTCGCCGGCTGCGGCGCTCAGGCTGATGCTGTCGACAATCGTGTTCTCGCCGAAGCGCTTGGTGACGTTGATGAGCTCGACGCCTGCGATCATTGCGCAACCCCCTGGCTGTCAGTCGGCGATCGGCGGTTTGTGCAAAGCGCTGCCGATGCTCGAAGATTTCTTCCGGCCGGGGTTCAAGGTTTTTGTTTAAATACTTTTAAAAACAAAGTGTTGCCTTGTCGCCGCGGCACTCTTCACTATAGTTCCCGCAGTGGCGATTTTCAAATGGAAGATGTGGCATGGCGCAATTCGCTCATTTTGAGCGTTGCGCAGGGGGGGCGTGCGTGTGCGCGAGGGAGATGCTTTGGATCAGTCCTCGTCAGGAACGCGCACGACGCACAATCCGGCTTCCTCGATCTCTTCACAGAACGCCGCCGGGGCCATCCAGTCGGTGACGACCATGTCGATCCGGTTCAGCGGGCAGGTCAGGAAACTTGAGACACAATTCATCTTGGTGTGATCGGCCACGATGATGACCTTGCCGCTGGAATTCTCGATCATCGCCTTGTTCACGGCGGTTTCCTGGTGCACGGCGGAGGTGCAACCCTTCTTGATGCTCACGCCGTTGATGCCGAGGAAGGTGACGCTGGAAAAGATGCTGTGCAGCCCGGCGATGGTCAGGTCGCCGACGAGGGACTTCGAGGCGCTGCGATAATCGCCGCCGAGCAGGATCAATTCCTGTTCCGGATCGAGATCCAGGCCCAGGCAGGCAGCGTTGTTGGTCACGATTCGGACCTTCTTGCCACGCAGATGGCGGATGACTTCCAGGGTTGTCGATCCGGCGTTGACGAACACCGTTTCGTTCTCGGAAACGAGCGAGGCGGCGTAGCGGCCGATCAGGCTTTTTTCCCGCTTCGAGACGTGATCCTTCTGATCGAACAACTCTTCCAGGCGCAGCCCGGAGGCCAGCACGGCGCCTCCTCGCGTGCGCTCCAGCAGGTTTTCTCCGGCCAGCGTGTCCAGATCGCGGCGAATGGTGATCTTCGATACGCCGAATTCGGTCGCCAGTTCGTCAGCGGAGATGGACTGGCGCTGGTAGAGCATTTCCAGAATCTTCTTGTGCCGATAGTTGCTGATCTTCATGGTCGGTTGATCGTCCGAGCGGGCGGCTGGTTGAGTGTTCATTTGATTTGTTCCCGGAATTCGCGCGTGGCCAACGCCTTGTACAGTTCGCGTGCGCGGCGGCATTGGCGTTCGTACACCGGCAGATTCGCGGGGTCGGGTTCGTATGATACCGAAGATCCCTGGTCTATGGCTCGCTGGAAAGCCTGCGCGTAGCCGGCATCGAGAGCGCAGGCCACCGAGCCGGCGATCCAGGCGCCGAGTGACGTGGCCTCGCTGTTCTTGAAGCGGACCACCGGGCGTTCGAAGACGTCGCTCTGGATCTGGTTAAAAAGATCCGAGCGGGTCAGCCCGCCTGAAACGCTGACCGACCCGACCTGCCCGCACAGGTTTTCCACCAGATCCAGGCTCTCTTTCATCTCCACGGCGATGCCTTCCAGGATGGCGCGCGCCATTTCGCCACGCGTCGTGCCGAGGGTCAGGTTGTAGAAAACGCCCTTGGCTTCGGTGTCCCAATAGGGCGCGCCGCAGCCTTTGAAATGCGGCAGCAGGATCAGGTCGTTCGACCCGGCCGGTGCCGTCGCGGCTTCTGCGTTTAGCCGCGTGAACGCCTCGGCGGCCGGGGCGCCGTTGCCGTAACTCAGCTCGGCGAACCACCGATAGATGGTTCCCGAGGTCAGGACGGCCGCCTCGACGATGTAGGCGCCCGGTACCGCGGAGATGTTGCACGCGGTTCGCATCTGGCCATCGAGCGCCGGCTTGTCGCAGTGGCCGATGAGGTACGACCCGGTGCCGGTGTTGGTGACCGCGCGCTCGCCCGAGAAAAGCCCCAGGCCCAGCGCCGCGCATTGCTGGTCGCCGCCCGCGGTGACGACGGGCAAGCCGGCCGGCAGTCCGGTTTCGGCCGCAAACGCCGGGAGCAGTCCGCCGACGATGGATCCCGGAGGGACGAGTTCGCATAGCATGTCCGCGGGGACCTCGAACAGCCGCAGCAATTCATCGTCCCAGCATTTGCGTTCGAGGTCGAAAAGGTTGGTCCGGCTGCCGAACGTGTGATCGGTGACCAGCCGCCCCGTCAGCAGGTAGAGCGCCCAGTCCTGGATGCCGATCAGCTTGTGCGTCTTGCTCCAGATGTCCGGGCGATGCCTGCGCAACCAGGTCATCTTGATGGCCGAGAAAACCGGGGAGATCTTCAGCCCCGTCTTGCCGTAGACCAGTGGATTGTGGTCATCCATGGCTTGCGCGAGCCCGGCCGTGCGACGGTCCTGCCACATGATCGCCGGGTGCAGGGGCGTGCCGTTGTGGTCGAGCGGAATGACCGAGGAGCGCTGCGCCGTTACGGCGATGCACGCCGGTTCGAGTCCCCGGGCCCGGGCTGCCGCGGCGCAGTTCCTGAGAACTTCCGGCAGGATGTTCCTCCACGCGGACGCATCCTGTTCCACCCGCCCGTCGTTGAA
>DBMG01000046.1:5262-9935 GCA_002304785.1 Candidatus Accumulibacter sp. UBA704 | reverse complement strand
GCACGCATGCTCGTCGTGCCGATATCGACGGTGATCACCCCTTTCATCCGTTCCCTCTCTCTGATGAGTGACTCAACTGCGAAGCGACTATTATCAATTGAGTGTAGTCGGTCGTGGCGTTTTTCGGCCTATTCGATCGTTTTGATCGATATTGGCTTTTGTATGTGGACATTATGATATAAAATTCGAAAGAAAGTTGGCCAATAATTTGTTTCGAAATTTCTGGAGGCTATCCGATGAAGATCGAAAAACGTTTCCTGGCGACGCTGAACCGTTGCTACTCCTGCAACAGCATCGAAGTCGACGGGCAAACCCGTATCATGCTGGCAACCGAAGGCGAAGGCGCGTGCCTGGCCTGGAGCGCTCCCGACTACACGCAAAGCCATGCCGTGTGGGAAGGTCCGGGCGGCACCATGTCGATCGTGCCGATTCCCGGAACCAACGGTGAGTTCCTGGCCGTGCAGAAGTTCTTCCGCATGTTCGACTGGGAAGATGCCAAGGTCGTGCATGTGCGTCCGCTGGCAAACGGCAATTATGAAGTCACCGATATCCTGCACTTGCCGTATATCCACCGCTTCGACCTGCTTACGGTCGGCGATCGCCACTACTTCATCGGCTGCACGCTGGCGACCACCAAAGCCACCAAGGACGACTGGTCGAATCCGGGCAAGATCTGGGTCGGGGAATATACCGGCGTCGGGCCGCTGTCGGTCAGCGTGCTCAAGGACGGCCTGACCAAGAACCACGGCTATAGCCGGTTGGTGCAGAGCGGCACGATGGTCGGGTTGGTCACCTGCGAGGAGGGCGCGTTCGAAGTTGCCCCGCCGCAGGCGCCGGGCGCCGCGTGGACGGTCCGCCAATTCATGGACTGGCCCATCAGCGACATTTCTGCCATCGACATCGATGGCGACGGCGAACTCGAATTCGCCACGATCGAGCCGTTCCACGGCGAGTACTTCCGCGTCTACAAGAAGATCGACGGTGTTTTCAAGAAAGTCTTCGAGCACCCCGAGACCACCGAGTTCTACCACGTGGTGGTGGGCGCCACGCTGGCCGGCGAGCCGGTGTTCGTCGGCGGTTGCCGGCGCGGCAAGCAGCAGTTGTTTTATGTTCGCGCGAAACAGAAGGCGCCGCTTGAACTGGAGGCCGTGCTGATCGAAGAAGGTGTCGGGCCGAGTAACGTCTATGTACTGCACGAAAAAGACCGTGACATCATCGTTGCTGCCAATCGCGAGACGGACGAGTCAGCTCTATATTTCGTGACGCCCTGAATAGGACAAGCGGCGGGCACAGAAGCGATGCCGAATGATGGTGCGCGAGTCATGGCGAGGTAAACGCGGCTGGGGGGCACGGTGAACCCGCCCCGCCGGCTGCTTTTCAAAGCCGTCACCGCCGCAAAAACCATGCCCTGCAAATTGGTTGACAGTCGAAAATGGTTGTGAGCTAATAACTTGTCTCACAACTCACAACAATCGAATCACAAGGGGAAGCTCATGAAAAAGCTATTGCAAGCGGTCATGGTTTTGGTCTCGGTTTGTTTCGTGTTTGCCGGCAGCCCGGCAGTTTTTGCGCAGACCAACAAGTCGGCGGTGACCTTGAAAGAAACCGCCAAGAAAGAAAAAGCGGAGTATACGATCCGCCTCGCCTATTATGACGCCGGCACCTGGCCGGCACTGTCGCAGAACCCTTTGCCCGAGCACGCGTTCGCCCTAGTGTTCAAGAGCATGGTCGAAGCCAACAGCAACGGCAAGGTGGCCGTCGAGTTGTTCCCCGGAAATGCACTGGGCGACACCAAGGCCACCATGGAAATGGCTCGGTCGGGCAGTATCGAGATGGTCATCACCACCGGAACGATCGCCAGCCTTTACCCACAAGTCCAGGTCATTTTCCTGCCCTATGTCTTCAAGTCTGACGAAATCGCCTGGTGGTTCTTCGACCAGAGCCAGATGTGGAAGGACATGACGGCCGAACTCGAGAAGAAGACCGGTCTGAAGATGCTGGCGGTCGGACAAAATGGCACACGCCACTTCACCAACAACAAGCGCCCGGTCCACACGCCCGCCGACATGAAGGGGCTGAAGTTCCGCGTCATGCAGTCGCCAATCTACGTGAAGATGGTCGAAGCGATGGGTGCCGCCGCCACGCCGCTGGCATCCGGCGAGATCTATACCGCCGCTCAGACCGGAGTCGTCGATGGACAGGAAAATCCGATCTGGAACATCGCCGCCAACAAATGGTACGAAGTCCAGAAGTACATCACGCTCGACGGACACACTTGGAGCGAGAACTTCGTCACGATCAACGCCGCTTGGTTCAACAAGCTGCCGAAGCAATATCAGCAAATCATCAAGATCGCCGCGTTCAACGCGCAGACGGCCGACCGCGCCGCCGAAGCGCTCGCTTCGCGCGTTCTTGACTTTGCGGCTATCAACAAGAGCATGGAAGTCTATGTGCCGACGCCGGCCGAACTTGAGGAATTCAAGAAGGCCGCCGCACCGACCTACGACTGGCTGCGCGGTCAGATCGGGAATGAAGTCGTCGACAAGTTCCTGGCGACCGTCAAGGAAGGTGAAAAAGTTTTCGGCTACTGAGATTTTACGGTATTCGTGGAACACGGGTTTCTCCGGTTGAGAGCCGGAGAAGCCTCACCTGAACGCAAGGGAGCTTTTCGTGAAAATTCTTGGAAAACTGAGCGACGTTTGTGAAAAGTTCGCCATCGTTTTAGCGGCCGGAATCCTGATCATGGTGTTTTGCCTCGTGTTCGGCGGAGTGATCTTCCGCATGCTCGGGAGCAATTTTTCGTTATCCGAAGAATTGTCACGCTGGGGCCTGGTCAGTATCTGTTTCATCGGGGCTAGTGCGGCCCTGAAGCAAAAGCAGCATGTTGCCGTGAATATGCTTATGCAGGCCCTGCCGCTGCGCGTTGCCAAGATCTGCGTCGCGGTTGCTTACCTTCTCGTCTTTGTCCTGCTGGGCTTCAGTACCTTCTACAGTCTCAAAGCGGCTATCGGAGCACAGGGCATGGTCGGCGACATCATCCCGGTATCGATGATGTACGTGAAACTGTCGCTGCCTCTGGGCATGTCCATGATGTTCGTGCATCTGCTGCACGGATTTTTCGGAATCCCCAAGAGCAAGAAGATTGATTCCATTCTGATCGGATCGTGAGGGGAAAGCATCATGGGGTCAATTGCATTCGTTTTTATCGGAGCCATGCTGATCGGAATTCCGATCGCGCTCGTCCTAGGCTGTTCCGCGCTTTATTATTTTCTGTTCGTCGGCAGGATCCCGATGGACATGATCGGGCAGAAGCTCTACAGCGGCTGTGACAACTTCGTACTGCTGGCGATTCCCTTCTTCATTCTGGCCGGTGACTTGATGAACCGGTCAAAAATCACGGATTCGCTGGTCAACTTTGCCAAACTTCTGGTCGGACGCATCCATGGTGCGATGGCGCAGGTCACCGTGCTGTGCAGCATCTTCTTCGCGGGCATAACCGGGTCCGGTGTTGCAGACGTGGCAGCCCTTGGTTCGGTACTGATCCCGGCCATGAAAAAAGAAGGGTATACCGCGGATTATGCGGCCGCAATCACCGTTGCAGGTTCCGTCATCGGACCGATCATTCCGCCGAGCATCATCATGGTTGTCTATAGCATGACGACGGGCGAATCGGTCGGAGCCCTGTTCGCCGCTGGGTTCGTGCCCGGTCTGGCCGTTGGCCTGGCGCTGATGATCATGAGCTATTTCTTTGCGGTGAAGTACGGCCACCCTCGCCGGACCGAACGAATTCCGTTTACCGATGCCGTGGTGACCGTGCGGAAATCGCTGATCGCCCTGATGTGTCCGGTTGTGCTCGTCGGCGGAATATTTTCAGGCAGATTCACGCCGACCGAGGCCGCCGCCATCTCCTGTTTCTATGCCATGATCGCCGGCGTTTTCCTGCTCAAGACATTGACATTCAGGGATATCCTCGATTGTTTCGTGAAGGCCGCCGTGTCTTCCTCCATCATTCTGCTGATCATCGCAATGGCAGGATTGTTCAGCCAGGTCATGGCCCTTGAACATCTGCCAAGGACTGTCGCCAACATCATCCTCGGAATCACGGAAAACAAATATTCCTACCTGATGCTGGTCAATATCCTGCTCCTGTTCATGGGCATGATCATGGAAACCTCGGCCAGCGTCATCCTGCTGGCCCCGATACTGCTTCCCATCGCGATCCAACTCGGTATCAATCCCCTGCATTTCGCGCTGGTGATGCTGGTCAATCTGAACATCGGTCTTATTACGCCGCCCGTCGGCGTCTGCCTGTTTGCCGCGGCGCCGATCGCCGGGATCAGCATCGAACGCATATCCAAGGCAGTACTGCCGTTCATCGGTGCTCAGTTGGTCGCGCTGATGTTGCTCACCTATATCCCCGAACTGGTTCTCATCGTTCCCAGAATGATGGGTTTCATTCACTAAGGAGTTCGTCTTGAAATCACTGTATTACGTCGGTGAACGGATGATGGAAGTACGGGAAATCCCTGAACCCATTCTCAAGCCCGGTCAGTATCTGATTCGCGTCAGGGGCAACGGCATTTGCGGTTCCGATTTCGAAGGGTATATGGGCAAGACCGGACGCCGGATTCCGCCGATGATCATGGGGCATGAAGTATCCGGCCTCATCGAGA
>DBMG01000046.1:0-5190 GCA_002304785.1 Candidatus Accumulibacter sp. UBA704 | reverse complement strand
GAATACATCGCTGTCGACGAGAAATATCTGATTCCCTTTGCGCCGACACTGTCATTCAACGAAGCGTCCATGACCGAACCCCTGGCGGTGGCCTTCCGTTCGGTTCAGAAGATTTCAGACCGCGAAATCGAGGAGGCCGAATACTGCATGGTGATCGGTGCGGGAACGATCGGCTTGTTGGTGGTGGCACTGCTCAAGTTGCGCGGTGCGAAAAACGTCATCGTGTCGGATGCAACGCAGTTCCGGCTGGAAACGGCCAGGAAAATGAAGGCTGACTACACCATCAATTCGCGCGAGGTTGATTTCCTCGAAACCGTCAAGCAGATCACCAGCGGCAAGCTATGCGATTTCGCCATCGAAGCGGTCGGCATTGCGGCGACCGCAGCCAATTCGCTGGATTGTCTGCGCATCGGGGGCACGGCTGTCTGGATCGGCAATGCGCAGAAGATGGTTGAAGTGAATATGCAGAAGATCGTCACAACCGAACTGACGATCAGGGGCAACTATGTCTATGACCTGCAGGGCTTTCGCGAAAGCCTGAAATTGCTCGAAGAAAAGCGCATCGACATCGCCCCGCTAATGACCAACGTCTATCCGCTGTCTGAGGGCGTCAAGGCATTCCACGATCTGGAAAACAACCGGGACGGGAAGATGCTCAAGGTATTTTTGGAAAGCTGATCTTCATCAAGGAGAATCACGTGGCAAACGAAGCAGTAATCAGGGAACTCAAAGCAATAGCACTGCAACTGCGTTGCAATGTGCTGGAGATGATTGGCACCGGGAAGGCGGGGCATTGGGGAGGATCAAGCTCGCTGGCCGAGACCATGGCAGTGCTCTATTTCCACTCGATGAACGTGGATAGAAACAATCCGAAAAACCCGGAGCGTGATCGCCTGCTGCTGTCCAAAGGCCATGCGGCGCTGATTCAGTATGCTGCACTTTGCGAACTTGGCTACTTCCCCCGCGAAGAATTGCAGCGGGTGAAAAGTCTGAACGGCCTGCTTCAGGGGCACCCGGATCTGACCGTTCCCGGGATCGAGGCCGTCACAGGGTCCCTGGGACAAGGGCTTTCGCTCGGAGTCGGCATGTCGCTCGCGCTGCGGTTGGACAAGATTCCCAACCGGGTCTACGTGATCATGGGTGACGGCGAACAGTCCGAAGGGCAGCTGTGGGAAGCCGCGATGGCCGCGAGCAACTTCAAGCTGGACAATCTGACGGCGTTTCTCGACTGGAACAAGATTCAGGCGACGGGCCGCACCGAAGACATCTTCAGCATTCCGGACCTGGACAGGAAATGGGCGGCATTCGGCTGGGAAGTCCTCAAGGTTGATGGTCACGACATCGGACAGATCATCGCCGGGATCAACCAGGCCAAAACGATCAAGGGCAAGCCGACGCTTATCATCCTGGACACCATCAAGGGCAAGGGAGTCTCCTTTGCCGAGAATACGCCGACCTATCACAACGGCATCTTTGACGAAGCCAAATATGCGCAGGCCAAGGCCGAACTCGAAGCGCAGAAGGAGACGATCTGATCATGGAAATGAAAAGCTTGCGCATGGCCTACGGTGAGGCGCTGGTCGAATTCGGCAAGACGAATCCGGACATCGTCGTCCTTGAAGCCGACCTCGGAAAATCAACCATGTCCTGCCTGTTCAAGGACGCCTTTCCCGATCGCCATTTTGAAATGGGCATCGCCGAACAGAACATGGCATCGACGGCGGCCGGCCTAGCGCTGGCCGGCAAGATCCCGTTCTACAGCACCTTCGCGGTATTCGCCGTCGGTCGTGCCTACGACCAGATTCGCTGCGGCATCGCCATCCCGCAAGCCAATGTCAGAATCTGCGGTTCAAGCTGTGGGCTTTCCGATTTTGGCGACGGCAAGACGCACCAGTCGATCGAAGAAGCCAATATCATGTGCACCATTCCCGGCATGACGGTGCTCAGCCCCATCGATGCCGTCGAAACACGCAAGATGGTGAAGGCGACGCTGACGCACAAAGGACCGGTCTATATCCGCGTCAACCGCAACGATCTCCCGGTCTATACGCCGGTCGAGGGCGACTACGAGATTGGCAAGATGTACCGCATCGTCGAGGGCAGCGACGTCGTCATCTTCGCCACCGGCGCGATGGTCTGGAAATCGGTCGAGGCCGCCGCACTCCTGAAGGACGAAGGCATCTCGGCCGAGGTTATCAACGTCAGTTCTCTGAAACCGCTTAGGAAGAGCGAGATTCTCAAGTATGCAGCCGGCAAGAAAGCGATCGTTACCGCCGATGAGTCCACCAAGATCGGCGGCCTGGGCAGCGCAATCGCTGCGCTGATCATGGGAGAAGTTAACCTGCCGTTCGAACAGATCGGCATCAACGACGAATTCGGCACTTCGGCGCACAGCTACGGCGAGTTGCTCGAGAAGTTCGGACTGACCGAGCACGATATTGCCCGGGCGGCCAAGAAAGCCTTGAAGAATTAGGAGAAACACCATGAACATCGGATTCATCGGCCTCGGAATCATGGGCCGCCCCATGGCCAAGAACCTGATTAACGCCGGTTACGCCCTCACCGTCTATGACAAGTTCGCAACGGTGGACGATCTGGTTGTGCTTGGCGCCAAGGCCGGCACTTCCAACAAGGATGTCGCGGCGCGAAGCGACGTCATCATCACCATGCTACCCAACTCCCCGCACGTCAAGGAAGCCGTGCTTGGAGAAAACGGCGTGATCGAAGGCGCAAAGCCCGGCACCATCCTCGTCGACATGAGCTCAATTGCCCCCGGCGCGGCGCAGGAAATCTGCGCGGCGGCCAAGGCAAAGGGAATCGTCATGCTCGACGCCCCGGTTTCCGGCGGCGAACCGAAAGCCATCGAAGGCACGCTCGCGATCATGGTCGGCGGCGATGCCAAGGCCTTCGAGATGGTCAAGCCGATTCTCGAGAAAATGGGGTCGTCGGCTGTTCATGTCGGCGACATCGGTGCTGGCAACGTCACCAAGCTCGCCAACCAGATCATCGTTGCATTGAACATCGCTGCCGTCTCTGAGGCATTCGTCCTGGCCACCAAGGCCGGGGTGAATCCCGAAGCCGTGTTCAACGCCATCAAGGGGGGATTGGCCGGCTCAACGGTAATGAACGCCAAGGTGCCGATGATCCTCGACGGCAATTTCAAACCCGGATTCCGCATCGAACTGCACATCAAGGATCTGCAGAACGCACTTGATACCGCGCACGCCCTCAATGTTCCGGTGCCGCTCACGGCAAACATCATGGAGACGCTGCAGGCGCTCAAGAACGACGACTTCGGCGCCAACGATCACAGCGCCATCGTCCGACACTACGAGAAATTGGCCAAGGTCGAAGTGCGCAAGTAGAAGACGTCACAGGATGCACGCCATCGGCGTGCTCCTGCCAGGGGAAGGTTTACGATGCGACTGAAGAACAAGATTGCGCTGGTCACCGGCGCGGCGCAGGGACTGGGTGCGGCGATCGCGCGGCGCTTTGCCGATGAAGGCGCGACGGTCATCGTCTGCGACATGAACGCCGAGGCTGGTAACGCGACCGTCGCCGCCATCGAGGGGCTGGGCGGCAAGGCCTGCTTCCAGTTGCTCAACGTCACCCAGGAGCAAAGCTGGATCGCCGCGGCAGCCACTGTCGTCGCTAGATTCGGCCGGCTCGACGTGCTCGTCAACAACGCCGGAATCAACATCCGCGAGCCGATCGAGGAGATGAAGGAAGAGAACCTCGACGCCATGCTGGCGGTAAACGTAAAAGGCCCGTTTCTCGGTATCAAGCACGCCATCCCGATCATGCGCCGGGGCGGTGGCGGCTCGATCATCAACATGTCATCGATCTGCGGCCTGGTCGGTCACAAATACACGACTGAGGCCTACACGATCACCAAAGGCGCGGTCACTCTGATGACCAAGACGGTCGGCGTCCGTTATGCCAAGGACAATATCCGCTGCAACTCGATCCATCCGAGCACGGTCGATACACCGCTCGTACAGATCCTGTTCCAGGACCCAAAGAAGAAAGAGGAACGCCTTGGCGAAGTCCCGCTTGGCCGACTCGCGACTGAACTCGACGTGGCCAACGCCGCGCTCTATCTGGCCTCCGACGAAGCGTCGTTCCTCAATGGCGTCGCGCTTCCGGTCGATGGCGGGTTGACGGCGTACTGAGGAGGCGGGAAACGGGCAAGCTGGCTCGCTCCGTAGCGTTATGCGCGGAGCCGGCAGGCGGCCTTTGGCCAGCTACTGATTCAGTTTACGGGGGGTTCTACCGGAGCTGTTTCCTGCAACCGATTCTTCTGAATGGTCCTGATTTTTTGGATGGTCTCTTCAATATGCGCTTCCATCATTGACTCGCAAAGTGTCTTGTCACCGTTTCTCAACGCGTCGATCAGCAGTCGGTGGTAACGGAGCCCCATTTCGGTTCCCAATAGCGTGACGATATCAACCATAGCCGATGACAGGATCACGTTGATGATTTCGTACACTTTGGTGATGATGGGATTGTTGGCAATTTGAGCCAACTGGTAATGAAATAGATGGTCTGCGTCAGCCTGCTTCTGCGGCTGGTTTGTCCCCGAAAGCGAAACCATGAGCGCATAAGTCGCTTCGAGCTTTTCGATGTCCTCTGCCGTGATCTTGGGGGCGACCAGTCCGATAGTCCCCTTTTCAATGATCTTGCGATATTCGAGAACCGTGATGATGTCCTGGTTCTCATTGATTTGAATCCGCGGGTGAAAATTATCCATGGTGTTCAACGGCGAGTATTCCTTGACGAAATTCCCGCCACCATGCCGTGTTTCCACCAAGCCCAGGATTTCTAGTTGCTGGATGGCTGCACGTACTGTCACTCTGCTGACTCCGAGGGACGCGCAGAGCTCGTTTTCGGAGGGAAGTTTTTCGCCCGGCTTCCAAACGCCAGCAATTAGTTGGTTCTTCAACTGCGCATATACTTGCGATCGAAGCGAACCAGTCTTTATGTTTTTCAGCGATGTCACAACCGTACTCCTTCTAACATGTCTCACATGGTACCTTAATAGTGTCCTCGTTGAACAGAGACGGAGTTCCGGCTAAGCCGCGCTTTCTGGTCGCCGATGGCGGTCAAGCAGCCTTTAGAGTTAGGGAAGAGCCGGCTTTTGGGACGGCTCCTCTCTTCTTGTTGTGATTCACCGCGTCATCCACTTAAGGG
>DBMG01000166.1 GCA_002304785.1 Candidatus Accumulibacter sp. UBA704 | reverse complement strand
ATCAATCGTCCAATTTTTAAAGAGCGTACTACTTGGTTGCGGGGACAGGATTTGAACCTGTGACCTTCGGGTTATGAGCCCGACGAGCTGCCAGACTGCTCCACCCCGCGCCCGCTAAAGAAGAGAGATTATATACGACTCTTTTCTTTCTCGTCAACACTGCTGAAAAACTACATCAGCCGACTGCTTCCTGAAACGTGCCTCGTGTTGCGAGGGGGCGAACTATAGCAACCCTGACATTTCCCGTCAACAATAAACGAGATAAAAACAGAAAAAAGTTTCATCCTTGCTTGGAACGCTCCCTGCCTCTCAATCCAGAAGTCACTGCTGTTGAGGCTTTTCTCGTGACTGGTTTCCCCGCAGGATCACTTTTGGTTCCTACTACTTTCGGCTTCCGCCTGGACTTTTCCGAAGGCTTGATCTCTGCGTATGGGTTCTCAGAAATGTTGAACTGGATGCGCAACGGAGTTCCCTGCAACTTGAATACTTCCCGGAAGACCCGCTCAAGATAGCGCCGATAGGAATCTGGAACTTTGTCGAGAGCATTTCCGTGCATCACAATCACAGGCGGATTGCGTCCTCCTTGATGGGCATAACGGATTTTCGGCCGGAAAATGCCACTGCGCGGAGGCGACTGCCGCGCCACAGCATCGATCAAAGTGCGTGTAAGCTTGGGCGTGGAAAGATCAGCGACCGCAGCGCGATAGGCGGCATCGACGGATCGGAAGACCGCTTCCAACCCTTGCCCCTTCAACGCCGAAACATAGTGAAAATTGGCGAAGTCCAGGAACTTCAGCCGGGTTTCTATTTCGATTTTGACCTGATCGCGTTTGTAGGCATCCAGTCCATCCCATTTGTTTACGGCTACGACCAGCGCCCGACCCGACTCAACGATGAAGCCCGCGATGTGCGCGTCCTGATCGGAGATATCCTGCCGCGCGTCGAGCACAAGAATGACCACATTCGCATCTTCGATGGATTGCAGGGTCTTGATCACCGAAAACTTCTCTATCGTTTCAAATACCTTGCCTTTGCGCCGCAATCCGGCGGTATCGATAAGCGTGTATTTCTTCCCTCCACGCTCGAAATCCACAAATATGGCATCACGGGTAGTCCCCGGCTGGTCAAAGGCGATGACGCGTTCTTCTCCCAGCAAGGAGTTGATCATCGTGCTCTTTCCAACATTCGGACGTCCGACGATGGCGACCTTCAGTTCATCTGTCTTGCCTTCGTCTTCCTCGGGATCGGGGAACGGCCGCAATATCTCTTCAATCAGGCTGCGCACTCCCTCGCCGTGAGTCGCCGAGATAGCATGCGGTTCTCCGAGGCCAAGTTCGTGGAAGTCGGCAATCACAACGCCTTGATTCATTCCCTCCGATTTGTTGACGGCGACCAGCACGGGGCGCTGCACACGGCGCAGCTTGTTGGCGATCTCCTTGTCCAGCGCGGTAACCCCGATACGCCCATCCACGACGAAAACGATGGCGTCAGCCTCTGCGATGGCCTGCTCGGCCTGGCGCGCCATTTCGTGCATGATTCCGTCCTTGGCCAGAGGCTCGAATCCGCCGGTATCTACCAGGAGATACGGCTTGCTTCCCAGTTTTCCATGCCCATAATGCCGGTCGCGGGTCAAGCCAGGGATATCGGCAACGAGAGCGTCGCGCGTCTTGGTCAGGCGATTGAACAGGGTCGATTTGCCGACGTTGGGCCGGCCGACGATGACGATTGTGGGTTTCATTCGGCCTCGATGGCGAAAAGTCCGCCCTTGTTGGTCTGGACCAGCACATTTCGTCCGAGTGCCTGCATGGGTGCTACAACCGGATTTCCATCCGTATTCACCCGTGCCGCAAACGCACCATCTTCTCTATTCAGGAAATGGACAACCCCCTGAACATCTGCCACGGCAACGAGTCCGCGACGCAGCAACGGCGCTGATACACGACGCAAGGACAGGGCATCCTGCTTCCATAAGCTGGCGCCACTGGCCAAATCAAGCGCATGCACGGCACTCTTCTCNNTCGGTCACGAAAACGTAGCGTGCGTCTGCGGCCAGACCGACAGCGCTGGACATGTCGCGAGCCCATACCAGATTCCCGCTTCCCAGGTCAAAGCAGGCCACACGCCCCTGAAACGCAACCGCACAGATAGTTCTTCCAGCCACAACCGGACTGCTCGTAATGTCAGCCACTCGTTCGAGTTCGGTCGTCCCTTTTGGCAAGGCCACTGTACCTTCCCATACTACGGCCCCATTTGCCAAGCTCACCGCAATAAGTTTGCCACCNNGGAAACCCGGCAAATACGTATTTCCCGTCCATGACAGGCGGCGCTGTCACCCGCAGCGCCAGCGCTGGCGCTGGCCGCTGATAAACCCATTTGCGTTTGCCATCGGTGGCGTCGTACGCGGCCAGACGATTGTCTCCGCTTCGAACAATGACGAGTCCTTCTCCGACAGCGGGCGGAGCCAATATCTCGCTGCTCGCCTTTGCTTTCCAGGCCAGTTTTCCGTCAGCGGCTGAAAAAACCAGCAGATCCCCTTTCGGCGACCCAACGGCAACCAGAGTCCCATCTGAGCCAACACCCGCGGAGAGTGGCTGACCAGCGTTGATTTTCCAGGTGACCTTGCCATCGTCAAGGCGCATCAGGCTCCCATCGCCACCTGCGGCATAGACCGAAGTTCCATTTACGGCAGGTGTGAAAGCGTATGTTTCCGCCTTGCCAACGCTTTCACGCCAGATCACGCGCGCTTCCGCCGAGGCTTTGAATGGCTTCAGTTCCGCCATTTTCGGCCCTTTTCCCGCAAACGGGTTTATGGCATCGAGCGTGGAACACCCGGCAAGCAAGGCCACCAAAGCGACGATGGCAAAATACTTCCTCGTCACTTGGCACCACCCAGCGCGTCGATCTTCTGTGTGATCAGGTCACGGAATACGGCATTGGACTGGCTTTGCCAATCCTGCCCTGCGCCAGCGGTCTTTCCGCTTTTTTCCAGTTCGGCAAGATTGGCCAACGCTCCCTGGTAGGCAACAACCGCCTCTGATTTTTTCCCTTGGGCGGACAGAATATCGCCACGTGTATCCTGGAATCGGATTTCGAATGCAGGGCTAGACGCGCCTTCCAGTTGCTTCATCGCCTGGTCGTACGCTTTCTCGTCCAGAAGCAAGAGCGCCGCGCGCAGACGGGCAAGATCACGCAATTCGTCCTTGGCATGATCGACAGCCCAGAGCAACTGGGCCTTAGCAGTCTGGTTGTCGCCTGCATCGACCATCGCCTTCGCCGAGGACAGTGCACCTAGCGAGGCGTAGCTCGTCCTTCCATATTTCTCTATCAGTTCGCCGCTGGCCGCTTTGATTCGCTGAGTATCCTTTTCCTGAACAGCTTTTTGCAGGACACCGTAAATCATCGACGCTTGGCCGGACTGGTTGCGCTGATACCAGTTCCACCCCTGCCACGCAATTACCACCAAGGCAATGACCGTCGCGGCATTGACCAGCCGATTTCCGTACACCTTCCACCAGGCTTTCAACTCGGCAATTTGTTCCTGTTCTTCAAGATCGTAAGCAGCCATCAGGCATCATCTCCGTCGAAAAATGCGTTCATGATTTCATCAGCGACCTGATCGACGCTGATGCGTTTCTGTTCATTCCGCTCGGTGCCTTCGGCACGAAGAGGCTTGAGTGTCACTTCGCCGGCACTCGCTTCGTCGTCACCGATGATCACTGCGAACAATGCCCCTGAGGCATCCGCCTTTTTCATCTGCGACTTGAAACTGCCTCCGCCGCAGTTGTAAAGGACATTGATTCCCTGATCGCGCAATCCCTCGGCGATCCTCGGCGCCATGCGCGACGCGGCTTCCCCCTGATGTACCAGATAGACATCAGTACCTTCCGGCTCCGGATCACCCCCCGATTCCCGGATCAGCGTGACAAGGCGCTCGACGCCCATGGCAAAACCGCAGGCCGGCGTCGGCTTGCCACCGAGCTGTTCGACAAGTCCGTCATAACGACCACCGGCACAGACCGTGCCCTGCGCGCCCAGGCGATCCGTGACCCATTCGAACACGGTCAGGTTGTAGTAATCCAGTCCACGGACCAGTCGCGGGTTGATTTCGTAAGGCAGGCCCACATCGCGCAATACTTGTTGAACACCCTCGAAGTGCGCCATCGACTCGGCGCCAAGATGGCCCATCAGTTGTGGCGCGCCGGCAATCATTTCCTGCATTGCCGAGTTCTTGCTGTCGAGAATGCGCAGCGGGTTGGAATAAAGACGACGTTTGGCATCCTCGTCCAGCAGAGTCGCGTATTTTTCGAAATACGTCACCAGTTCTGCCCTATATTTCGCCCGCTCTTCGAGTTGGCCGAGCGAGTTGAGTTGAAGCTTGATACTGTCCAGCCCCAAGTCATCCCACAGGCGCGCACCCATGAGAATTTGCTCGGCATCGATATCCGGGCCGGAAAAACCGAAAGACTCGACACCGACCTGGTTGAACTGGCGGTAGCGTCCCTTTTGCGGCCGTTCGTGCCGGAACATCTGGCCCATGTAATAAAGGCGCTGCGGCCGCTGAGCGGCAAGGTTGTGCTGGATCACCGCCCGCACGCAGCCGGCAGTACCTTCAGGACGGAGTGTCAACTGCTCGCCGTTCAAGCTGTCTTCGAAGGAATACATTTCCTTTTCGACAATATCGGTTACCTCGCCGATGGCCCGTTTGAACAAGGGGGTCGGCTCGACAATCGGCAAGCGGATCGGTTTGTATCCGTAGCTTTTCAGCCAGGAACGGATCGTTTCCTCGAAAAGCTCCCACAGTTCCGACTCACCCGGCAGGATGTCGTTCATCCCGCGCACGGACTGGATATTCTGACTCATGATTTTGTTGCGTTCTTTCTTTTGTAAGTTCTGGCCACGTAGCGATCCACGATGGCAGTGAATTCCTCGGCAATGTTCTCACCGCGCAGAGTAATGGTCTTGACGCCATCCTCGAACACAGGGGCAGCGGGCGCCTCACCGGTACCGGGTAAGCTGATGCCGATATTGGCGTGCTTGCTTTCCCCTGGCCCATTGACTACACAGCCCATGACCGCCAAGGTCATATTCTCGACGCCGTCGAACTCCTCTCGCCATTTCGGCATGTGATCGCGTACGTGGTTCTGGATGCGTTGCGCCAGTTCCTGGAAGAAGGTGCTGGTGGTACGCCCGCAACCCGGGCAGGCGGTAACCATTGGCGTGAAGGCACGCAACCCCATGGTTTGCAGCATTTCCTGCGCGACCACAACTTCCTGGGTACGTTTTCCGCCGGGCTCCGGCGTAAGCGACACGCGAATGGTATCGCCAATGCCTTCCTGAAGAAGAACGGCCATGGCAGCCGTGGACGCCACGATTCCCTTGGAGCCCATTCCTGCCTCGGTCAACCCGAGATGCAAAGCATAATCGGACTGTCTCGAGAGCTCGCGATAGATGCCGATCAGATCCTGAACGCCGGACACCTTGCACGAGAGGATGATGTGATCGCCGGGAAGTCCGAATTCCTCCGCTTTTGCTGCCGACTCCAGCGCCGAGGCAACCATTGCTTCGCGCATGACTCCGATTGCGTCCAGCGGCTGCGGACGCCGGGCATTTTCATCCATGATCCGCGCCAGCAGATCCTGATCGAGGCTACCCCAGTTGACGCCGATGCGCACCGGCTTGTCGTACTTGCACGCAATCTCGATCATCTGGGCGAACTGCTCGTCGCGCTTCTTGCCGTGTCCGACATTGCCCGGATTGATGCGGTACTTGGCCAAGCGTTGCGCGCATTCCGGGTGATCGGCGAGCAAGCGATGGCCGTTGTAGTGAAAATCCCCTATCAATGGCACATCGACGCCCATGCGTTCAAGCTGATCGCAAATTCCCGGAACAGCCGCAGCCGCCTCAGGCGTGTTGACGGTGATGCGAACAAGCTCAGACCCGGCTTGAGCCAGGTCCGCGCACTGTATGGCTGTCTTGACGATATCCGCCGTGTCAGTATTGGTCATCGACTGGACGACAACCGGCGCATCGCCACCGACCACAACGCGACCGATTCTGACGGCCCGCGTCGGACGGCGCTTGATGAGTGTATTCATGGTCATTCGAGTGTCAATCTGGCAACATCATCCTTGCTGCGCTTCGACAAGTCGACGGGATTCCCCTTGTATTGAAGCGCCACGTGCGAGGAGTTGCCGACAACGAGCGAGAAGGGAGGCTGCCCATTGACCTCGCGTCGGCTTCCGGCCTGGCTTAGCTGCGAGAAAACGATCTGGCCTGAGCGATCACGGACTTCGACCCACGAAGGCTGCGAGAAAGTGAAAACGAGCGTGTTCGCTGAGGAAGCAGGAGATGCGGGAACAAGCAATGGTTGTGCGTTAGTCGGGGCCGGCAAATCCGCACGACCCGGGGATTCAGGCGGTGCTGGAGGATCGGAAACGGCAACAGCCCCCGCAGCCGGATCTTCGACCGCGGACACTGGGCCGCCGTCTTTGACCGCCTCTGTCACCGGTTCCGCGACCTTTTTCTTCGTCTGGACCATTTCCTTGATCGAGTCGAGTGTCGTCCGCCAAGTTTCCGCCGGTACGAGGTAGTAGGCCAGAATTGCCAGCAAGAGAACGATCAGACCGGAGAAAACCCTGACGTAATCTCGTCGGTCGGCACCACCTTCCTTGGGCATGCTGACCGGAGATCCGACTTGCACTTTCAACTCAGGGCCTTGGGGCAAGGTCATCCCGTCAAGCGCAGCCATGAGTGATGCGGCATCAAGATCGAGGAAACGCGCGTAATTCCGCACGAATCCGCGAATGATGGTTTTCGGAAGCCGGGACCAATCATTCGCCTCAAGCGCCTCAACCTGACGCGGACTCAGTTTCAGCGCCGACGATACCTCGTCGACCGATATCCCCCTCGATTCGCGGGCGGTACGGAGTTGCAAACCAACATTGATGCCCCCCTCCTCCGGCATCCCCTCGTTCTCGGCACGGATCGGATCACCGGCATGATCAGCGGTGAATTTCTCCTCACTCATTCAAAATTCCCTTTCAACAACTCCTGATACTCAGGCGAGTCCGGAAACTTGCGGCGCAACTGGGCGGCCAAGCTCCGCTCATCGCTCTGGTTGCCCAAGCGGCGTTCGACGCGCAGGTAGAGCCAGAGAATTTCCGGACCCGGATCGACGAGGCGAACGGCTTCGGACAAATGCTTCTTGGCGGCATCGAAATTCCCGCGCTTGTAGCTGACGTTAGCCAGATGGAAAAGTGCTTGCGGATTCTCCGGCATCAAGCGAAGACTCTTGCGCAACGCGTCATCGGCCAGATCCAGCTCATTGAGTTTTATGTAGCAGGCCCCCTGGTTGAGATAGGCGAGTTCTGGCGTCTGATAAAGAGGGTTTCGGTGCGCCTGCTCGAAATAAGGGATGGACTCCTTGACCTTTCCCGTCTGGCAAAGAAACCACCCATAGTTGTTGCTGATGTCAGGGTTCCTGCCTTCGAGGCTCAGCGCCCGCTGAAAATCCTTTTCAGCCGATTCGAATTCCTTGACGTAATAGAGAATCAGGCCGCGCGTGCTGAATGCCGTTGCATACTCGGGATCGATCGCCGCTGCCAGAGTCAGTTCCTCAAGCGCCACAATCAGGTTGCCGTTCTGAAAATAGAGCGATCCCAACTCCGTGTGCGCCTTCGCACGGGTGCGGGCATCCCTTGGGACTGGCGAGGAGACACCTCCGGTCTGGTCCGGAGCCGATTGTTGAGCTGCCCCCAAGGGAGCAAACAGTAATAGCGCTGCGGCCGCGCAGGAGCATGCCACCAACCGGTTCATCCGCTTGTTCATCGTGATCTCGCCTCATGGATATCAATAACCCGGTTCGATGCGCGCCGGGTCTTGTCCCGCACTTGCCCTGCCAACTGGCCGCAGGCGGCATCGATATCGTCGCCGCGGGTCTTGCGGGTGGTCGTGACAACTCCGGCATTCATCAGTATCTCCGCGAATCGGCGGATGCGCGGAGACGGAGTTCGCCGGTAAGGGGAACCTGGGAACGGATTGAACGGAATCAGGTTGAACTTGCACGGAACGTCATGGGTTAGCGCCAATAGCTGTCGGGCATGATCATCAGAATCGTTGACGCCGTCCAGCATGACATATTCGAAGGTCACGAAATCGCGCGGCGCCTTCTCCAGATAGCGCTGGCAAGCGGCCATCAGTTCGCGGAGCGGATACTTGCGGTTGATCGGGACAAGTTCATCGCGCAGAGCATCGTTCGGCGCGTGCAAGGAAACGGCAAGTGCAACCGGACATTCGTCGCGCAAACGGTCCATCACCGGCACCAACCCGGAAGTCGACACGGTCACGCGCCGCCGCGACAGCCCGTAGGCGTTGTCGTCGAGCATCAGTCGCAGCGCCGTGACGGAATTCTCGAAATTGGCCAGCGGCTCGCCCATGCCCATCAACACCACGTTGCTGATGATCCGTTCTCCCGCCGGATCGGCTCCCAGCGCGCGGTTGGCCTGCCACAACTGACCAATGATCTCGGCCACGGTGAGGTTGCGGTTGAATCCCTGCTTGCCTGTCGAGCAGAAGGAACAGTCGAGCGCGCATCCGGCCTGCGTCGACACGCACAGTGTGCCGCGGTCATCCTCGGGAATGAACACGGTTTCGACGGCATTGCCGCCGCCCACATCAAACAGGAACTTGCGCGTGCCATCGTCGGAAAGCCTGTCTGAAACAATCGCCGGAGGCACGATCGTCGCAATGCGCTTGAGCTTCTCGCGCAGGCTCTTGGCGATATCCGTCATTGCGTCGAAGTCACTCTGCCCGAACCGATGCATCCAGCGCAACACCTGCCTCGCGCGAAAAGCCTTCTCGCCTTGTTCGGCGAAAAAGGCCTCAAGGCCGGCAGCATCGAAATCGAGCAGATTGACAGTCATGCAATGGTCTCTATCAGCGTCCGGAATACACGTTCATCGCCGGGAAGAAGAAGGCAATCTCGACTTGCGCCGTATCCGGGCCGTCCGATCCGTGCACGGCATTGGCGTCGATCGATTCGGCGAAATCCGCGCGAATGGTTCCCGGGGCCGCCTTTTTCGGGTCCGTGGCGCCCATCAGGTCACGATTCTTGGCTATGGCGTCGTCCCCTTCCAGAACCTGCACCATCACCGGCCCCGAGATCATGAACTTGACCAAGTCGCCATAAAATGGACGTTCCTTGTGCACGGCGTAGAACTGACCGGCCTCCTGGGGCGACAACCAGACCATTTTGGAAGCAATGATCTTCAGCCCGTTGGTCTCGAAACGTGAGTAGATCTTGCCGATCACGTTCTTGGCGACAGCATCGGGTTTGATGATGGAAAGGGTGCGTTCGATAGCCATACGATCAGGTCTCCAGATTGGAAAGAAAGAAAAACAGCTCGCTAAACTGCATGAACCTTTGAAAAATCCTTTTATTGTACCAATAAGCCACTGATCACTGACGAGTTTACGTCGAAAACAGCGTCAGGAACCGTGCGGCGATCCAAGGTCGCCTGCCATTCCCCGAACTTGCCAGCGAACTCACCTCGCCGGGCTAACCGCCTGGACCGGACAGCCGGGACTTGCGAGGTACAACCGTAGCAGGTACCATGATCCGGACAAAGAGCACGCCATTGTGAATCAACCAATTAGCGTGATTATTTCGGGTGTTTTTTCAAGTTGAGACGATGATCGATCAGCCGTTCCAAACGAAGGAAGCCTGGGTTGATTTCTTCAATTCGGTCGAGATGCCCATTTTGCGTCAGACGGCCCGCCGTCTGGACGAGGCGCGCCAAAACATCGACCGCGTAAACGGGCGCGACATCGCCGCCATCGTATTGCAGGACCCATTGCTGGCCGTACGAGTGCTGGCGTATATCCAACCATTTCGCGGAAAGCACCTGCGTTCCGACATCACCACCATCGGCAACGCGATCATGATGCTCGGCATCGAACCGTTTTTCAGGCGCTTCGAATCCCCGGTCACGATCGAATCCCTCCTCAAGAGCGAACCGCAGGCGTTGCTCGGCGTACTGCACGTCATTCGGCGAGTGCAACGCGCTTCCCGCTACGCCCACGACTGGGCGTTCGAAAGGCACGACATGAATATCGAGGAGGTCGCGCTGGCCGCCCTCCTGCACGATCTCGCCGAAATCCTGCTGTGGTGCTTTGCGCCACGGCTCGCTATCGAGATCCGTGACCGTCAAGCCGCCGACAAGACGCTGCGCAGCGCAACCGCACAACAACAGGTGCTTGGCCTCCGCCTCTTCGACCTGCAACTCGCGCTCTGCGAAGCCTGGCACCTGCCGGACTTGCTGAATGCGTTGATGGACGACGCCAACGCCGAATTGCCGCGGGTTCGCAACGTTGTGCTCGCAGTCAACCTGGCGCGCCATTCGGCCAACGACTGGAACAATCCAGCCCTGCCGGACGATTTCGAGGCCATTGAAAAACTGATGCACATCGACCGCGAAACGTTGCTGGGGCGGCTCAGCATACCGGACGATCTGATCCAGAAATACATGACACAAACACCGGCGCCACCTTCGGAATAGAGGTGGAAACCGGCGAACCGAATTCGCTTCATCCGTCAGCCCCCGTCAACGACTCAGAAATTACAAGGGAGACCCGTATGTCCACCGGCAACATGATTTTTTTCGGTTTACTGGCCATCGTTGCCATATACGGCATCATGCTCTACAACGGCTTGGTCGCCCTCAAACACAATGTTGCCAAGGCTTGGGCCAACATCGACGTGCTGCTCAAGCAGCGGCACGACGAGTTGCCCAAGCTCGTCGAGGTGTGCAAGCAGTACAAGCAGTTCGAGCAGGAAACGCTGCAGCGCGTGATAGAGGCCCGTTCGCAGGTGCAGACGGCTCGCGAAGCCCAGAACATAGGCGCTCTGGGAGAAGCCGAAGGCGCGCTGCGCATGGGATTGGGACGCTTGTTCGCGGTCGCCGAGGCCTATCCGGAGCTCAAGGCCAACGAGAATTTCATGCAGTTGCAGCAGCGCATCACCACGCTCGAAAACGGGATCGCCGACCGGCGCGAGCTTTACAACGATGCGGTCAATATCAATAACGTCCGCGTCGAGCAATTCCCGGATGCCATGATTGCCCGGCTGTTCCACTTCGAGCAAAAACCGCTTCTGGAATTCTCGACCGTGGAAAAGGCGGACGTCGATCTGAAGCAATTGTTCCGCTGATTCGCGCGTCCGGTCCGCCCCTTCGGAGATCGCTCCGGCATGTTCGTCTCTCTCCGCAAGAGCTACGGCCAGTTCATTACTTCCGGGGCGCAACTCGCTCTGCTCATCATCGGGCTACAGACGGAGTCAAGCCTGGGATGGGTTGCCTGTCTCGCCCTGATCGCGCTGATCAGCCTGTTTGCCTGGATGTCGACGTTAAGGCGGCGACGCGCCATTACCGACACCCCGACCTCCCGCATTGCCTCCGCCGCGCAAGGCTATGTCGAACTACTCGGAAAAGGTAGACCGCTTGACTCGCCTCCACTGTTGTCTCATCTGACCCATCTGCCCTGCCTCTGGTACCGCTATCAGGTCGAAGAAAAAAACAGCAACGATAAATGGGAAACCGTCAGTCGAGGAGAAAGCGAAGTCCCCTTCATCATCGACGACGGCAGCGGACGTTGCGTGGTCGATGTGGAAGGCGCGGAGATCCTGACCCGGCACAAGGAAACCTGGACTGAAGGCCACTACCGCAATACCGAATGGAAGTTGTTGATCAACGACGACGTCTATGCGCTTGGCGATTTCAAGACCTTGGGCGGCGGATCGGTCGATCTGGACGCCCGGCAGGACATGAACGACCTTCTGGCCGAATGGAAAAAAGACCAGCCCGGCTTGCTCAAGCGCTTCGATCTCAATGGGGACGGCACCATCGACATGCAGGAATGGGGGCTCGCACGCCAGGCGGCGCGTCGAGAAGTGGCAAGAATGCATCGCGACGCACGCAACGAATCCGATGTGCACACGCTGAACTGCCCGCGCAACGGCCGCCACTATTTGCTTTCGAACCTCGACCCGAACAAGCTCGCCCGCCGCTACCTGCTTTGGGCCAGTTTCCACCTGGTGGCATTTCTCGCGTCCCTCGGAGCCATTCCTTGGGTATTGCACCGCGGATTCTGAAGCACACCGAAGCGCTATCGTTCCAAATCTTCCCAACGCTCCAGCAGAACCATCAGTTCCTCGTCGATCTCGGCAAGGCGCGCCGAAAGTGCGTTCGCCCGTTGGGAATCGGTCTGATAAAGCGCAGGATCCTCCAAGCAGCGCGCGATGTCCTTCTGCTCGTCCTCGAGTACGCTGATGCGGCCCGGCAGTTCGGCGAGTTCGCGTGTTTCCTTGTAGCTCAGTTTGCGGCTGCCGTCGCTCTTGATCCTTGGAGCAACATCGCTCCGGACAGGCTCGCTACGTTTCGCCGCCGGGATTGACGATTGAACGGCAGCGTCAGCCCGGCGTTTCGCCTGGTAGTCTGCCCAGTCCTGATAGCCGCCAGCGTATTCGCGCCAGAAGCCATCGCCTTCGGAGGCGATAGTCTGCGTCACCACGTTGTCGAGGAAGGCCCGGTCATGGCTCACCAGGAACAGCGTACCCGGATAGTCCTGCAGCAACTGCTCCAACAGTTCGAGCGTATCGATGTCCAAGTCGTTGGTCGGCTCATCGAGCACCAGTACGTTGGCCGGTCGCGCAAACAATCGTGCCAGCAGCAACCGGTTGCGCTCGCCGCCGGACAGCGACCTGACCGGCGAACGAGCGCGTTCCGGCGCAAACAGGAAGTCGCCCAGGTAACCGATGACGTGCTTGCGCTCATTCCCGATCTCTACGTAGTCAGAACCCGGCGAGATGACATCGACCAGCGCAGCTTCCTCGTCCAGTTGCGTGCGGAACTGATCGAAGTACGCCACCTGGATCTTTGTGCCGAGACGCACCGTTCCGGCGTCCGGCGCAAGTTCCCCAAGAATTAGGCGCAGCAATGTCGTCTTGCCGGCACCATTCGGGCCGATCAGGCCGATCTTGTCCCCACGCTGCAAACGGCACGAAAAATCGCGCACGATGCGTTTGTCCCCGAAGCTCTTGCTGACGCCGACGAGTTCGGCCACCAGTTTTCCGCTCTTGTCGCCGGCATCGATCGCCAGCTCGACCTTGCCCTGCCGCTCACGCCGAGCTGCACGCTCGCGCCGTAGCTGCTCCAGGCGCAGCACCCGTCCTTCGTTGCGCGTCCGCCGCGCTTCCACGCCCTTGCGGATCCATATCTCTTCCTGCGCCAGGAACTTGTCGAACCTGGCATTTTGTACCACCTCGTCGTGCAGCATCTGCTCCTTGCGCGACTGGTATTCGGTGAAATTTCCGGGAAACGACTGCAGATGGCCGCGATCGAGTTCGACGATGCGTGTCGCCACTCGGTCAAGAAACCTCCGATCATGCGTGATAAACACCATCGACACGCCCGATGAGCGCAGCAACTCCTCCAGCCATTCGATGGCCCCGATATCCAGATGATTGGTCGGCTCGTCGAGCAGCAAGAGTTCCGGTGTCACCGCCAGCGCCTGTGCCAGCGCCAGACGTTTTTTCTGCCCTCCCGAGAGCGTGCCGACAGAAGCATCCGGGTCCAGTGAGAAGCGCTGGATCACGCGCTCCGCCTGCGTCTCGAACGACCAGGCGTTGCGCGCCTCGAGTTCACCCTGCAAAGTATGCAGACGCTCGAGCAACGCTTCGTGATCGTCCGATGATTCAGCCATGGCATGCGACACGGCGTGGTACTCGGCCAACAGTGCCGCCACTTCGCCCATACCGGCCACCACGGCCTCGAAAACCGTGCGCGACGGATCGAACGGCGGCTCCTGCGGAACATACCCCATGCGGATACCCGGCTGACGCCACACCGACCCGTCGTCCAATGCCCCCTGCCCGGCCAGTGCGCGCAACAGGGATGATTTGCCGCAACCATTACGCCCAATCAGCGCCACCCGTTCGCCGGGATCCAGCTGCAAATCGGCGTGGTCCAGCAAAGGTACGTGCCCGTAGGCCAGCGAAGCGTCAGAAAGAATCAGGTGTGGCATCTAAAGCGGGACCGTCGAAAAACGAAGAGGCGAATGATACGGCAGGACGGCACAGGATCGTCGGGTTCGCCGGAAAAAGCGCTCCGGGTGATGCTAGAATACGCGCCCTGACCTCCTCGTAGCATAATGGATAGTGCACGCGCCTCCTAAGCGTGAGATACAGGTTCGATTCCTGTCGAGGAGGCCAAGACGGACGCCGACCAGGCCCAAAATATTCGAGAAAATCGCCTGAGTACGGATTATTGCAATTCTGCTCCGGCACGCGGCAACGGCGCCTGCAGACCGTTTCTCATGTTTCTCAGCCGTTTCTCAAGTTTCTTGCGAAAGGCCGGCACCCCCGAACGCCGCTCATCAGCTCCGTGTTGGCGTCAATGGATCCCCGCGCCGTCATATCGGACAAAAACACAACGCACACAGCGCAAAACCGTCCGAAATCGCGGAGGGAATGGCCAATCACCATTCGCGATCGCCAAGATTCTCGTTGGCATGCAACGTGCTAAAACACCGGAAAAGCAATTACCCAGCCGGGAATTGAGTCATTCTGTCGTTCACCGCTTTCGCGAATACTCATTTTCCTACTTTGGCAAACACGACAAGACTCCACAACCTTGCACATGGTGAAATCATGAAAAAACTGATCAACGCTCCGGAAAAAGTCGTCGAGGACATGCTGACCGGCATGGTAGCGGCGCATCCTCAATACGTAAGAAAGCTCTCCGGCTATAGCTGTCTCGTCAATCCGCAATCGCCGATCACCAATAAAGTCGGGATCGTGTCCGGGGGCGGTAGCGGCCACGAACCGTCGCACGCCGGATTCATCGGTCGCGGCATGCTGGATGCGGCGTGCGCCGGCAACGTGTTTTCGTCGCCGACGCCCGACCACTTCCTCGAAGCCGCCAAGGTCGTGGATAGCGGTGCCGGCGTATTGATGGTCATCAAGAATTATTCCGGCGATCTGATGAACTCGCAGATGGCCGAAGAGATGGCCGAATTCGAGGGCGTCAAGGTGACTCGCGTGATCGTCGACGATGACGTCGCAGTCAAGAACAGTACCTATACGACCGGCCGCCGCGGAATCGCCGGCACGGTCTTCGTCCATAAGATCGCCGGAGCCAAGGCCGCCCAAGGCGCGGATCTGGACGAAGTCAAACGGGTCGCGGAGAAGACCGTCGCCAATGTCCGCTCGATGGGCATGGCACTGACGCCATGCATCGTCCCGATCGCCGGAAAGGCCAATTTTGAACTGGCCGAGGACGAAATGGAGATCGGCATGGGCATTCACGGCGAACCCGGAATTACCCGTTGCAAGTTGGCGCCTGCCGACGAAATCACCTCGACCCTGCTCGAGAAGATCATTCAAGACCTGCCGTTCGGCAAGGGCGACGAAGTGGCCGTGCTTGTCAACGGCCTGGGTGCCACGCCACTAATGGAGTTGTACGTCATCAACAAGAAAATCGCCGAAATCTGTGCCGAGAAAGGCATTCGCATCCACCGGACCTATGTCGGAGAGTACATGACAGCGCTTGAAATGGCCGGCGCCTCGATCACTCTGCTGCGTCTGGACGAGGAATTGAAAGCGCTGCTTGACGCCCCGGCAGACACCATCGCGTTCAAGCAATTCTGACCCGCACGAAAGGTGGAATGACGTGGAAAAACTGACCGCGAGCGATATCGTCAACATTGTTGCCGAATTCTCAAGAACCATCATCGCCAATCGTGACTATCTGAACGAACTCGACGGCAAGCTCGGTGACGCGGACTTCGGCACCAGCATTTCCAGCGGCTGCGCCGCACTCGACAAGCTCGTCCCGGACCTCGGCGCGAACAAACCTGGCATGGTCCTCGGCAAAAGCGGAACCACGCTGATCCGCTCCATGGGCGGCGCATCGGGCCCGCTGTTCGGCACGATCTTCATGCGAGCCGGCAAGGAACTCGGCGACGCGACGGAAATCGGCGTCAAGGAACTCGCTGCGATGTTTGCGGCGAGTCTGTCCGGGGTGAAGGCTCTCGGGAAATCGAATGCCGGCGACAAAACGCTGATCGACGCACTCGAACCGGCCACGCTGGCTCTCGAAACAGCGGCGGCAGAAGGCACCGCCCTGCGCGAGGCGCTCGCCCGCGCCAGCGTGGCTGCCGCACAAGGTGTCGAAAATACGAAGAACATGGTGGCCAACCGCGGCCGCGCCCATTATGTTGGCGAGCGTGGCATCGGGCATCAGGATGCGGGAGCTACCGCAATCCATCTCCTGTTCAAGGTCTTTGCGGACTCCGTCAACTGAACGAATCGCCACGCTTCCCCAGGCCCGGCAACAAGACTCGCCGGGCTTTTTTATTTCCGGCACCGATGCCCCGAACAGCCGCCCCTAATGGCCGCAGAGGTGGTGCGCGCGGGAAAAATTCACCGTATAGTTATCGCTTCAATCTGATCAGGGCAACGAATAAATGGCCGGGCTGTTAGACATCCGAGATGCCGTCCAGCAGATCTCGGAAGCGATCGCAAGCGTTCTGGATATCGACGTCATCATCTCGGACGCGGACTATCAATTGGTCGGCGATACCAAGAAACACTACAAGTTTGATGTCAAGGAGATCAAGGACTTCTATGTCATAGGCAACGTGATCAAGACGGGAATCACGCAGGTCGTCAGGGGTAAAGCCGAAAGCGAACAGTGTTCGTCGTGCAAGATTCAGGAAAACTGCAATCTTCTGGCGATGATTTGCGTGCCCATCAATTATCTGGGAACCCGGCTCGGTGCGATTGGGCTGATAGCGATTACCGAGTTGTCGCGGACAAGTCTCCTGGAAAACCAGAAGAACCTGATCGAATTCACCGAACGCATGTCGGAGCTGATCGTCAGCAAACTGCTGGAGAAGGAAGCGACGACCAAGCTGACCGTTGCGCGGAACCAGTTGATCTCGATCATGGACTCGATCGACGAGGGCATCACGGCTACTGATGAAAGCGGACGCATCGTCTACGTAAATTCGGTGCTCGAGGAAATCCTCCGGGCGAGCCGGGAAACGCTTATCGGCAAAAACATCGCCGAAGTGTTCGCGACCCCCGACATACCCGCCTTGGTCGAAAACGGAACGGAATTCAACAACGTCGAGCTCCGCGTCAGCAACCCCGACATCGAAGTGCATTCCCTGATCTCCGGCAAGCCGGTCGTGCTGGAAGACAAGAACGTCGGCTCGATCATCGTGCTGAAGAAGATGGAGGACGTGTACAAGGTCATCAACAACCTGACCAACACCTCCTTGTCCACATCGTTCGAACAGATCGTCGGCGACAGCCCGGCAATGGTCCAGATCAAGGAGACGGCGCTCCGGGTCGCAGCTGGGGATTCCAGCATCCTCATTACCGGCGAGAGCGGCACGGGAAAGGAGTTGTTCGCCCGCGCCATCCACCACAGCAGTCCGCGCAGCATAAGCCCGTTCATCGCGATCAATTGCGCCGCCATGCCGGAATCGCTGATCGAAAGCGAACTGTTCGGCTATGAAGACGGCACATTCACCGGCGCAACGCGAGGTGGGCGCCCCGGAAAATTCCAGCTCGCGCATGGCGGGACGGTCTTCCTTGACGAGATCGGCGACATGCCGTTGCACCTGCAGCCCAAGCTGCTGCGCGTCCTCCAGGAAAAAACCGTTGAGAAATTGGGGGGGCACAAGAGTATCGCCGTCGATGTCCGCCTGATAGCGGCAACCAACAAGGATCTCGAGGGCATGGTCGATCGTGGCGAGTTCCGCGAGGATCTCTATTACCGAATCAACGTCATCCCCTTGCACATCCCGCCGCTCCGCAACAGGCCAAGCGACGTTCGACTTCTTATGTCTTCACTGCTCAAGCAGTACAACTCGAAGCTGAACAAGAAGATCAAGGGATTCACGGCCGACGCCGAAAGAGTCCTCCTGGCCTACCGCTGGAAAGGTAACGTGCGGGAACTCGCCAACGTGGTCGAATACGCGATAAACATGGAGCCGTCTGCGTATATCACCACAAACAGCCTCCCTTTCAAGATTCGCGAAAAGAGCAATGACGTGGCACACAGCGAGTCGGTGGCAACCATCCGCCTGGCGGAAAAGGAACTCATCCGCAACGTACTCTCGGACTTCGGTTCATCCGTTTCGGCAAAGCGTCGCGCGGCCGAGGCCTTGGGCATCAGCCTCTCGACGCTCTACCGGAAGCTCAAGGAGATGGAACTCGACCGGGCCTAGCCTCAGGCCGCGTGACCGCCCAAATAGGCCGCCCGCACCCGCGCGTCGTTCGCCAAATCGGCGCTGCTTCCCTCAATGGCGATGCGCCCACCATCCATCACATAAGCATAATCCGCCACGCGCAGGGCGGCCCGCGCGTTCTGTTCCACCAGCAGGACCGAATGTCCTTCGGAACGGATCAGGCTGATCAGGTCGAAAATCTGCCGAACGATCTTCGGCGCCAGTCCCAGCGACGGCTCGTCCATCAACAGCAGCTTCGGTCGACACATCAAGGCGCGCGCGATGCAAAGCATCTGCTGTTCGCCCCCCGACAACGTGCCCGCTTTCTGCCGGTAACGATCGCGCAGGATGGAAAAGCGCTGCAACTGTTTTTCCTCCTCCTCGGCCACCTCTTGCGGCGTGAGCCCGACTCCGCCGATGCGCAGGTTTTCGGCAATGGTCATCGACGAAAAGATCTGGCGCCCCTCCGGCGCTTGTGCCAGTCCAGCAGCGACGATCCGATGCGACGGCCAGTTCGTGATGTCTGCTCCGTCGAAGAGGATGCTTCCCGAAGTGCTCCGATAGACGCCGGAAACCGCCCGCATCAGCGTCGTTTTGCCAACGCCGTTGCTTCCGAGCACCGTCACGATGCCCCCGGACGGAACGTGGAGCGAAACGCCGTTAAGGATCGTCTGCTCCCCCATGCGCACATGCAAATCCTTGATTTCGATGAGATTCGAAGTACTCATGCCGCTTCCTCTTCGCTTCCGAGATAGGCCTCCAGCACTACCGGGTCGTTCGACACTTCCTGAGGGGAACCATCGGCGATCTTCCGTCCGGATGCCATCACCATCACGCGCTCGCACAGACTCATCACGAAGTTCATATCGTGTTCCACCAGCAGAATGCTCAACCCTTCCCCGGAAAGCCTGAGCACGAACTCGGCGAGTTGCGCCGTTTCGGTATCGTTGAGTCCGGCTGCCGGTTCGTCGAGAATCAGCAAGCGCGGAGACAGCGCCAAGGCCCTCGCGATTTCCAGGTACTTGCGTTTCCCGTAGGACAGATTGGCGGCCAGTTCCGATGCCTGATCCTGCAAACCCGTCTGTTCCAGAGCATCCCAGGTACGACGCCCGATGTCATTAGCGTAATTCGCTCGCTTCGTCAGGGCGGCAAATGGCGAATGCCCCAGTGCGCCGAGCGCGCCGATCGAAACGTTGTCGAAAACGCTCAGATTCGGCATCACGCGCAGATTCTGGAAGGTTCTGGCGATACCTAGACGCGCCACCCGGTAAGCCTTCAGCGACGAGATATCCGTATCGTCGAAGAACACGGCGCCTGATGACAAGGGGGTAAAGCAGGTAATAAGGTTGAACAGCGTCGTCTTCCCCGCCCCGTTCGGCCCAATCAGACCGACGCGCTCACCACGCTTGACATGGCCGGAGAAATCCTCAACTGCGTGCAAACCGCCGAAATAGCGGCATGCGCTTTTGATTTCAAGCAATGGGGTCATTGGCGCCATCCCAGATTCAAGGTTCTGTCCCAGGCAAGACCGAACTGCCTGCGCACGACGGACAACACCGACGTCTCGCCGAGTAGGCCGCGCGGCAAGAACAGGATCGAAAAGAACATCACGGCGCCGACCACGATCATGCGATAGTCCCCTATCGGCCGGAGAACCTCGGGCAATCCAAGCAGGATCACCGCGCCAAGAACAGCTCCTGGAATGCTGCCCAAACCGCCAACCACCATCATCGCCAGAATCAGGATCGACTCCGAGAAACGGAAATCGCCGGGCGAGATGTAACCCGTCGTATGAGCCCACAGCCCGCCGGCGACGCCGGCAAAAAAACAGGCGAATGCGAAGGACTGGATTTTCAGTCCGACCACGTTAAGTCCCATGGACGCCGCGCACTGATCGTCCTCGCGTACTGCTCGCAAGGCGTTCCCATAATAGGAATGCGTCAGGCGTCCGAGCACCAAGGCAGCCAACAGCGCAATGATTGCCACAGCGTAGTAATTCGTGATGTCGGATGCCGAGAAGAGCCCGTCAAGCGAGATGCCCGGAATGGCAGAGATGCCCATCGGCCCGCGCGTAAAGTCCACCCAGTTTAGCAGTGTGACGTGAATGATCTCGCCCAAGCCCAGCGTGGCTACCGCAAAATAGATTCCAATCAGGCGCATGGTCGGCAAGGCCAGAAGAATCCCGAACACGGCCGTCACTACTCCCGCTACCGGAAGCGTCAGGAAGAATGGCCAATGCAATTTGGTGGCAAGCAGTGCCGTCGTGTAGGCTCCGATACCGTAAAAGCCCGCATGGCCCAACGACATCAGCCCGGTTGTCCCGGTAATCAGGTTGGCGCTCATCGTCAGTATGGAAAAAACGCCGATGGTGGTCGTGACGCGAAACCAGTACCCCCCACCAACGGCCGAGAGGACACCGGGCAACACGAGCAGCACTGCCAGGAGAAGAATCGAAATCGAAATCAATCTGCGCATGATCAGACACGCTCCCTGCCGCCGCCGAACAATCCGGTCGGAAAAAACACGAGGGTTATCACGAGAAACAAGTACGCCACCAGATCGCCCCATCCCTGGGCAAAGAAGCTTGTCGTAATCGCTTCGGCCATCCCGAGAATCAGCGCGCACACGACGGCCCCGCCGATTGAAGAAAGCCCGCCCATGACCATCGCGACGAACGCCTTGACGCCCGGTGCAAATCCCATCGCCGGGAAGATTGCGCCCTGATACAGCCCGACGATCAGACCGGCAATGGCTCCGAGCGTCGATCCGATTACGAAGGTTGCGATGATCGTCCGTTCGGTATTGATGCCCACGTAGGCGGCACCCATGGGATTGTTTGCCACGGCCCTGATGGAAAGACCGACCCGTGTGTGCTTGAGCAGCCACTGCAAGCCGCCGAGCATGACAATCGAGAGACCGAAGATCAGGAACTGGCCGTTGGCGAAACTGAGCGGGCCGATTTCGATCGGCTTGAGGAGAAGATATTCTTGCGGAATCGATTGCATGTTCGAACCGAAAATCTTTTCCGCCAATTCGCGCACGATGATCGAAACCGCCAGCGACGAAAGCAAGGTCGCTTCGCGGATGGCCTTCGACTTCAGGGAAGCCTCGTCGCGGAAACGGCGGAACGGCCTGAAAGCGATGCGTTCAAGCCCGAAACCGGCAAGTGCGCCGAAAGCCAGTGCAACGAGGATGACGGCGAACAACGGTGGGGCCAGTTGGGTAATCGCCAACAATCCGGCGAAGGCACCAATCATATAGACCTCGCCGTGCGCGAAGTTCACCACGTTGAGCACGCCGAAAATCAGCGTGAAACCAATGGCCATCAGCGCGTAGATCAGGCCGATCGACAAGCCATTGACCAGTTGCTGTACGAAAAAAACGTCGAACATGTGGGACTCCTGGCTGGCCTTGCGGCCAGCCGGTTTGCTTTCTGTTGTTTTTTTACGTTACTTGACCGAAACGAACTTGCCGTCCTGGACCTGCAGCTTGCTCAGGAGTTTGATCGGCTCGCGCGTCGCCGGGTCGAAGCTCGTCGTACCCGTCACGCCGGGGAAGTCCTTGGTTGCCGCCAGCGCGTCACGGACTTTCGCGCGCGTCGCATTGGCCCCACCAGCCGCCACAATGGCATTCAGCATGATATTGGTCGCATCGTATGCCTGAGCGGCGAACTGCTGCGGCTTGCCGTTGTAACGCGCTTCATAATTCTTGACGAAGGCGGCGACATGCGGCTCGGTGCTTTCCACTACAAAAGTCGAGGTCAGATAGACGCCGTTGGCCGCCGGGCCGGCCAGTTCAAGCAGTTTCTTTTCGTAAAGGGACGAGGTCGCAAAGACCGGCTGCTTCAAGCCCATCTGGACTTTCTGCTGCAGGAATGCCGAACCATCCTCGTAGAAAGCCCCGACAAAGATCGCGTCGGGCTGGCTGCGCGCGATCTTGGTCAGGATCGACCGAAAATCACGCGTTCCCGGATTGAAGAACTCGGTTTCCGTCACCGTGCCACCCAGCGCCTTGAAGCCCTGGACGAAATTCCCCGCCGCGGACTGGCCCCAGTCGTTCTGGATGGCGATTACCGCAACCTTCTTGGCGCCGCTATCGAAGGCCCACTTCGCGATCAACGGCCCCTCGTAGGCCTGCGTGTTGATGTTGCGGAACTGGTATTCGCTGATCTTCACGTAGTCCGGGTGAGATGCGGTCTGTGAGAGCTGCGGCACCTTGGTCTGGGCGTAGACCTGCCCGGCAGCCATCGACACGGTCGAATTGAAGTCGCCGATCACCCCCACGATGCTGGCATCGTCGGAGAACTTGCGGGCAATATTGACACCCTCCTTCGCGTCGCTCTTGCTGTCTTCGAACTTGAGCTGAATCGTCACGCCGGGAAGGCGACCCGACTTGTTGAACTCATCAACGGCAAGCGTCGCAGAATTGCGGAACACGGTTCCGTACTGCGCATTCTCGCCGCTCAGCGGGGCCTGATAGCCGATCGCCACAGTCTTGTTTTGCGCGCTGGCGCCGCAGGAAAGCGCTACCAGGCAAACCGTCGTCAAAAGGGTCTTGCACTGCTTGAATCTCATCATGATTATGCTCTCCGAAAGGTACATCAATGACAAAGTTGACCGTCAACACGCCAAACAGGCACTACATCCACCATCCGACACGCCGCTGAAAACAAGCGAGCACTTTAGTATCCGATCTGACTCCCGGCAAAGGTGTTTTTTGCATATCGATATAACATGCACCAAAACGAGACGGACTTCGAACCGCTTTGCCAATGGCCGATCAATACTCAAGACATCGGCTCCAGCATCAAAAAGCAATTTCTGGTCCAGACCCTTGCGTGACGCGGCCCACAAGTGTTCGACCGACGGCGTTAAGCACCTCACGCGGTTGGTCTAGACGTCAGCCGCAATCGCATTTCCGGATGCCGGCGCTGGACTGTCAATACTTTCTTGCTTGCAGGGGTGAACTGTCAATCGGGAGATGCCGTCCCCGCGATGGATTTTCCTTTTCTCGCGATATCCGATCGGCAGCCGAATTTCTCAACTTCTCGGCAAATATTCCCAAATTGCGAAACTCTCCAATGGCGGAGAGGCATCTTTTTGCCATCCGGGGATAAAATCGACGCCCAAAATCAGTGCATCGCTGTCGGGAACAAAACGACCAAGTTCGCCGACCGGCAATGCAGGCCGGTCACTGAGCAAGAAAGCTCTGTCCGCGAACATGCATCTCTCGGCCCATTCGCCAAGAGACATCTCGCGACCACGGAGATCGCCGATCAATGGCACGCTACCTGCTTTGTGGGCTCGCATCGAATCATGAATGGAACCAAACCGCTCATTGCCTGCCCCAAATTCAGACAACGCCCCGTGGTCCATGCCACTATCGACAGCCATTACCAGAGCAAGGAGAGCAACATGTGTATTTGTCATAACAACACGCCGAAGAACACCGACGATCCGACCACCAACAAGCTGAGGAAGGCCTTCATTCATCGCGCCCTGTGGATGGGACTATTGCTCAAGGAAATGAAGGACCGGGGTCTCGACTGGGAAGAAATCGGTCACGCCGCCATCCTCAAGACCGGTTGCATGCACGGTGAAGGCATCAAGGAACAGCTCTCCAATCCGGATAGCCTGGTCGAGTTTGGCAAGACGTTCCTGAACGAGGACGTGATCAAGGTCTTCGAGATGGAGATCAAGAAACTCGACGAGAACGAGTTGACGGTCGAGTTCGGCTATTGCCCGCTCGTTACCGCTTGGACTCAGGCCGGCATCGAAGGCGAGATGCTCGACAAGCTGTGCGATATCGCAATGTCCGGCGACCGCGGCATCGGCAGCAGGTTCGAGAACTTCGAGTTCCGGCTCGGGAAAACCATTGCGCAAGGCAACAAGGTTTGCGAGGTCGCGTTCGTTAGAAGAAAGCCATAGACACGGCAAATCGTCCACCCGGCAAATAAGCGCGCCCGGGCCAACGCCCGGGGCGCGTCGATCAAGTCCTCGACGTCGAAAGCAGGCTGATCCATCTGAGATGGCGAACCGCCCTGCTGGCATTGTTACGGCTATTGGTTGGAATCGTCCATCTGTCACGTCGAGTCGTTTCTCTTAACCGGCTTGTTCGCCAATGGGCAACCAAGTTCAACAGATTGAAGTTTCGCGGTGAGTGCAATGAAAAACCGAATCGAAAACCTGTCAAGCCTTGTTGGCAACACGCCGCTTCTCGAAATCAACTTCAGGTATCGAGGCGAGCCGAGGACAGTTTACGCGAAGGCGGAGTATTTCAACGTATCGGGGAGCATCAAGGACAGGATTGCGCTCCACATCATCAAGAAAGCCTATGCGCAAGGGAATCTGCAACCGGGCCACAGGATCGCGGAAGCCACCAGCGGCAACACCGGCATTGCCTTCTCCGCCATCGGCAGCGCTCTGGGGCATCCTGTCACGATCTTCATGCCGGAATGGATGAGCGAGGAACGCAAAAACCTGATCAAAAGTTACGGTGCAGAAATCCGCTTGGTGAGCAGGGAAGAAGGCGGGTTCCGCGGAAGTATCAAGATGGCCGAGAATTTGGCGGCGCAGGACAGTACCGTCTTCCTTCCGCGCCAGTTTTCAAATGAGGACAACACCGAGGCGCACTACCGTTCGACCGGACCAGAAATATGGTGGCAATTGCAGCAACAAGGGCTGACTCCCGATGCGTTTGTCGCGGGTGTTGGGACTGGCGGAACCGTAATGGGAACCGGCAGATTCCTCAGAGAGCAGAACAATCGGATCAAGGTATACCCACTCGAACCGGCAAATTCCCCGACCTTATCGACGGGCCACAAGGTAGGAAAACACCGGATCGAGGGAATTTCGGACGAATTCATCCCGCCGATCGTCAAACTCGACCAACTGGATCAGATCATTTCCGTCGATGATGGCGATGCCATACTGATGTCTCAGAAGCTGGCCCAAATAGGAATCGGCGTCGGAATTTCTTCTGGAGCAAATTTCATTGGCGCGCTGCAAGCCCAGGAGAAACTGGGGAGCGGATCGATCGTCGTGACAATCTTCTCCGACGACAACAAGAAATACCTGAGTACGGACTTGATGCGAAGCGAACCAACAGCGGCCGAGTTCTATTCTCCTTACATAGAACTCGTGAGCGTCAGAGCGATCAAGAGAGCGTGCGTTTGCTGTTCACCCGAGGAATGCGACAACTCGGGCCAACGCTGCTGCCGGATATAGGAATTGGTCTTTCCTGACGCACCGGTATCGTCTTCTCGCGATTTACCAACCAGATGCCGGCGCAGACCAGCACCAGGGCGATCAGGTTTTTCAGCTCCATCACGCTTTCGCCAAGAAACAGCGCTGACAGTACCGCCCCGAAGATGGGTACCAGAAAATTGAAAACGCTCACCATGGCGACGCGATTGTATTTGAGCAGGACGGCCCAAAAAGCGATGGCCAGCGAAGACAAGAGAACGAGATAGGCCAGCAGCAGAAACGCTTTCAAAGAAACGGCCCCCAACGCCCCCCCGGACGTATAGCCACCCAGGAGGAGGAGTGCTCCTCCGATGCCCAACTGATAACCGGTCATGGCGACTGAATCCATGTTTTGCGAAAGCCGCTTGCCGTAGATCGTCGAGGCGGAAAGAATGAAGGCAGCAATCACCACGAACCCCTCGCCGAGCAACGTGAAATTGAAATCGAGTGGACCGGTGCCAAAATTAACCGCCATAACCCCTGCAAATCCGATCAGGCAGCCAAGGATCTTGTTCACGCTCAAACGATCATTCCGATAGATGAAATGTGCCAGCAGCACACCGAAGAATGAAACAGTTCCGTTGAGCACCGAGCTCTTCACCCCGGTCGTATAGGCCAGCCCAATGTAGAAAAACACATAATGGATTGTGGTCTGCGTCAAACCCAGCAGACAGGTCGATATGAGACTCTTTCGATTGAGCACCAAGGCGCCGCGACGTTTCAGCGCCACAAGGGCAAGCAACAACAGCCCGGCAAAGGCAAAGCGATAGCCGGCAAACACCATTTTCGACGGGATATCGCTGGTGGCAATTCCGAACATGGCGTAACCGTTTTTGATCGCTGGGTACGAACTGCCCCAGAGCAGGCAACAGAAGGACGCCAGCAGGATAACGACGCGGCGATCAGAGAAAAATGGATGCTGATTCATGGTTTCGGATTATCGATTTAATCTATCTTTCCAGCGTCACCAGCCAGATACCGGTGCACACGAGCAACAGGGCGGCGAGATTTTTCCATTCGAGGAAGGTCTCGCCAAGAAAGATGGCGGAGAGGATCGCCCCAAATATAGGAACGAGGAAGTTGAACACGCTGACCATCCCGACCCGGTTGTATTTGAGCAGCACGCTCCACAGCGTGTAGGCCACCGACGAGTTGAGGACAAGGTAGCCCAGAATGAGCGACGACTTGAGTGTCACATGCGCCAACGCTCCGCCCAGCGCGTAACCGATAACCAGGAGCACGGCGCCTCCGAAGGCCAGTTGATAGCCGGTCATCAGGCTCGAATCCATATGCCGAGAGACGCGCTTGCCATAGATCATCCCGGCGGCCATGAAGAAGGCGGACACGATCATGCTGCCCTCGCCGATCAGCGTAAAACTGAAATCGAGCAGGTCGTGATTGAAATTCACCACCAGCACACCGCCGAAGCCGATCAGGCATCCCAGGCTTTTGGCCCAGTTCAGGCGGTCGTTGTGATAGATGAAATGCGCCAGCAGCACGCCGAAAAACGAGACCGTGCCGTTGAGCACCGAACTCTTTACACCCGTCGTGTAGGCCAGCCCCAGATAAAAGAACACGAACATTATCGACGTCTGCAGTAGCCCGAGCGCTCCGACCTCGAGCCAGTTTTGGCGACTGAGGCCAAGGATGTTTTTCCTCGACATCACGGCAACGCAGAGCAGAACGACCCCCGCGAGCATGGAGCGCCAACCGGCAAAGACAAGCTTGCCGGCCATATCCCCGGGCTGGATGGCGAACATGGCGAAGCCGTTCTTGATGGCCGGATAGGAACTACCCCACAGCAGACAACACAAGGTCGCCAACACGAAGACGGTCTTGCGGTCGGAGAAGAAGTGGTGGTGATCCAGCGCGCGGCCTGTCATGTCCGAAGAAATCGTTCAGGAGAACGTCAAAAAAAAAGGCGTATCGAGCCACGGGTTGGAGCTCCTTGATACGCCGCAGAAAGGGGCTTTCTGCTGGAGTCATTATCCAGAGCTGATTGAATCGATCAATTGTATTGATACAATTGAATTGATAATTTTTTCTTATCAGAGTCATCCGCCATGGATTTCAGGCAATTTCGTTATTTCGTCACCGCGGCGGAGGAACTGCATTTCGCTCGGGCCGCCGAAAAGCTGGGGATCGCGCAACCCGCGCTCAGCCAGCAGATCAAGTCCCTGGAGGAACAATTGGGAACGCGGCTGTTCCTGCGCACCAAGCGGCGCGTGGAACTGACGGAGACTGGTTCGGCGTTCCTCCAGGAAGTGCGATCCACCCTCGCGCAGGCGGAAAAAGCCGTACGGGTGGCACGCAACATGGCGCGTGGCGAAGCGGGGCAGATCGACATTGGTCTGGTCGGCTCCGTGATGTACGAATCGCGTTTCACGCATCAACTGAAAGCCTACAGCAAGGAGCACCCCGGGGTCCGGATATCGCTGCACGAGATGCCTATCCTCACGCAGATCGACGCCGTGCGCTCCCAACACCTCGACATCGCCATTGTCCGCGACCCAATTCCGGACGCCGCCCTGACCGACGTCGAGCATTTCATCTTATCCACACAACGACTGGTAGCGGCCCTGCCGGACGAACACCCGCTTTCGGCGTGCCCTGCCGTGCGGCTCATCGATCTCGAAGACGATGCCTTCCTGGCATTCACCGACCCCGCGGGAGTCGGGATGGGTCAAGCGCTTCTCGATGAATGCCGGAATGCGGGATTCGAACCGCGAATCACCCAGAAGGTCTCCGAAATCGCCACGCTGATCAGCCTCGTCGCCGCCGGATTCGGCGTCAGCCTGGTGGCCGAAATTGTCAGCCACCTGCGCCTGCCCGGCGTCTGTTATCGACCGCTTGAAGGGATCGACGCCCCGTCGAACCTGATCGTTGTCCACCGCCGATTTGAACGCTCCGCCACGGTACGTACCCTGCTCGACACGATCAGGAATCGTAAACAACCCCCTTTTTAAGGATGAAGCAGCCATACGGCCTGTTCTCGCTGTTCTGCACAACGGCAAAACATTGCCTGGCCCGGGCGTAAAACTGCAAGCGCTCAATGACGGCATGCCCGATAGCGCGGCCTTCCGCTTGCCGGCACACGTCCAGGACATCGGAATGGACGGGCAGGACCGCTCCGGGCTGCACGGAAGGATCCATCCACGACACGGGCGCGTCGACAAAATTGTCCAGCGGCATCAGTTCGAGGATGCCGGCAATCGCCGTCGGCGCATCCATGCCACCGAGAGTAATCAGCTTTCCCGTGACGGTATCGTTGGCCACCGAGCGGGCCGGAAAATTGCGGTCAACCACCGCCAGTTCATCACCATGGCCCATGGCCGCCAGCACCCACAATAGTTCGGCATCCATGAACGCGGGAATACGTTTCAGCATGTTGTTCTCCCTATCTTCTCGTTACCTCGCTTACGACCACAACGGCGGTTCCTGCATTAGGGCAATCTGCTCGCGCAATTCCAGGATGCGGTCCTGCCAGTACCGTTGCGTATTGAACCACGGGAACGCCGCCGGAAACGCCGGATCGTCCCAACGCCGGGCCAGCCAGCCAGCATAGTGGATCAGTCGCAGGGTCCGTAGCGCTTCGACGAGGTGCAGTTCGCGCGTATCGAACTCACGGAAGTCCTCGTAACCAGCCAGGACATCGGCCAGTTGTCGCGACTGGTCGCCGCGTTCGCCGGACAGCAGCATCCACAGGTCCTGGACAGCCGGCCCCATGCGCGAATCGTCGAAATCGACGAACCACGGCCCGCCGCCCTCTCCCTCGACCCACAGCACGTTACCGCAGTGGCAGTCACCATGCAGCCGCAGTGTGGCAAAGTCGCCGGCACGCTCGAAACAGCGCCTGGCGCCGTCCAACGCCTGATCGACGACGCCGAAATAAACGCAGGCCAGATCAGCCGGCAGGAACCGGCCATGCTTGAGAAACTCGCGCGGTTCTTCGCCAAAACTGTGGACGCTTATTTCGCCACGCTCTTCAAATGCATGCAATTCACCGACGGCATGGATGCGCCCGATGAAACGCCCCATCCACTCGAGGGTTTCGCTGCGTTCGAATTCGGGCGCCCTGCCACCCTGACGGGGAAAAACGGCAAAACGCAGATCGTTGTGGTGATGCAGGGTTTTTCCACCGATCGAAAGCGGGGCAACCACCGGCAGTTCACGTGCCGCCAATTCCGTGGAAAAGGCATGCTCCTCGAGAATCGCCGCATCCGACCAGCGCCCGGCGCGGTAAAACTTCGCCACGAGCGGCGCGCCTTGCTCCATGAATATCTGGTAAACCCGGTTCTCGTAGCTGTTGAGTGCCAGCAAGCGCCCGTCGGGCCGCAATCCGACACTCTCCAGCGCATCGAGCAGCAGATCGGGGGTCAGCGTTGCGAAGGGCGTCGAGCCGAAACCGGCAGTACGCATGTGAATCTCCACGATAAAGATGCAATCTAAACCGTTTCAGCATACACCGGAACGTTTGGTTTTACCGCCGCGCGCGCGGTAAGATTGCCCGCTCCCGACTAACCGTAAAGTTTTTCCGATGAGCAGCAATTCGATCGACATCAGCGAACAGGCCGGCGTGCGTTACCTGCACTTCAGCGCCGAATGGATCCAGGGCGCCATGCGCATTCAGCGTCCGAACGCCCTCGAACTGGCCTACACGCGCGAAATGATGGCCGGCCTCCTGCTGCGCGATTCTCCCTGGCCCAGAGATGTCCTTCTGGTCGGCCTCGGAGCTGGGTCGCTGGCCAAATTCATTTATCACAAGCTGCCCGAGACGAGAATCACGGTCGTGGAAATCGATCCGCAGGTGGAGATCGTTGCCCGCCTGCATTTCAAGTTGCCGGACGATCCGCTGCGCCTGCGCGTGATCATCGGCGATGGCGCGCGCTACATGCTCAACGACGACCAAGCTTTCGACTACATTCTGGTCGACGGCTTCGACAAGGACGGCCGCGCCGGAGTGCTCGACACGGAACCGTTCTACCAGGCCTGCCGGGCGCGACTGACGGCGCGCGGCCTCCTTTCGGTCAACCTGCTCGGCCGCAGCCGCGGATTCGTGGCCAGCAAGGATCGCATCGCTGCGGCTTTCGACGACCGTGCACTGGTCTTTCCCTCCTGCGACAGCGGCAATGCCATCGCTTTTGCGCGCGGAGACGAACCGATCGACGTCACGCTCGACGAACTCATGTCACGGTCCGAAATCATCCGTGACGAGACGGGGCTGAACCTGACCGCTACAATACATCGCCTCCGCGACGAAGGCTGTCTGGCCAGGAACCGGCTGCTGTTCTAGCCGCCTTGCCGGGCCATGTTGAGCACGTGGCCAGCCATGGCTTGTACCACGGCGTCGGATTCGCCAACCGGGGGCGCCAGTTCGAACGTCACCGCCGGATGCTTTTGATGCAAGGCAGCGAGTTGCTCCGGAATGTCGCGCATCAAATGCCCCCCGCGAGCGATGAACAGAGGGACTACCAGGATCCGATGGAAGCCTTCCGCCACCAGCTTTTCGGCACATTCGCCGAGATCCGGCGGCATCAGTTCCATGAAAGCGAGTTCGACGCGCAGCTCGGGAGCCTGTGCCACGACGGAATCGGCCACGCGGCGCAAGGGCAAAGCCCACGCCGGTTCACGCGCGCCATGAGCAATCAGGATAAACGCTGTTTCAGCCATTGAAGTTCCTTGAAAAAGAGCAGCGATTCTAGCGCACGTTTGATCCCCAAGGACCAATTGCGCGATCGATCGAATCGGCCGGAATCTGTTCGTCGCTATATTGGAAGCCCCGTTACCTTGGGGATTGCCTATTGGTCAAGCCAGCCTTTAGAATCCCTGCAGTACCGGGAAAACGCTTTCAGGAGTCGCACAGTGCGAACGGCAAAACGATTCGCCGCAGAAAGTCCCGTCCGCCATCGCTGACAAAATGATCCAGGAGCCAAGATGAACAACGAAACAGATCGAGAATCGGTTCCAGAACCGCACAACCCGATCGGGATGGATGGAATCGAGTACATCGAGTTTGCCACATCGAAGCCGCAGGCTCTGGGAGGAATACTGGAGAGAATGGGATTCCGCCTGGTTGCCAGGCACCGTTCCCGGGAAATAGAGCTCTACCGTCAGGGCTCGATGAACCTGGTCGTCAACTCGCACCCGGCCGACATTCCGCGCACCGTCACGCCTGTTGAACGCCCGGTCATCAGCGCCATGGCCATCCGTGTCCGCGATGCCGACGCCGCCTTCCGCCGCGCGCTGGATCTCGGCGCATGGGATATTCCCGCGCATGCCCGCGCCGTCGAGTTGAACATACCGGCCATCCACGGCGTGGGTGAAAGCCTGATCTATTTTGTCGACCGTTACGACGAGTTCTCGATCTTCGACATTGACTTCCGCGCCATCCCGGGCGTCGACCCCAACCCGCCGGCGATCAACGACATGCATTACTTCGGACTCGTGCAGTATGTCGGGGTTGACCGGACGCTGGACTGGGCCGAATTCTATGCGCAGATTTTCGGTTTCCGGCAACTGCCGGATGCGGTTCGTTTCGGCATCATGCCCAAGGGCCTCCTCTTGCAGAGTCCGTGCGAAAAGTTCTATCTGCAGCTGATTGAACCGGACGGTGCCGCGCAATACGCCCCCATGGAAGAACACTTCCAGCGCATCGGGCTGGGCACGCCGGATGTGTTAGCGACCACGCGCGAACTGGAAAATCGCGGTATCGATTTTCTCTCCACCGAAAAGGTTCACACCACCGAGCGGGGCGCCTTGACGGTTGCCATGCTGGGCGGCGTGATGTTCGAGCTCGTTCATACCGAAGACGGGAAGTAAGCACCGTGCCGATGAATTTCAACGATTTTGGAATCGACAGCGCCTCCATGGCCGGTTCGCTGGAGACCCGGCTGAACGCCGCGCGCCAGGCAGGATTCACGCATGCCATGATCTCGGCCACCGACATCGTCGGCCACCCGTCGAGTGTCGAAGCCGCCGTACAGGCCATTCACGACAGCGGCCTGCGCGTCACCGGGCTGGAAGCCCTGCGCGACTTCGAAGGGCTGACCGGGAAAATGCACGACTACAAGGTCGACGTGGCCAAATCGATGCTTCAATTGTGCAGCCAGATCGGCGGCCGTCTGCTGCTGACCGAGGCATCCTCCTCCGTTCACGCCGATATCGATCCGGAAAAGATTGCCCGCGACCTGCGCAAACTGGCCTTTCTGGCCCTGCCAATGGGCATCCGCATCGCCTTCAAGGGACTGTCCTGGAGCCGCACGGTTCGCGACTTCTCGGCCGCCGCCGAGATCATCTCCCTGGCCAATTGCCCGAACCTGGGACTGGCTGTCGACGCCTTCGACGTCATCGCCGCCGGCATTCCTCTCGATGATCTCGATCTCATCTTTCCCGACCAGATTTTCCTGGTGCAGCTTTCCGATTTCATGCTGCAGGAAATCCGCTCGAATGAGGAACAGGCATCGACCGCGGCCCATTTCCGGGTATTCCCCGGCGAGGGCGCGCACAGCGAGGCGATCGCCCGGTTCATCGTCAAGCTCGAAGAAATGGGCTATTTCGGTGACTATAGCTTCGACGTCTACAACACCGACTATCTGCAAATGCCCGCCGAAACGATCGCCGACCGTGCCCGCCGCGCGGCCGAATGGCTTGGCGAAACCGTGCTGCGGCGCACCCTTCCCGTCCCGAACATGGAGCGCCTGCGCCGCGCCAAACCAAGTAGCCAGTGCTGACCGCCTTATAACCTTGCATTCACTCCACTCCTGCCCGCCCTCAGGCAGGCCCCCATGCGTTCACAGAACCGCCCGGCCCTTGACCTAAGATCATGAAAAGCACCTCAAGGCCCCTCGGCGCCATCGCCACGGCGCTCGCGCTAAGCCTCTGCGGCGGTTTCATCTTCAGCCTAGTCAAAATCCCCCTGCCATGGATGCTCGGCCCGCTGTTCTCTGTCGGCCTCGCCGGCATCAACGGAATCAAGGTCAGCGATATCCGCGGCGGGCGCCAGGCAGGGCAATTGCTCGTCGGATGCGCATTGGGCCTCTATTTCACGCCTGAAGTCAGCCGCCAGTTACTTGAATTCGGTGCCTACATCGTCCTGGCGGCTTTTCTGGCCATCATGGCCGGTGGCCTGGGAAGTCTGGTGCTGCGACGAGTTTCGGGCATCGACGCGGCCACGGCGTTCTTCGGCAGCGTCCCCGGAGGCGCCGCCGAAATGGCCGTGATGGCTGAGCGCGCCGGCGCCCGTTTCGACCAGGTAGCCCTGTGCCATTCCCTGCGGTTGCTGCTGGTCGTCTCCATCATCCCGGTTGCCGTGACCATGACCGGTGCCAGCGGCAGTTCGTCCTATACGCCCCTGACGAACGATTTCGTCCCTGGAGGGCTGGCCGTGCTGATACTGCTTGCCGCCTCCGTCAGTTGGTTGTTCATGAAAACAGGCATGCCGAATGCTTGGATGCTCGGCTCGCTCGCCGCCAGCATGGGAGCCACCATCAGCGGTTTCACGCTCTCGTCGGTTCCACCGCTCCTTTCCGTCGCCGCCCAGATCCTCATCGGCTGCGCCCTGGGAACGCGCTTCAAACCCAGCCTGCGCTCCGAGTCGCGGCAACTGATCAAAGGCGTCCTGGCCGGCGCGTCCTGTACCCTGCTCCTATCCACCCTGCTGGGCATCCTCGTAGCCTGGTTGATCGGTGAATCCGTGCCGGCGATGGTTCTGGCCACATCCCCCGGCGGGATCGCGGAAATGTGCCTCACAGCCAAGATCCTCAAGCTGGGCGTTCCGCTGGTGACTTCCTTCCAGGTCACCCGGTTGGCGATCGTGATCACCTGCTCGTTGCCGCTGTGGAAGCTTTTCAGGAGATTGAAGGATTCCGGAAATACCAGCGAGTAGACGAGCAAACGGGGAGAAGCGCCCCCTTCACGCCGGCAAGCCTTTCCGGTTACGATGCGGCCTCCGGCCAGCAACAGTTTCCTGGCCTTGCACGAGGACTCCTCCATGAGCAACCGAAAGATCCTCGTCGTCGACGACGACAAGCGCCTCCGCGATCTCCTGCAACGCTACCTGACCGAACAGGGTTTTACCGTCCGCACGGCCGAAAACGCCGAGATGATGGACAAGGCGATGGCGCGCGACACCTTCGAACTGATCATCCTCGACCTCATGCTGCCCGGCGAGGACGGCCTGTCGATCTGCCGCCGCCTGCGCGCCAGCGAACCGCAGCAAGCCATCATCATGCTCACCGCCAAGGGCGACGAGATCGACCGTATCGTCGGACTCGAAATGGGCGCCGACGACTACCTGCCCAAGCCATTCAACCCGCGCGAGCTGGTTGCACGCATCCAGGCCGTGCTGCGCCGGCGCGTCGCGATCGTTCCCGGAGCTCCCACGGCGGAGGACAAAATCATCGTCTTCGGCAACGTGGAAGTCGACCTGGCCACTCGGACCCTGAAACGCAACGGCGAGCCCCAATCCCTGACCACCGGGGAATTCGCCGTGCTCAAGGTGCTGCTCGAACACCCGCGCCAGCCGCTCTCCCGCGACCGTCTGATGACCCTAGCGCGGGGGCGCGAGCAAGGCCCGTTCGATCGGGCCATCGACGTGCAGGTATCCCGCCTGCGCAAACTCATCGAACCCGATCCCGCGACCCCTCGCTACCTGCAAACCGTGTGGGGTTTTGGCTACGTTTTCATCCCCGACGGCGAGGCCCGGTGACGGCACTGCAACGTCTCGTTCCGCAGACGCTGCTCGGCCGCACTTTCCTGCTGATCAGCCTGCTGATTTCCGTCTCCGGCGCCACACTGTTCGCCCTTTTCGGTCTGGCCGAGCAGGAACCGCGCGCGCGCCAGCTGGCGCAACTGACTGTCAGCATCGTCAACCTGACCAACGCCGCGCTCGTCGCCGCGGACCCCGCGAAACGTATCGCCCTGCTACGGGATCTCGCGGAAAGCGAAGGCGTGCACTTGTATCCAGTCGAACCCGGAGACATCGTCACCCCCCTGCCGAAAACCTTCTTCTTCAAAGTAATGAAGGAAGCCAGCACGGCGCAACTTGGACCACGCACCCGTTTCGCCAGCGAGGTCAATGGTCAATCCGGCATCTGGGTCAGCTTCTCAATCGACGCCGACGACGATGACGACTACTGGCTCATGCTGCCGGGCGAACACGCAGAGGGCATCATTCCCTGGCACTGGCTCGGTTGGGGAGGTGCATCGCTCAGCTTGGCGCTGCTCGTGGCATGGCTGATCGTTTCGCGCGTCACCCGGCCGCTGCGCGCGCTGGCCAATGCCGCGCGGGAACTGGGCCGAGGACGGTACCCGGAACCGGTCAGCGTCAAAGGTGCCAGCGAACTGCGGCAGGTGGCCGAGGCCTTCAATCGCATGTCGGAAGACCTGAAGCAGATCGCCGCCGAACGCACCGAAGTGCTGGCCGGCATCTCGCACGATCTGCGCACCCCTCTGGCACGTCTGCGCCTGGAAAGCGAACTGTCGATTGCCGATCACGACGCACGCAACGCCGTCATTGCCGACATTGAGCAGATGGATGCCATCATTGCCCAGTTCCTCGACTACGCACGCGGCGAGGGTGACGAAAAAGCGGTGGATACCGACCTGAATTCCCTGATTGAACAAGTCGCCGGCCGGCACGGCCGCACAGCCACCCCGCCCATCCTCACGCTAGGCGAATTGCCTGCGACCCTTTGCGTCAGGCAGAAAGCCCTTGCCCGCGCGATTTCGAACCTGCTCGACAACGCGCGCAAGTATGGAGCGGAACCGATCACCATCGCCACGCGACGGCAAGGCAACGACGCCGTCATCGACGTCATCGACAGCGGCACCGGCGTTCCGGAAAGCGAGATCGAGCGCCTGAAGCGACCGTTCACCCGCCTCCAGGACGCCCGCACCGACGCCAGCGGCACCGGCCTCGGCCTCGCCATCGTCGAACGCATCGCCCGTCTGCATGGCGGAAGATTCGAATTGCTGAACCGCGCTGAAGGCGGGCTCATTGCCCGGTTACGACTGCCTGCGGGATAGGTGAAAAAATCATAAATGAGGCTTAGTAGTCAGTCACAATGAATCAAATGAACCTATTAAGATCCGTCATTCCGGGCTTGACCCGGAATCCGCTGGGGCACCGCTGGATTCCGGCTTTCGCCGGAATGACGTGGCTATCTTTTGTTTTCTGCACGACTGGCTACTAATATGTCGTCGACCATGATGCTCATCTGGTGCGTGTTTGCGCTGCTGATGGCGATCGCTGTCGTGGCCGCCATTTTTTGCGAACGCCGCCACTACGCTGCGCACGACAAGGCCAGAGCCTGGTTGTTTGTGCGCCTTGTCACCCTGCCAGCTTCCGCGGCAGGTGTCGTTGCCGTGGTGCTCCCAGCTCGCGCCATCGGCGGGCCCGAGGCGCTTGCAGCGTTCTACCTGCTCGCCGTTACCGTCGGTCCGTTGGTATATTTTGGCCTTCATTGGTTTGCTGGTTTTGTTGTCGGGCTTGCGCGCAAGGATGCGTTGACCATCGGCCTTTCGGGCTTGCTAATGGTGTTGGTGCCAGTGTTGCTCGCCAATCTGGCACAACCATGGGTATTCGCTCTAGCGCGCGTCATCGATAAATCCGGTGCTGCATCAAGTCAGAGCTTTTTTCCCGGCGCGAATAAACCGCTACCGCATCAGGTTGTCGAGCAACAGCGCTTCACTCTGCCGGAGATTGGAGAAGTCTGGACCGAGCATTGGCAGGCTCCTGCTGGCGTGCGAGTCGAGCGCATCGAACTCGAAGTGCGCGGCCAATTTGTCGAAGTGGACAGTGCGAGCTCCAATTATCTTTGCAGAAACGGCGAGGACGTGCATGTGTTCTGGCACGGTGCCGTAGCACCGGCACGCTGGCGAATGCATTGGCGCGATATCGCCAATCAGCGCAACTACTCGGAATGGACCATGACCGCCCCCTCGGCGGCAGCGGTCGCCTTCGCACCCGAATGGCTGCCCGAGGGCTTTGCGCTGCCGGTGCGCGTACCGAGCAGCATGCTGACCTATACCTGGATGCGGGAAAATGGCCGCGAGGATTCGCGCGGTGCGCTAGACCAGAGACCCAGCGCCAGCGCAACTTCCGCTTGCGTACTGACCTTGCGCCGGCCGGTGAGCGCTGAACAACCCCAGATCATCGGCGTGGGAGTACGCCTGTGGCGTTTTGACACTCAGCAGATGTTGTACACCATCTTTCGCCGCCCGCCCGACACCGTCGCCGTTACGGCCGGAAATCCCTCGAAGACAACCCCATGACCTTGCGTAACCTGGCAGAGAGCCGGATCTGCGCGAATACCGTGTAGCCTGGTTGCGTCCAGCGCCTTCAGCGTCCTCATTCCCAGGCCGGATGGTTTCGCTCAGGGTCGGATTGGGCTGTGGTCAGGAGTACCAAACCGGTCATTCGGACCAATAGCCCTATCCAATCTGTCGAAGTTGGCAGACCTTAGCCGCCCCCTCCTGTTATCCGCCCGCATACCGGATCTGTTGCCGCGGCCGGCTTGGCTGGGCCACGTGATCCAAGGGCAGCACGTGGGTCTGCTTCACCTTCTGCAGCGCGATGTTGCTCTTGATGTGCGCTACGCCGGGCAGGCGCAGCACGCGCTTCATCATGAGTTCGGAGAAGGCCTGCAGGTCCGGGGCGACGATGCGCAGGAAATAGTCGGCGTCGCCGGTCACGGAAAAGCACTCCAGCACTTCCGGGATTGCCGATACGGCGGCTTCGAAGGCATCCGATTGCGTCTTCCCGTGGCGTTCGAGAATGACATGGGCGAAAGCCGTCACGCCGAGGCCAATGGCCACGGGATCGAGCAACGCGGCATAGCCGGCGATCAAGCCGGTTTCGCCAAGGCGTTGCAGCCGGCGGCTGATCTGGGATGCGGAGAGATTGACCGAGGTGCCGAGCGTGGCATTGGTTGCGTTGCCGTTGCGCTGCAGTGCGTCGAGCAAGGCGAGGTCGTAGCGGTCAAGCGTTATGGTTTGCATTGGAACCTCTCATTGTGCACTTTTTGTGCATTTTACAGTGGTTTTCGTCCACAACATGAACACCAGTTGCCGAAAAATTGCGCCAGACTATCGGCTGGACAACTTCAGGGCGATCCCCATGAACCTCACCGAATCCCTCCTCCATGCCCTCAAGGACCACGGCGCCCGCCAGATCTTCGGCATCCCCGGCGATTTCGCACTGCCCTTCTTCCGCATCATCGAGCAGACGAAGATCCTGCCGCTCTATACGCTGTCGCACGAGCCAGCGGTCGGTTTTGCCGCGGATGCTTCGGCACGGATCACCATGGGGCTGGGAGTCGCGGCCGTCACCTATGGCGCCGGCGCATTGAACATGGTCAACGCCGTGGCCGCCGCGTATGCCGAAAAATCACCGGTCGTCGTGCTGTCCGGCGGGCCGGGAAAAGGGGAATCGCGCTCGGGGTTGCTGCTGCACCACCAGGCCAAGACGCTCGACTCGCAGTACCAGATGTTCAAGGAAATCACCTGTGATCAGGTGCGGCTCGACGATGCCGAGCGCGCGCCGGCAGACATCGCCCGCGTTCTGGCAAACTGCCTGCGTCATTCGCAGCCGGTCTATATCGAGCTTCCGCGGGACATGGTGGGGCAACCGTGCGCGGCGGTCGTACCTGCAGATGAACCGGCGCCGGACGGTGAGGCGCTCGACGCCTGCGTCGCGGAAATCCTCTCGCGCCTGCGCCAGGCCAGATCGCCGGTACTCATGGCCGGCGTCGAGGTACGACGTTTCGGGCTGGAAGAAAGGGTGGCGCGACTGGCGCGCCGACTCGGCCTTCCGGTGGTGACCAGCTTCATGGGGCGCGGGCTGCTGGTCGAACACGACACCTCGCTGGTCGGCACCTACATGGGCGTGGCCGGGCTGCCGGAAGTCACGCGCCTGGTCGAGGAATCCGACGGCCTGTTCCTGCTCGGCGAGATCCTCAGCGACACCAATTTCGCCGTCTCCGAAACCCGGATCGATCTGCGCAAGACGATCCAGGCGCTCGATGGTCAGGTTACCCTGGGTTATCACACCTACCCGCAGATCCCGCTGGCGGCGCTCGTCGACCGCATGCTGGCCACCGCGCCCGGCGAGAGCAAGCCGGTCCCGGCCAGGCGGCAATCGTTCCCGTCCGGACTCGCTGCCGACGACGCATCGATCAGCCCAACCGACATCGCCACGGCCGTCAATGACCTGATGGCCATGCACGGGAAAATGCCGATCGCCGCCGACATGGGCGACTGCCTGTTCACCGCCATGGAAATCGAATTCACGCCGCTGGTCGCCCCTGGCTATTACGCCACCATGGGTTACGGCGTTCCTGCCGGACTCGGCCTGCAGGCCGCCACCGGCCAGCGCCCGCTGATCATGGTCGGTGATGGCGCGTTCCAGATGACCGGCTGGGAACTCGGCAACTGCAAGCGCTATGGCTGGGATCCGATCGTGCTGCTGTTCAACAATTCGAGTTGGGAGATGCTGCGCACTTTCCAGCCGGAATCGTCGTTCAACGACCTCGGTCACTGGGGATATGCCGAGATGGCGGCAGGACTCGGCGGGCACGGAGTGCGGGTCAGCACCCGCGCCGGGCTCAAGGCAGCGCTTGACGAAGCCATTGCCGCGCGCGGGCAATTCCGGCTGATCGAGATCACCTTGCCGCGCGGGGTGCTGTCGGCGACGCTGCAACGGTTTGTAGCGGGAGTGAAGCGGTTGTCGGGCGCGAAGTAGTCAGCCCGACGTCATTGCGGCGCCGGCCGGACGCCGGCTTGTCGTGACCCCATCGGAATCCCGGCCGGACCCGGGATGACGATTCTCCGCGATGGACACCAGAACCCTGGCCTGGTCCCGGCACGCCCGGTGCACGACAGGGTCGAGCGCTTTCAACCAGCGTTGCGGGATCGCCTCGATCCCATACAGGGAACCGGCGAGCATGCCGGCGATAGCGCCCGTGGTATCGGCGTCCCCGCCGCGATTGACCACGTCCACCAGGCAATGCTCGAAACTGTCGGCGTCCATTAAGGACTGCAGCACGGCCTGCATGGTGTCGACAATCCACCCGCTGGGGTTTTCGCGGCGGCGACGGCGATAGGCGAATTCCGGGAACCGGTCGATCGTGGGGGCGATATGCCGGCGATAGACGTGGCGCAACGGGTTGCCGCACAAAAAATCACGCACCGACAGGACGATCAGTTCGCAAGCCGCGTCCGACACCCGATTGTTGTGAGTAACGTGCGACTGCGCACGTACCGCGGCGCGAACCTCGTCATCGTTCCACGCCAGCGACGCCAATGCCACCGGGACCACGCGCATCGCCGCGCCGTTGCCCGCGTCGTGTTCCGACGGCGGCGCTTCCGGGTTTCCCGAACGCCGAAACGAGATGAGGTTGCGCCGCACGGTGTTGCCGATGTCAACCGGCTTGCCGCGCATCCAGGCATCGAAGGCGGATGCGCAAGACATCGCCTTGACCTCGCCTCCGTCGGCGATGATCGCCCGGCCCAGCGCCAATGCCATCGTCGTGTCGTCGGTAACCTGGCCCGGTTTGAGGTTGAGCCAGCCCCCGCCGCGGATCTCGCGATGCACGCCATACTGGCGGGCGATCTCGCGCGGCGTCATGAATTCGACGGTCGCCCCCAGGGCATCGCCGATAGCCAGCCCCAGATAAGCCGCTTCGGCTCTGGCGACGAACGAAGCGCTGGCAGTCAAGGCCATACGTCAGGCCGGCTTGACGACGACCTCTCCCTTGAGAACCTGCGCCTGACAAGCCAGGCGATGATGCCTTGGCGCCAGATTGTCCTTGAGAACCTGGTCTTCCAGCGTCGACGGTGCAGCCAGATTCTCGTAACCGGACATGACCCGGGTCAGGCACGTGCAGCACTCGCCTTCGCGGCAGCCGTAAATGATGCCGGCGCCGACGATCTCCGACACTTCGATCAGGCGCGTCCCCGCCGGCACCGAAACGGTGACGCCGACGTCCTCGAAGGTCACGTTTGCTTTGGGCATATCACTCCTTTCGTCATGGCTACCGCGCCGCAATCTCCGCCCGTACCGCATCCCAGCGTTCGGGAGGAATACCGGTCAGTGATCCGGCCGGATTGATCGCATTGCCGAGCGCATCGATGATCGCCCCCTCGATCGGGCAGATCGCGGCGCATTGCGGTTCTTCAAAATCCCCCAGGCATTCACCACATTTATGCGCGTCGATCAGGAAATGCGGCTTGGCGGCGATCACCGCGCCGTTCGGGCACAACGGTTCGCATGCCCAGCAATTGACACAGGTCTCGATGATTTTCAGGGACATCTGATTACACCTTGTGTTGATTCCACCGCCGAGAACCCCTCCCAACCTCCACTTGTCAGGGGAGGAGCAAAGCTCTCCGAATCCGTCCCACCCTGACAAGGGGGGACAGGGTGGTTAAACAGGCTTCGAAAAAACCACCTCACGCCCGTCTCTCCCCCGGCGCAGCCGACTGCAGCTTCCCGGCCTTCAGCATCTCCCGCCACACCGCCATCACGGCTTCTTCGATCGGCTCCATGGCGTGCTCGGCGTCCGGTTTGATCCCCGCGGCTTCCAGCCGGCTCCACGGTTCGTACCCGATTCGCGCGCACAGCACGACCTCGCAGCCGTCGAGAGCCCGAACGATCCGCTCGATGCGCGAATCGCCATCCCCGCACGTCTCGATACCGCCGCAATACTTGTCCGTCCGGCGATGACCGACCATCCGCGCGCCGGACTCCGTCGCTTCATAGAGCAGGAACTCCCGCGCATAGCCGAAGTGTTCATTGACGAGGTTCGATCCCTTGGTCGCCACGGCCATCAATACCGCCCGGCCGGCCGGCTTGCGCGGCGGTCGATGCAGGGAGATAACCTGCGCCCCGGTCGGGATGGCGTGCGCCCGTGCGCGCCTGGCTTTCAGTTCGGCACGCGCCTGCTCGCGGAACGCCAACCGGCGAGCCAGCGCCGCTTCGTGGTCGATCTCCATGGGCTCCACCTTATCCAGGGTGAATTCCCCCCCACGATCCTCGCCGAGCATGCCGACCGCATCGGCACGGCACTGCCGGCAATGACGCATCATGTTCATACCCCCTTCGCAGGCGTCCTGCAGGTTTTTCAGCTCCGGGGCCGTCGGGCTGCGCTGCCCCATCAGCCCATAGAAGGTGCCGTGCTCGGCTTCGGCGATCAGCGGCATGACGTTGTGCAGGAACGCGCCCTTGGCCTTGACGATGCGCGAGACTTCCTTGAGGTGTTCGTCATTGACGCCGGGAATCATCACCGAGTTGACCTTGACCAGAATGTCCCGCGCCACCAGCATTTCCAGCCCCTTCTGCTGCTGCTCGATGAGGATGGCGGCGGCCGCCCGGCCGCGTACGCGCCGGTTCTTCCAGAAGATCCAGGGATAGATCTTGGCGCCGATATCGGGATCGACGCAGTTGATGGTGATCGTCACGTGCTCGATGTTGTGCCTGGCCAGTTCTTCGACGCATTCCGGCAGTGCCAGTCCGTTGGTCGATACGCACAGCTTGATATCCGGAGCCTTCTCGGCCAGTCGGCGGAAGGTGGCGAAGGTGCGTTGCGGGTTGGCCAGAGGATCGCCGGGGCCGGCGATGCCGAGTACCGACATCTGAGGAATCGCCGCCGCCACGGCCAGCGTCTTCTTCACCGCCTGCTCCGGCGTCAGCACTTCCGAAACCACGCCGGGGCGGGATTCGTTGGCGCAGTCGTACTTGCGGTTGCAGTAGTTGCACTGGATATTGCACGCCGGCGCCACCGCCGCGTGCATGCGCGCAAAGTAGTGATGCGCATCTTCCGAATAGCACGGATGGTCCGCAACCTTCGCGCGGATCGCGTCGGACAGCGCGCTCATCTGTGCCGGGGAAGAACCGCAACTACCGGCGCTGCACCCGCCGCCCGCCGCCGGGAAAGCCATGGCAACCGTTTTTTCCGTCGTCTGTAGGCCCACATCGTTCTCCGCGAACATTGGTCGACCTACAGACAGCAATGGTTGTGCCATGCAAAAGACAACGAGTAACGTGCTGTTTTTTCAGAGCTATGTGTTTTTCAGCTTTTGTCGCATCACGAACACGACTGCGACAATGCGGGGGTGTGTAATGAAATCGACAGCGTTAACGGATAGAACGATGGCGACAGAAAGAAAATGCCTGCCGCGAGTGCTTCTCGCCGACACCACTATAGCTCCCAACAATGTCGATCAACGCCGCTGGCCGAAGATGGATTCTCTGATCGGGAATTTTCCGCCATTCCAGGGAACGCCGGAAAATTGTGCTGGATGGTCCAAGGGCCATCAACTAAGGTGAAAATTAGAGAGGGGCGTCATCCCATGATCAATGCCCGCGATCCCGAAATCAGTCTGCTTCTGGATGAAGTCCGCGAGGAAGTCCGTTGCACTCGCGACCTCACGGGGCGCGCCTCGCTCGACGAACGCGTCTATGACGCGTTGCGGCGGGTACCGCGGCATGCCTTCCTCCCTGACGATCTGCGATGGGCGGCGTACCGAAACACCGCCCTGCCCATCGGTTACCACCAGACTATTTCGCAACCTTACGTCGTCGCACTGATGACCGACCTGCTGGAACCGAAGGCAGGCGACGCTATTCTCGAAGTCGGCACCGGATCGGGCTATCAGGCGGCAATCCTGTCCTGCCTCGTCAGGCAGGTCTATTCGCTGGAAATCGTCGAGGAACTGGCCATCCAGGCCCGCGACCGTCTGCAGCGATTGGGCTTCGGCAACATCGAAGTGCGCGCTGGCAACGGCCACCATGGGTGGCCGGAGCATGCACCCTACGACTCGATTATTGTCACGGCGGCCGCCCCCAGCGTTCCGGTCGCGCTGATTGCACAACTCAAACCCGGAGGGACGCTGGTCATTCCGGTGGGAAATCGCTACACGGGCCAGGATCTGAAAGTTCTCCGAAAGGACGAAGCGGGCGGCATCGAAGAGTGCTCTGTGCTGCCTGTGATTTTCGTTCCCTTGACAGGAAGCCCGGAAACACCTGTGTTCCCGCCGTAGGCCTCATGGTACGTGTTCACCCGAATGAACAATGCCGGATGACGAGCGTAGATTCATAAACTGCTGGTGAGGCAGTTTGAAGGAACTGCTGAAAACAACGTCATTGAATGAGAAAGAAGAAAGCCAATGGAAACACGGCAAACGCAAAGCTTTTCAACGACAACGGATTGCAGAACATCCAAGCCCGCAAACATCGAACTGATCAGACAGATTCGAGTCAGGGAAGGTAACTATGCCTGTTTCGGCGCATCCGGCAGCGCCGGATGCGGTAATGGCTCCTGCCCCTGGCGTCGGAGTTGTCTTAGCGTCGCAGCATAAGGAGAGACATCATGAACCTAGTGAAATGGGACCCTTGGAAAGAACTGGAAGAAGTATCCAACCGCCTGAATAGCGTGTTCAGGCGCTCGCCGGAATTGCCCGGATCAACGCAGAGCCTGTTGAAAATGGCGGACTGGACGCCGTCGGTCGACATCAGCGAAACCGATACGGCCTATCTGATCAAGGCCGAAATTCCCGAGGTAAAGAAGGAAGACGTCCAGGTCAGCATCAAGGACGGCATGCTGACGATCCAGGGCGAGCGCAAGCAGGAAAAGGAAGAAAAAGGCAAGAGATTCCACCGGATCGAACGTTCCTACGGGAGTTTTTCCCGCAGCTTCCAGGTTCCGGCGGACGTTGATGAGAACACGGTAAAAGCCGAGTTCAAGGACGGCATGATCAACGTCACCCTGCCAAAATCGGAAAAGGCCAAGAGTAAGGAAATCAACGTCACTGTTTCGTGACCGGGCTCCAGCCGTAAAGGAAAGGCACGAACAATCAATGTCTCCCGGTCGCCTGAATTGCCAGGCGACCGGCGAACCTACGCGGCTCAGCGATAAACCAGCACCGGAATAGTGCTGTGCGTGAGCACCTTCAATGTGACGCTGCCGAGCAGCAGGCCGGCCAGGCCGCCCCGCCCGTGCGACCCGATGAAGATCAGGTCACAGGCATTCCCGATTGCCGTATCGATAATCACCCGGTAAGGATCGTCGCTGGTCTCGATCAGCCGCGCACAGCGCACTCCTGAATCCCGGCAGAGGCCCTCGACATAATCGAGATACTTGCGTGCGTCGCTTTCTGCCACCTCGGCGATATGCTCCAGCACGGATGGATCATATCGTGCTCCTTCCATGTAGTAATGAAGTTGCGGCTCTGGCTTGACATGCAGAGCGGTCACGCGCGCGCCGCAATCCTTGGCGAACAGCACGGCACCACGCGCAGCTTTCCGTGACAACTCCGAACCGTCTGTCGGAACGAGAATGTGTTTGAACATGATGGATCTCCCTTTGTCGTGATCGTACTTTCAACATAGGAGCAAGAAGCAGGTATCACAACCCGGAGAGGCGCTTTCTTCTTCTTGGAATCAAGAACTTTTTGTCGAAGTCTCCCGAACCTCCGACGAAGTCTCGACGGCAAACCGCCGCAGCGCATGACTGCTCATGCCGCGTGCCAGTTCTTCCTCGCCGAAGAACACGGCGCCGATCCCTTCGCGCTTCAGAAGCTCCAGTTCCGATTCGCCATGGGCACGCAAGACGATTTCGATGGACGGATTCAAGGTACGGGCAATGTCGGCCATTTTCCGAATGTCTACCGTATCCGGCGTGGCGATGACCAGCATGGCGGCATTGGCGATATGGGCCTGGATCAACGTTCCCGGATCTCCGGCAGCATCGCCGCAGACGGCGGCAAAACCCTCCTTGCGCAGAATCTCCACCTGTTCGCGGTTCTGCTCGATAACGATCAACGGAATGCCATGCTCACTCAGGGCCGCGGCAACCCGCCGCCCAACGCGCCCGTAACCGACGAGAACCACTTGTTCCTTAAGATACTTGCCCTCGGTCTCCATCGGCAATTCGGCTAACGGACCGGGCCGTTGCTCCAGTCGCCGCGCCAGCGGGGAGCGCGCGATGATCCATTCCCGCAACGGCTTCACCACGGCGAAAACCAGCGGATTCAACGCGATCGAAATCAGCGCACCCGCCAGGACCAGGCTCTGCCCTTCTCCCTGCAGCAAGCCGAGCGACATCCCCAACCCCGCCAGGATGAAGGAGAACTCGCCGATCTGCGCCAGACTGGCAGCGACGGTCAGCGCCGTGTTCAGCGGATACCGCAGCACCAGAACCAAGGCCATGGCCGCCAACGACTTGCCCAGGATAATGATGGCCACCACGGCCAGTACCTTGAACGGCGCGCTGACGATGACGACCGGGTCAAACAGCATGCCCACGGCAACGAAGAACAGCACCGCGAAGGCATCGCGCAGGGGCAGCGATTCAGCCGCCGCGCGGTGGCTGAATTCGGACTCGCGCATGACCATGCCGGCGAAAAAAGCTCCCAGCGCGAACGACACGTTGAACAACGCCGCCGCCCCGTAGGCGATGCCGATGGCCGCCGATATCACCGCCAGCGTAAACAGCTCCTGCGAACCGGTCCGTGCCACATGCCACAGCAACTTTGGCAACATCCGGCGCCCAACCAGCAGCATCAGGGCAATGAAGGCCGCAATTTGCAGCACGGTCTTGCCGAGTGCCTGCCAGAGCGGCACGCCGGCCGCCGATGCACCCGCATTGCCACCCAGCAGCCCCGCCAGCGGGGGCAGCAAGACGAGCACCAGCACCGTGGCCAGATCCTCGACTACTAGCCAGCCGACGGCAATCTGGCCGTTATGCGTTTCCAGCAAGCCGCGCGACTCCAGCGCCTTGAGCAGCACGACGGTACTGGCACACGACAGGGAGAGACCGAACACCAGCGCCGATCCGATGCTCCAACCCCACCCGGAAGCCACCGCCATGCCCAGCACGGTCGCCAGGCCCATTTGCACCACGGCGCCGGGAACCGCGATCCGCTTCACAGCCAGAAGGTCATCGAGCGAAAAATGCAGCCCGACACCGAACATCAGCAGCATGACCCCGATTTCCGAAAGCTGCGATGCCGTATCCAAATCCGCCACGAAGCCCGGCGTCGCCGGTCCGATCAGAATGCCGGCCAGAAGGTAGCCGACCATCGCCGGTAGACGGATTCGCTCGGCGAGGAAGCCAAGAATGAGCGCAAACCCGAAGGCGGCGGCAATCGTCGTGATCAGGGTTATTTCGTGGTGCATGATCGCAAATATCGTTCCGGAAAGATGTCACCGACCGCTAATCACTCCCAGTCTTCGCAGGCTGCGGACGTTTTCTTTGCCGGCCGGGACGATTAATATGAAGCCCGGGAAACGTGAACACCCCGCGCAGGGACCAAAAGTAACATCCAACGCTATGAATGACCAATTTCCAAGGCCGATTGTTCATTAAGTATTGAGGGTTTCACCATGTTCGGTTTCGAGTCGCAGATCAACCCCGCTCGGGAAAACGAAATGCACGCCGCGTCGGAAATTGCCGCGCGCGGCAACCGGCGGCGTCTGCGGGTCTTCCTGCTGGTATTCCTCCCCATCCTGCTCGCCGGACTCACATATACCTTTTCCCGTGCGCCGGAATACCGTTCGCAGGCGCGGATCGCAGTAAAGACGGCAGGGGTTGTATCCGGCACGCCGTCCAACGCGCAACGAGCGGCGACCTCTTCGACCGTCACGACCGCAGCAAATCCGGGAAATGCGGGCAGCCTGCACGCCGAAGCCGGCATTCTGACCAGCCGCCCTCTGATCGACGAGGTGCTGGGCCTGCTGGGCCAGCAAGGCGTCGATCTGCCCGAATACGGTTCCGACCCGGCACAGGGCGTCCAGGCAGCCCTGACGGCGGAACCGCTCGCCGAGACAAACAACATCCAGCTCACCGCGACCGGTCCTCACCCGGCGCATCTGGCGGCCATCCTGAATGCCCTGATAGATGTGTATTCCCGCCGCCTCATCGACAGTTATTCCAATTCCGCCTCGACGGAGATCGAAACCCTGCGCGACGAGTTGGCCCGACTGAACCAGCGCCTTGCCGAAAAACGCAAGGCGCTCGAAGACTTCCGCCAGACCGCCGATATCGTCTCGGGAGAGCGTGAGGAAAACCAGGTTCTCGCCCGGGTCAAGGGATTATCGAACTCGCTGAACGCGGCCAACGAAAAGGTCGCCCAGGCAGAGGGTCGCGTTCGTTCGATCAAGGATTCCATGGCCAGCGGCAAGACCGTGGTGCGCTCGCGTGACAATCCTACGCTGGCCGCGCTGGAGGCGCGCGCATCGCAGTTGCGGGAGTCCTTGCGTGAACAGGAGCGCGTCTACACCCCTCAATACATGGACATGGATCCGAATGTGAAAGGCATGCGCTCGCGCCTGGCCGATCTGGAAAAACAGATCGCCGAACAGAAGGCCGGCTCGGGACAGATGCTGCTGGCGGAAGCCGAGGAAGAACTGGCCTCGGCCCGACAGGCGCAGCAGAAGCTGCAGTCGCAGATCGCCGACGACCGGCGCACCGTGCATTCATTCTCCAAGAGTTTCAGCACCTACAAGTCGATGGAACAGGAGCTGGCGCAGATCGAGTCCAGCCGGAGCAGCCTGTCGGAACGTCTGCTGCGTACAGAAACCAGCGAGCGCTCGCGCAAGCCCTCGTTGCAGATCATCGAGGCGGCGAACGTGCCGCAACGGGCGTGGCGCCCTGACTACCTCCGCGATGCCGGAATCAGTTTCGCCGTGGCCACCATCCTGGCGCTCTGCGCCATGGCGCTGGTCGAGGTGTTCAACCGCCCGCCACCACCATCGACTGCCCCGGTGATCGTTCCCCAGTCGTGGATCACCGTCGGCCAGGATATCCCGCCTGCGCTTGCCGGACGCTCATCGCAGCAGGCCTTGCCCCAGCACGGTTCGCCCGCATTGCTGCCCAATGCGCTGGACCTGCCGCGCGAACTGTCGCAGTCCGAGGTTTCCCGGTTGCTGGAAACGATGCCGGAGCAGGATGCGGCATGGGCAACCCTGCTGCTGTGCGGCGCGACGCCAGAAGAAATCCGCCGCATCGCGCCCCTCGATGTCGACGCCGAGTCCGGCACCGTCACGCTGCTGAGGGATGCCACGCGCCTGCTTCGCGTCCCACCCGATCTCTTCGCCAGACTGGCTGGCGACGAAGGCGCCAACGTCTTCGCCATGCCGGATTCGGATGAAGAAGTCGCGCGGCGGCTGCTCTGCGCCGCCCACGACGCTGGCCTCGACGACCCGGCGGAGATCACCGCGCTGTCTCTCCGCCACACCTGCATCGCCTATCTGGTCGGACGAGGGCTCCGTTTTTCCGACCTCGACCGCATCGTTGGCCCGCTGCCGGCCGACGCCCTGGCCAGATATGCGGGGTTCGCGCCGCCCGGCGTGCGCCGAAAGATCGAAGAGATCGATACGATCATGCCGGCGCTCCAGAGAGCCGCGTAACGGAAGCTACGGGGCCAGCGCGTCCTGACTCAGGCCGAGCTTGTCCGGGCTCAGGCCGACCTGATCCAACGCCTGCAGGGCTTGGCTCGACACGGGTTGCGCGGCAAGGAAACTGCGGAATGCCGGAATCGCCAGTTCGGATCTCTTCAATTTGAGCAGGATCGCGCCAAGGTCATACCACGCCTTGGCCAGCCAGGGGTTACGCTTGGTCGCCTCCTGGTAGCAGACTGCCGCGCAGCTGTCGTCGCCGGCAATTTCATTCGTTGCTTCCTGCGAATCGATGCCAGCAAGCGTCTTCCGCCGCCGAAGCACCTTGTCGAAAATGGAAACCGCTTCGTCGACGCGCCCGCTCCGATAGTACGCAAGACCGAGGAATTGAAGGGAAACCAGATCATCGGGGACGGACGCGTGCAAGGTTCGCGCAATGGTCTCGACGTGAGTGAAGTCGTTGTTGGCGTAGAAATTTCCAAGCAGATCAACCAGCGTACTAATCATGGCGTTTCTCCAGAATGACGTACTGCGGTGAAGCCCTTTTACGCCCATCGAGCGCGGACGAGACGTTCAAACCATGTCCGATCGATCGACGACGGCAGCAAGGCAAGTGACACCGAAACATCATCCCAGAAATCTTGTTTCCATTGAGCTCGCTTCTGTAGCAGTACGTAACAACGGAACCGGGAGTCACTCCGTATCGCCGGCATTCGCTTCCGAGGCCGGCTTCTCCGACAGCTTGATCCCCGCAAACGTCTTCTGGCTGAAATCAAGCGCCGGCAAGCCCGCCGCTAGCGGTGACGATAGTATTCGTCGCCAATGCTGTTGATGACGAAATATCCTACCTTACGGATGCAATCGCGTATGGCATACTCCATAGGCGTGTTGCGATAGACGCTGAGGCTGGTGGGAATGGCGGCGCCGCCCACCGGGAGCGCACCAGCGATTGTGGCCTGGGCAAACCTGGCCATACCCGGAATGCGCTCCGCTCCCAGCACGCGGCCGCTCCGCACATCCACGACACGAACGTCCAAAGCCATCTGTGACCAGGAGATGCGCGCCCCCATGGCGAGGGGAACACCCATCATCGGGGTCATGAAACTTGAACCTCCGGCTTGTGGCTCGAACTCTGTAACGGCTCCGAAGATCATGACCTCTGCAACTTCGATCCCGGCAGGCAAGGCGCTTCCGCTCCTCGCCAATACCGAAAGCGACAGATCCTGTTCCGCCAGCACGCCCCGCAGATGGCCGCGCTCGACAACCACAAAATATCCACTCTGATGCAAGGCACTGACCAACATCTCACGCAACCCGTCGCCGATGGCGCCCACCGCCTTGGCAGCCTTGACTTCAAACCCTCCAACCGCCACCATGGCCTTCATCCCATCGGCGCGCACAGGAGTTGGTTCGGCCACGACTCCTGCCTTCAAACCTTCCGCAGGAGACTGAATGTCGACCTCGCGAGTTTGCGGGGCGCGGTCAGCCTCTTGGCTTAGTGTTTCGCTCACGGGTTGTCGGGTTGCGATACTGGTCATCTCCGAAAGCCGCTGCCGCGCAATGAGTTGGTCTGGATCCACGGCCAGGGCGGTGCGGAAGTGGTGTTCCGCAGCAACGGTATCGCCTCTTTGCAGGTAATACTCACCGAGACGACTAAGGCAGCCGCTCTTGGGAATGGCCCATGGGCTTATCTCAACAGCAATGGTTTGCGCCTTGCGGAATATCGAAACCGCAACCCTTTCACCCGGTTCCGCATCGGCAGCCCAATTCGCAAGATCGGCGGGGCTGCCAACGCTTACTCCGCCAATGGCGGTAATAACATCTCCCACGCCCAGCCCGGCATCTAACCCCGGTCCTTCGGACTCCACCCTGCTGACACGCGCCCCGGGACCGTCTGGCGACAACTCGAGCGACACCCCAAGCCACACCCCGTCGCACAGTCGCGGCAAAGTCTGGCCGGCAACGATGGATTGTGCTCCAAAGGCAAGCAGGCCGAAGGTAACAAGCCATCGGGTCAGCCTGTAGGCGATGTGCGGCTGCACCTTGAATAACCGTGCGAAGTCCATGTAGCACCATGGGGCTTATTGGAGCGGCAATCGCCGTGGGCAGTAGCGACAGGGAGGGGGCGGCGTGAAGCCAGGCGGGCGGCAGTATGGGGGTGGAGGATTCAACAATACCGGGGCGTAAATTTGATAACTCCAGTAGTGATCTTCCGGACGGAAATACGGTAACGGCCCCCTTTGCATTTCGGACGCGCGCGCCTCTTCCCGCTGTCGAAACAGCCGTACCACTTCCTGGTCATCACCATAGTTGTTCTCCCCGCCAACTGCCTGTGCAGCGACAGGCAGACAAGCCAATCCAACCCAAAGAGACTGGCAGAAACACAACGCAACTATCCTGGCGCGATCAGCCAAGGAGGTTCCGAACGATGTCATAGGCTATATGCCTTGCCGCGCGTCGGTGCCGGAGCAGGAAGCGGACCCGGAGTCGGTGCGACAGGACGTGATGCCGAAGGCGGACTGGCCGAGGGCAGCACTGCTCCGCGCTCTGTCAGCAACTTGTCGAAAGCACGCTGGAATTTCTCGCATTCGTCGTCCAGCACATCCGTATAGACGATGTTCCGGGATACGGAACAGGTGGTGTTCAACTGAAGGCTACCCTTCGGGGTTCGGGCTAGGTTGGCCTCGATGAATAGCGTGAGCACATCCGTGCCGAAGGAATCCTTGTCATTGCGTTCGCCCAGCACGCGACCGGCAGCATCATTCTGCTGCGTGGGAAAGTAACCGACCGCCAGCATGGCCTTTGCCGCAAGGCGAACACCATCGCCAACGCTGAGACCGTTACGTTCGTCGATATCCCGCGTCATGGAGTATGGGGACGCACAAGCCGCCAGAAAGCAAGTTGCAGTGAAAACCAGCCACCGACCATTGACGAAATGAAAAGCGTTGCTCATGGCAACCTCCGGATCTTCACCGGTGCCGGAAATAGCTGGGTGGAACCGTCGCACTGACGTAGCCGACAGCCCTGTCGACGCAATTGCGGATGGCTTCCTCCATGGGCGTGTTGGAGAATATGCCCAAGCTGGCGGGTATTCCGACCCCTCGAACAGTCGGAGCACCGCCAATGGAGGACTGCGAGGACTTTGCATCACCAACGATTCGTTCTGCCCCAAGAATTCGCCCTGAAGACACGTCCACAACGCGGATGTCGATGGCCATATGAGCGGTGCTCGAATCGTGCCCCAGACTTAATGGCGCACGGGGAACGGCAACCTGGAAGGAGGATCCTTTGGCTCCCCCCTCAAATTCCGTGACCGCGCCATAAACCATGATGTCCGCCACATCCATTTGTTGCGGTGGCACAGCTGACCCCTCACGCGCCATCCGTGAACGCGAGAGAGCTTGCTCGGCGGCCAGCCCTTGAATATCCATCCGTTCCACGACGACGTAGCTTCCTGAACGATACAGTGCCGTCAGCAACATTTCCCGCAACCCGTCCCCAATAGCCTGGTTGGCTGTCGCAGCCTTGACCCGGAAATCGCCAACCGCGACTAGGGCCTTGTTGCCCACCGATTGGGGCGCTACCGGAACACTTTGGGGCGATGTGGCATTTCCGACAGGAGGATTCCCCCGCGCAACCGACGATGGCGCGGATACTGACGGCTCCGGTCTGGCGGGTATCGGCGTCACTCCGTCGGGTTGCACACCTGGTTTAATCGCCACATCCCTGGACCAGCCTTCCCGCGTCACACTGAGTCTCATCGGTTTTCCCGCAGGCCAATCTTCAAGTAGCGATGCCAGCGCAGCCGCACTGTCGACCGGACGACCTTCGATGTTCGTGATCAAATCACCGGCTTTTAGCCCCGCCTGTACCGATGGGCCATCAGCTGCCATGCCGATAATCAAGGCCCCTGCAACCAGGGCTCCGCGAGAATCAGGAGGCGGGTCGCTTACCTGCAGGCCCAGCCAGGCTTTCGCCGGCTTTTGCGCCTCGGACTGCACTAACCGGACATCCTTCTCCCATCCATCACGCGATACTCTGAGGAGAAGCGAATCAATCCTCTCGGTACGAAGGATCAACTCAAATTCGCCGGCGTTACGGACAAGGAAGTTCTGCGCTCTCTCAATACGGTCACCGGGTTGCAAACCAACTCGGAAAGCCGGACTCCCGGGAGAAACGGCGATGATCGCCGCTGCCCGGCCTTCCGGGGCATCCTGAACTTTTATACCCCAGTCGGCTGCACTTCCGCCGGACATCCAAACGCAACACATGGAAAACAGAAAACCAACCCACAACTGGCGAAGCCAATTCGGCGCTTTCACCCCAGTTGCCTTGATCGGTGCAGTAGCAACAGAGTTCATGACCAAGCCCCCATCTTTGACCCATACCAAATCTGATTGCGCTGGGAAATGGGATGAGACGAAATACCGTTCTGCGTTCCACTCCGTGAATTGGGCGGGTCTTTTCGATTCCCTCACGCCGGCATGAGGCGCTCCATGCCGAACAACAGCAATAATCCATACCCCCGGACATGCCGGAGATTTCGCGATTCGACGCAGCTGCAACCAAAAAAGCGTTACCGAAAATACGCCGACTCCGCATTCAACTTGCCCATTTTTCAGGCCAGCCCGGATTCATACGCCTCTTCTTTGACTTTAGATCCGGCTGCATCCTTGTCAAGCCAGTTCCGATTCAGCTGCCTATACTGAATCACAGGATGCTGCCAAGTTGGCCATCTTTTCCCCTGAATGCAGGCATGGCCAAGGTGTGGATTACATTCAAACGGGGAGGTGCTGAAAATGACTTTCAAGCCGCTCATTGGCGCCATCAAGGCGTTTCTGCTTGTTTTCGCTGTAATCGGCTCGGTGCCGGCGGTCGGGGCTGGGGCATCGGCTGACGACCTGTTCCGCTCCCAACTCCTGGCCGGTCAATCCGAGCGGTTGCGCATGCTTGATATGGCGGCGGAATTGGAAGCATTGGATGCTCAGGAGAGCGCGCTATGGGAGCGGGTCGTTGCTATCTTGCCACCTCGTGAAGGCGGGTCGAACTGGCTGCAAGACGAGCGTCAACTGCGAAGAGAGTTACTGCCTTACCTGGCTGTCCGACAATCGGCCTTTCGGCAGAAGGAACGCGGGTTGCTGGGCGATGCAGCGACCTCAAACCTGAACCGGGAAATGTTGAAGGATGCTGCAATCCTGGCTTCGCTGGAGGCAGTTCGTTACTGGTCGACGCTGGTCGACAACATGCAGTTCAGCGCCAGAGCGCGCCTGAATGCAATGCATGCGTTGGTTCTCTCCAGGACAAATCTGGAAGCTGTTCCTGGCGACCTCGCGGAACAGTTGAGCCACTCTGGAAGGCATCGACGCGAGATCGAAGCAGAACGGATTGGTGCCCGACAAGCCTGGACCGCAAGTAGCAACGCACTGCAACTGGAGCGCATTTCAGGGCAGTTGGAGCGAGCCCAAGGACTGGTGGACGCAGCGCTGGCCGCAGAACCGCTGGTCACCAGCCTGCAGCGTCAGGTCGCGCAGCTTGACTCCGGGCCGCATCAACGGTTGCTTTCAGCGATTGCTATCGACGCATCGCAAAGCATTGATCATCTGGCCTGGAAAGCTACGGATTTGGCGGGAGCGGGGTGGAGATATCCAGTGAACTTCCTACAGGCATTTTCCGGGGTGGATCAAACGGACGACGAGTTGCATGCGGCGGTGGTTCAGCACCGACAGATCGCCAGCGATTTGGCCGCCTCATTGGCGAGACGAGTTGATCTCATTGCAGCTATGCGACGTTTAGCAAGTTCCCGGGAGAAACTGTTTGCTACAGGTACAAAATACGTTGTGCAGTCCGGAGACGATTACCAGTCGGCACTGACTGTTCTCCGTGAGGACGTGTTGCAGTCGTGGAAGGCAGTCGACGAACTACGCACCTTGGCGGGCCGTGTCGAGACTGCAGCCGAAAACCCGGACAGGGCACTGGCTGCCGCCCTGCTAGGGGCTCAATATGAAAAGCTGGTGTTTCTGGAAGGATTGATCTTCGAGTTGGAATTTGGACAGATCGCCGATCCCTTCCCCGTGCCTAACGACCCCCGAATGGCAGCCGAAGCCCGGGCATGGCGGCGCGATCTGGAGCGCTGGATTTCTCTCCAGAACGAATGGCAGGACTGGAAGCAACGCTGGGATGAGCGAGTCGCTCACGAGCACCGGAGCTTCATGGCCTTGCGCGAACTTGCTGGCCGCCTCGAAGCTTTGCGCGCAACCCGCCTGCAGCGGTTTATTGCCAACGCCATATCCAGCGCCGTAGCAGCCGATAATCTGCACACGGCGATGGCAGCCTTGCATGAGGAGGCACGGCGCCAATTGGCTGGTTTGCAACGCACTCAGACAACGCTTACTCAATCCCTGAAGGCTGTCGCTGGCGACCCCATAATTGAGGCTGCGTTGGCAGCGGCTGGCAGCGAAGATTGGAGCCAGGCAGTTCTGACGGCTTCGGCATTGAAACAACTGGAAGAACAGATCGGGGCGCTCCGGTCGGCGTCGATGTTGGCGGCAACCGCGCTGGATCAGCGACGCAACTCGGCTGAGCGGCTGGATAGTCTGGTACAACTCGGCCGCGGGTTGGCGATCCCCTGGTGGGTAGATGGCAGCGAGCAGGTACCGCGTGCCAGGGCAATCATCGCCGGGCGAGAGTATGTCATTGACAATCTTCTGATGCCCGAACGCCTGAAACTGCGCCGTCAGGACGACTATTTTGTCGACGGGCCTCTGCGCCTCGCGGCACTAACCCCGGTTGGCGGCCTTCTGGCGCAAAGTGCTGTAACGCCGCAAGCCCGCGGCAACAGGGGCCTGGAGGGCCTGAAGCCGATCGCTCAGGAACTTGGGGACGATATTGTGGTGTTCGCAGCAATGCCTGTAGTTGGAGGGTGTATCGGTGGCGCTTGCGGCATGTTGGCGGGTGGGGTTGGAACCGTGCCAGGGGCCTTGGCAGGTGCATCTGCAGGTGGAGCGGCGGCTCTGGAGGGCGCCGCTGTCGATGTAGCGGCCGGGACCGTCAAAGGGCATATCGTGGTGTTTTCGCGAGACCTTGCCGATTCCGGACTGGTTTCGCCGGCCACGGCAAAATCCGTCGAATACTACGGCGTCGAAGCAGTCTCCTATGTAAAAGCAGTTTTGTCGCTAAAGGAGATTTTCAAGTCTGTCACGAAGACAATGGGGCCACCCCTGGCCGCGTTGTTCAAGAGGGGTTTGAAACTGCCCACAGCCCTGGAATCCCACCAACTCAGAAATCTCAGTAGAGCTCTGGACGAGGTTAAAACTGCGAAAGACTCCTTGGCTGTAGTCGAAGACCGGCTGATGCGCGAGATGGGTGGAGTGGCTTATCGCGATTGGTCAGGGGCAATGGACAGGCTTGAGAAAGCACAGGCGTTAGTCAGCCGATGGAAAGCCGTTGCAGCAATGCTGCCACTCGAAAAAGTGCCGGGAATGGCCTTGGTCAAAGTGCTTGCTGAAGGAATTTCGTCTGTACTGGGTAATCTGAACGACGTTCTTTTCGGCGTTCCGGGCGAAAAGGCACAGAAGTGGGTAGCTGAACAACTTGGCATTTCGGTTCCTGATTGGTTAACCGCCAAACCGGCTACCACTACTCCTCCGCCTGCGCTTGCAGGCCCGAAGCCGGCGATAACTCCAGCAGCGCCACCCGTCGTGGGGAGCCGTCAGGGCATCGAAGAAAAGGAAAAAGAAAAACTGGATCAACTTCACCTATGGCAACAGGCCGCCAAGCCGCCACCGCCAAAGCCCCCGGCACCTCTCGCCGATGATGAGCCAAGCAAGAAGAAGACGCCGGATGATGGGGGAACCGTCCCGGAAGATCCCGGCAAGGGCATGAATGAATACGATCCGGTCAAGGCATTTGCCGATAGGGAACAACGCCGGTCGGACGACGCCGGTATTCGTAGTCTGCAAGGCTTCGGGATACAAAATCCGGGCAAGTTCAGCAGCGATGACCTCAAACGAGGCGTGAAGAGCAACCTGGATGCGCTTGCCGAAAACCAGCGGGAAAAAGACCTCAAGAGAAAACCGGGAGCCACTGGGGACAGTTCAGGCCGAAGCATTTCAACAGCAAATCGCTGTGCGGTCGATGGTGACTGTCCAACGGGCTACAAGTGCAACTCGCCAGCCGGCATCTGTGTCAATCAGCAGCAAACCTCTGGAGGCGCCGGAGTGATCCCGCTGTGCACCACTGACCGGGACTGTCGATCGGGGAAGTGTGTGAACAATGTCTGTACCCAAGGACCGAGTACGCAGTCTTCTTCCTCAACGGCTGCATCAACACCGACAAGTACATTGGAGGGTAAGAAGGACTATTACCTGATTGCGCACGAATACGTCTACGAGAAGCCGCCGTATTGCAAGAAGTTCCGTTGGCGAACCTATGACGTCGCCTACGTGACAGCACAAGAAATTCCTGCGTTCAGGCGTGATCTCCAGGCGCGGCTTCCGCGCTATGACGGCATGAAGAATCTGACCATCGAGGTGCGTTTTCTCTCTGGTCCGGACGCAACTCCTCCGAAAGCCCCGAACCCCGATGTTGCCTGTCTTGAACGCTGATGCCGCGCCGGTTGCACACCCCTCACGCGACCGGCGTGCCGTCCGGTTTTTCTTCTTTTCCGCCAGGAATCGACTTCCCCGACAGCTTGATCCCCGCAAACATCTTCTGGCTGAAATCAGGCATCGGCGGAGGCGGTGGCAACGGCGGGCGACCGCAGGTCATGCAATAGCCGGTATCCTGGTCGACCATGCAGTAGTTGAGGCAGATGTATTGCGGCTCTTCGTCATTCATGCGGTTTCCTGAAACTCCTAAATCTTCTTCACTTCGATGTTCAGCGTCAGGATTCGGTAGGCGATCTGCCGGGGCGTCATCCCGAGGATGCGTGCAGCGCGGGCCTGCACCCAGCCGGCCTGTTCGAGTGCGGAAATGACCCGTGAGCGCTCGTCGAGATCGTTGTCCGCTAGGGCTCCGGCGGCAAACGGAACCGGCGTGGCCGAACGCATCGGGACGTTATCGAATCCCGACGCCTGCGGCGCGATGGACGAGTTTGCCCCAACCTCGCGATAGCGGTCGATCAGGATCAGATCGGCCTCGATCGTTCCCGATTCGGACATGACCGACGCCCGTTCGAGGCAGTTTTCCAGTTCGCGCACGTTGCCCGGCCAGGAGTATTGCGACAGTCGGCGGATGGCGCCCTCGGTGAGCGACAGGCGCCGCCCCTGCAGTTCGCCGATACGGCCGGCCAGAAAATGCGCCAGGTCGGGTACGTCCTCCATGCGGTCGCGTAGCGCCGGCAGGACGATGGGCATGACGTTCAGCCGATAGTAAAGGTCCTCGCGGAACTCGCCGGCGTCGACGGCTGCCTCCAGGTCGCGGTGGGTCGCGGCAATCACCCGCACATCGACCTTCACGGTGCGCGACCCGCCGACCCGCTCCAATTCGCCCTCCTGCAGCACGCGCAACAACTTGGCCTGGAAGGCCGGGGAAATTTCCCCGATTTCGTCGAGGAAGATGGTGCCGCCGTCGGCCGATTCAAATCGTCCCCGCCGCGACGCCACCGCCCCGGTGAACGCGCCCTTTTCATGTCCGAACAGTTCCGATTCGAGCAGGTTTTCCGGCAGGGAGGCGCAGTTGAGGCGCACGTACGCCCCGTTCGAGCGTGGCGAATGGTAGTGGATGGCGTTGGCGATGAGTTCCTTGCCGGTGCCGGTCTCGCCGCGCAGCAGGACCGTCGTGTTCCACTTTGACACCATGCGCACCTGGTCGAACACCCGGCGCATCGGCGCCGAGCGGCCGACGATGTTGTCGAAGCCGTACTGGTGGCGCACCGTGCGCCGCAGGCTGTCGCGCTCGTCGGCGAGGGTTTTCTTTTCCCGCTCGACATCCAGCGACAAGCGGATGCTCTGGCCGATCAGGCTGGCGACCATCTCGACAAAGCGGGTGCGTTCGGCCAGCAAGCCATCGTCCGGGGCATTCGGCTGCACCGCCAGGACGCCGTGCAGATTTCCACCCAGGCTGATCGGCGCGGCAATGAACGCCAGGCGCCGGTCGTACAGTCCCAGGCGGTTGAGGAAACGCGGCTCGTCGCCGAGGCGCGGCAAGGCCAGCGTGCTTTTCTCTTCCAGGATGAGGCCGAGCAGCCCCTCCCCGGCCTGGTAGCGCACCGACTCATGACCCTCTTCCTCGCTGCCGTTGACGGCATGCACGACCAGGTCGCCGCTTTCCGGATCAAGAACACTGACCATGCTGCGGCTCATCCCCGCCTGCTCGTCGAGCGCGCGCAGGATCTCGCGCGAGGAGTGACGAAAGTCGAGCGACCGGGACAGGATCTCGCCGACGCGATACAGCGTCTCGAGTTCGATGCGACGCAGGGTGGTCAGGCCGGGCAGATTGATTTCGCTCATGCGCCTACCCGCCTTTCACGCCCAGGACCTCCGAAAACCCCGTCATTCCGGCGCAAGCCAGAATCCAGCAAGGCCGGTGGAACGCTTCCTGGACCCCGGCTTTCGCCGGGGTGACGGCACACTGATGATGCGACAGGTTTCAACGTCATCCCGTTACCCCCTGCGGCTGACCGGAAGCACCACGCGCACCCGGCATCCGCGCCGTTCCGTGGAATCAATGTCGATCACCCCGTCATGGTCGGCCGCAACCTGCTGTGCCGACGACAGGCCCGTCCCCAGGTGTTTGCCACCGCCCATGCGCGTGGAAAAAAACGGCTCGAAAACCTTGTAGCGCAGGCCGGGGGGAATGCCCGGCCCGCTGTCCTCGATCACCACTTCCACACGGTCCGGGTGACCGCGGGTGACGACGCGCAGCTCGCGTTCGCGCCAGCCCTTGGCGTTCATGGCTTCGATGGCATTGTCGACAAGCGCCTTGAACATCATGCGCATGCGGTTCGGGTAGGCATTGAGCGACGGCAAGACCGACTGTGGCTGCCAATGCACGGTAATACCGGCGGCCAGCATGCGCGTGGTGGTCAGATCGAGCACATCACGCAGGATCTCGTTGAGATTCACGGCCGTGCGCGACTCCGAAGTGTGCTCTGGAATGGCGCTGCGCAGGCTGTCGATGGCATCCCGCCCGGCATAGAGCGCCCCCGCAAGCGCCGAACCGGCCGGAGATCCGGTGCCGCGCCGCTCCAGCGTGGCCAGCACCGAGGCCATGATGTTGATCGGCCCCTCGATCTTGAACACCGCCGCCGAAAGGGTTTCGCGCAATCCATCGATGCGGCTCTCCTCGGCCATCATGGCCTGCAGGTGAGCCAGGCGCGTCTTTTCTTGCTCGGTGCGCTGGCGCGTGGTCTCCTTGGCGACCAGGAGCAGGAAGATATCGTCCTGACGATCGAAGAAGGTCTCAACCTTGCCGTCCTTGCGCTGGACCCACAGGCCTGAACAGGAAAACCAGCGCGTCCCGCCGCGCGAATCGAAACGGATCTCGTGGTCGTGGAAGGCATAACGACCGACTCGCGGCGCAGCCAGCGACGACCCAAGCGACGACCCAAGATTTGCGCGCACGGCCTCCAGGATGACCGTGGCCGGCTCGACGGCGCGCAGGTCGGTCATCAGCTTCTTGTACTCGTGGTTGTCGAGCACGACGCGGAAATTGTTGTCGAGCAGGGCCAGCACGACCGGCGCGGAATCGACAACCGATTCGATCAGCGCCTTCTGGTCACCCACTTCGCATTCGAGGCGGTGCAGGTCGGTAACATCGCGCTGGATGCCTAGGTAGTTGGTGATCGCACCCGCAGCATCGACGACCGGCGTGATCAGCAGATCGGCCAGGTACTTGCTGCCGTCCTTGCGGCGATTGACCAGGCGCCCGCTCCACGGTTGCCCGCCGGTAATCGCCGCCCACATCGCCTGATAAATGCTCTCCGGCGTGGATTTGTTGGAAAGCAGCGACTGGTTGGCGCCGATGATTTCATCGGCCGCGTAACCGGTCACGCGGGTGAAGGCCGGGTTGACGTACAGGATGTTGGCTGCGGCGTCGGTGATCGAAATGGCAATATCCGCCTGTTCCACAGCTTGCTGGAACACGGTGGATGCGATCCCGGCGAGATGTTCCGTCGGAAGGGTTGGCTTAAGGGTCGTCACAGGGGTTCTCCGTTGTCAGGGAACTCTCCGCAAGTTTCGTACCACCACCGCCCGCACCCCACCGCCAATCCGCCGACATGTCGTGTTTCAAGCAAAGTGTAGGAGTTGCGACATCGTCGGGCACGATTCGGGAGCATCGCGGCAACCCCTTTACGGTGCGGATTTCAAGGGCCTTGCACGATTCCGGAGCCTCGATCAGGTGCATGGCACGGTTCGTGATAGCGGGAAAGCAAACGCCAAGGAAAGCCCATGAGCGATTATTTCTTCCTTCTGATTGCCACGGCCCTCGTCAACAACGTGGTGCTCGTCAAGTTTCTCGGCCTGTGTCCTTTCATGGGCGTGTCGAAACGGATCGACAGCGCGCTCGGCATGGGCATGGCCACTACCTTCGTGATCGTCCTCGCCGCTTCCATCTGCTGGAACATCGAGCACTGGCTGCTGGCGCCGCTCGGACTCGGCTACCTGCGCATCATTACGTTCATCCTGGTGATCGCCGCCGTCGTGCAATTTACCGAGATGGTCATCCACAAGATGGCTCCGGCGCTGTACCAGACGCTCGG